>NZ_JBFIIG010000125.1:0-12379 GCF_041601375.1 Pseudomonas sp. | reverse complement strand
TAGCGAGGGAAAGTCCGGTTTGAGGCAGTTTTGTTGCTTTTCCGAGGCGAATAGCTGGCTATTTAACGAGGGAAAGCAGCAAAAAATGACCAAATCCGGCTTTTCCGCAGTAGAACAGCGTTAAGTCCGACAGGCTCCTAGGATCAGCCAGAAACAAAAAACCGCCAATTGGCGGTTTTTTGTTTCTGGCGTAAGTGACGCTCCCACGAGCCCTCGATCGCCGGAGACTGCGGCTTATTCGCGCTCGGCATTCTTGATCGATATCTGCTCGTTCAGCGTCCAGAAATCGTAGAGCACGCCGATCAGGAACAGACCACCGGTGAACAGGTAGAGGATCCCGCTGATCCACTTGCCCTGGTACATGCGGTGCACACCGAAAATGCCGAGGAAGGTCAGCAGAATCCAGGCGACGTTGTAATCGGTGTCGCCGGCGGTGAAGCGCAGATCGGCCTCGCGATCCATCGCCGGGATCAGGAACAGGTCGATGATCCAGCCGATGAACAGCAAACCGAGGGTGAAGAACCAGATGGTTCCGGTGACTGGCTTGCCGTAATAGAAGCGGTGCGCACCGAGAAACCCGAAGATCCACAGCAGATAACCGATGACCTTGCTATGGGTGTCCTGTCTTACGTCCATGCCTTGCTCCTGCGCTGCTGAATGGTATCAATGAGACCGGCAAGACCGCGCCGGGTTTACTGCTCGCTGAAAAAAGCCCGCGAGCGCGGGCTGGTCAAAGGTCGCTAGCTCAACGGAAGCGCCGGCCGGGATCTTCGGGGGCGACTTCCAGGGACAGGCCATCGCTCATGTGGGCCAGGTGATCGCCGTCAGACTCCGAGCCGAGCTTGATCAGCAGGCGCAGATCGTTCGCCGAGTCGGCGTAGAGCAGCGCATCTTCGTAGGTGATTTCGCCCTGACTGTAGAGGTTGTACAGCGCCTGGTCGAAGGTCTGCATGCCCAGTTCGGTCGAACGTTTCATCAGGGCCTTGAGCTCATGCACCTCGCCCTTGCGGATCAGGTCGGCGGCCAGCGGGGTGTTGATCAGCACCTCGATCACCGCGCGGCGGCCCTTGCCGTCCGGGGTCGGGATCAGTTGCTGGGCGACAATCGCCTTGAGGTTGAGCGACAGGTCCATCCATACCTGGTTCTGCCGGTCGGCCGGGAAGAAGTTGATGATCCGGTCCAGCGCCTGGTTGGCGTTGTTGGCGTGCAGGGTGGCCAGGCACAGGTGGCCGGTCTCGGCGAAGGCCACGGCATGGTCCATGGTCTCGCGGGTGCGCACCTCGCCGATGAGGATCACGTCCGGCGCCTGGCGCAGGGTGTTCTTCAGCGCCACCTCGAAGGACTCGGTGTCGATGCCGACTTCGCGCTGGGTGACAATGCAGCTCTGGTGCTGGTGGATATATTCGATCGGGTCTTCGATGGAGATGATGTGGCCGCTGCTGTTCTTGTTGCGGTAGCCGATCATCGCCGCCAGCGAGGTGGACTTGCCGGTGCCGGTGGCGCCGACGAACAGCACCAGTCCACGCTTGGTCAGGGCCAGCTTCTTGAGGATTTCCGGAAGCTTGAGGTCATCCAGGGTCGGGATGTTGGTCTCGATGCGGCGCAGCACCATGCCGGCCAGGTTGCGCTGGTAGAAGGCGCTGACCCGGAAGCGGCCGACGCCACGGGCGCTGATGGCGAAGTTGCATTCGTGGCTCTCGGCGAAGTCGCGACGCTGTTGCTCGTTCATCACCGAGTGCACGGTTTCCCGGGTTTGCTCGGGCGACATGGGGTTCTTGGTCACCGGCATGATCTTGCCGTTGACCTTCATCGACGGCGGTACGCCGGCAGTGATGAACAGGTCGGAGCCGCCTTTCTCTACCATCAGGCGCAGCAGTTTTTCGAATTCCATGCGTTGTCTCGCCCATCACTGTCACGCGCTTGACCAACCACCAGCTGCCGGGGCGCGTGCCTCACCAGCGATCTGGGTCTCGGCCAACCTCGCGGCTGGCCAGATACGAATTAAAAGTTATCCGGGGTCTTGGATTTTTCCCGCGCAGTTTCGCGGGTGACCAGGCCCTTGGCTACCAGGCCTTTCAGGCAGGCATCCAGGGTCTGCATGCCCAGCGAGGCGCCAGTCTGGATCGACGAATACATCTGCGCCACCTTGTCCTCGCGGATCAGGTTACGGATCGCCGGGGTGCCGATCATGATTTCATGGGCCGCCACCCGCCCGCCGCCGACTTTCTTCAGCAGGGTCTGCGAGATCACCGCCTGCAGGGATTCGGAGAGCATCGAGCGGACCATGGATTTTTCTTCGGCCGGGAACACGTCGACCACCCGGTCGATGGTCTTGGCCGCCGAGGTGGTGTGCAGGGTGCCGAACACCAGGTGGCCGGTTTCCGCGGCGGTCAGCGCCAGGCGGATGGTCTCCAGGTCGCGCATCTCGCCGACCAGAATGATGTCCGGGTCTTCGCGCAGCGCCGAGCGCAGGGCCTCGGAGAAGCCCAGGGTGTCGCGGTGCACCTCGCGCTGGTTGACCAGGCACTTCTTCGATTCGTGGACGAACTCGATCGGGTCTTCGATGGTCAGGATGTGCTGGTATTTGCTGCCGTTGAGGTAATCGAGCATCGCCGCCAGGGTGGTCGACTTGCCCGAACCCGTTGGTCCGGTGACCAGTACCAGGCCCCTTGGCACGTCGGTGATCTTGCGAAACACCTCGCCCATGCCAAGGTCTTCCATGGTCAGCACCTTGGACGGAATGGTCCGGAACACCGCCCCGGCGCCACGGTTCTGGTTGAAGGCGTTGACCCGGAAACGCGCGACCCCAGGCACTTCGAAGGAGAAGTCGGTCTCCAGGAACTCCTCGAAATCCTTGCGCTGCTTGTCGTTCATGATGTCGTAGATCAGCGCATGCACCTGCTTGTGATCCAGGGCCGGCAAGTTGATCCGGCGCACATCGCCGTCGACCCGAATCATCGGCGGCAGACCAGCAGAGAGATGCAGGTCCGACGCGCCTTGCTTGGCGCTGAAGGCAAGCAGCTCAGTGATATCCATGGGACTCCCTAATGACGGTAGAATGCCGCGAACCCAAGGCGGCTGGCGCAAGTAATGTCCACGATAGCAGAGAATATTGCAAAGGTCGGAGCACGCATCCGTGAGGCGGCGCAAGCCTCGGGGCGAGATTGTGCAACGATTGGCCTGCTCGCAGTGAGCAAAACCAAACCCGCCGCGGCCATTCGCCAGGCCCATGCGGCCGGTTTGCATGACTTCGGCGAGAACTACCTGCAGGAAGCCCTGGAAAAGCAGCTCGATCTGAGCGATCTGCCATTGATTTGGCACTTCATCGGCCCCATTCAATCGAACAAGACCCGAGCCATCGCCGAGCATTTCGCCTGGGTGCACTCGGTGGATCGCCTGAAAATCGCCGAGCGCCTGTCCGCGCAACGCCCGCCGCACCTGCCCGCGCTGAATATCTGTCTGCAGGTGAACGTCAGTGGCGAGGCCAGCAAATCGGGCTGTAGCCCCGAAGAACTGCCTGCATTGGCCCAGGCGGTGAGCCAACTGCCCAACCTCAAACTGCGTGGATTGATGAGCATTCCCGAACCCAGCGAAGACCGCGCGACGCAACAGGCCGCCTTTGCCCGCCTGTCTGGACTGCAAGCCGAGCTGAACCTGGATCTCGATACCCTGTCCATGGGCATGAGCCATGACCTCGAGGCCGCCATTGCCGAAGGGGCGACCTGGGTGCGCATCGGTACCGCATTGTTTGGCGAACGCGACTATTCATAAGCGCCGCTCTACTCGACTCGATAAAAAAGGAAACCTCTTATGACTTCCCCCCGCATTGCGTTTATCGGCGCCGGCAATATGGCCGCTAGCCTGATCGGCGGGCTGCGCGCCCAAGGCGTCGACGCCAGCAGCATTCGCGCCAGTGACCACGGCGCCGAGCAACGCGCCAAGATCGGCAGCGAATACGCCATCGAAACCTTCGCCAGCAACGCCGAGGCCATCCAGGGCGCCGACGTGATCGTCCTGGCCGTCAAACCGCAGGTGATGAAAGCCGTCTGCCAGGAGCTGGCCAGCCAGCTCGGCGCGGATCAATTGATCGTGTCCATCGCCGCCGGCATCAGCTGCGCCAGCCTGGAAAACTGGCTCGGCGCCCGTGCGGTCGTGCGCTGCATGCCCAATACGCCGGCGCTGCTGCGCCAGGGCGTCAGCGGCTTGTATGCCAACAGCCTGGTTTCGGCGGCGCAGCGTCAGCAGGCCGAACAGCTGCTGGGCGCGGTTGGCCTGGCCCTGTGGCTGGACCAGGAACAGCTGATCGATGCGGTCACCGCCGCTTCCGGCAGCGGCCCGGCGTATTTCTTCCTGCTGATCGAAGCCATGACCGCCGCCGGCGAAAAACTCGGCCTGGCACGCGCCACCGCCGCCCAACTGGCCCAGCACACCGCACTGGGGGCCGCGCGCATGGCGACCAGCAGCGATGTCGATGCCGGCGAACTGCGCCGCCGCGTCACCTCGCCGGCCGGCACCACCGAAGCGGCCATCAAGACCTTCCAGGCGGGCGGTTTCGAAGCCCTGGTCGAACAGGCCATGAATGCCGCCGCCCAACGCTCGGCGGAACTGGCCGAGCAGCTTGGCCAATAGAACCTCTCAGCCCATGAATAGATGGACCAACTAAGGAGTCAATAATGATCGGACTGAGTACCGCAGCCGTGTATATCCTGCAGACCATCGGCAGTCTGTACCTGCTGATCGTGCTGCTGCGCTTCATCCTGCAACTGGTGAAGGCCGACTTCTACAACCCGCTCAGCCAGTTCATCGTGCGCGCCACCCACCCGCTGCTCAAACCGCTGCGCAAGGTCATTCCCAGTTTCGCCGGGCTCGACCTGGCCTCGCTGGTGCTGGCGATCCTGGTGCAACTGGTGCTCATGGCCCTGGTCCTGATGCTGATGGGCTATGGCCTGGACAATCCGCTGCAACTGCTGGTCTGGTCGATCATTGGCGTCACCGCCCTGTTCATCAAGGTGTTCTTCTTCGCCCTGATCATCAGCGTGATCCTGTCCTGGGTCGCCCAGGGCAGCCACAATCCGGCGGCCGAACTGATCAACCAGATCTGCGAACCGCTGCTGGCGCCGATCCGGCGCATTCTGCCGAGCCTGGGCGGGCTCGACCTGTCGCCGATCGTGGCCTTCCTGATCCTCAACCTGATCAACATGCTGGTGGTGCGCAACCTGGCGGTGATGACCGGCATGTTCAAGGGCCTCAGCCTGGCGATCTGAGCCCGGGAACCCGATGAGCTTCTATCGCTGGGACGGCGAGGACCTGATCCTCGAGTGCCACCTGCAGCCCAAAGCCAGTTGCGATGAGTTCGCCGGGCTGCACGGTGAGCGGCTGAAGATCCGCCTCAGCGCTCCGCCGGTCGACGGCAAGGCCAACGCCCAGTTGCTGGCCTTTCTCGCCGGCGCTTTTGCCGTGAGCAAGCGCCAGGTCAGCTTGGAAAGCGGCCAGCAAAGCCGGCAGAAGCGCGTTCGCATCGAGCGACCGCGGCAGCTGCCCGCAGCACTCGAACTGACCGCTCGCCCCGCCTGAGCGACCATCAGGTCGGATCGAAATACTAGCCAATTGACACCCCCTGCACGCCCCGCATAATGCTCGCCAGCCCAGCGCATCGGCGCACGCCATGCGCTGCCGGGCAGACCCGCGCCGCTAACCGCACCGCCCCGTAGCCGCGCTAGCCAGAGGAACGCCAGGATGAGCATGGAACGTCTCAGTCAACAGGTCGATGCCTACGTCGGCTGGAAGCGCGAGCTGATGCGCCAGATCACGCGCTACCGCAGCTGGCTGGTGAACAATCGGCTCACCTCCGAGGCGCTGGACGCCAAGCTGGAGCGCGCCCTCAAGCTGCTGCGCAGCGACCACATCACCCTGGCCTTCGTCGGCGAGTTCTCGCGCGGCAAGACCGAACTGATCAACAGCCTGTTCTTCTCCGCCTACGGCCAGCGCATGCTGCCGTCCCAGGCCGGGCGCACCACCATGTGCCCCACCGAGCTGTTCTTCGACCCGCGCTCGGAACGCTCCTACATCCGCCTGCTGCCGATCGAAACCCGCGCCACCGAGGCCAGCGTCGCCCAGTTCAAGCGCATTCCCCGGCACTGGGTGAACATCCCGCTGGACCTCAGCGACCCGGACAACATGATCCAGGCCTTCACCCAGGTGGCGAAGAGCAAAGCCATGCCGGTGGAGCAAGCCATCCAGCTGGGCTTCCACCCCGACACCCTGGAAAGCACCGGCAAATCCGGCCAGGTGCTGGTGCCGACCTGGCGCCATGCGCTGGTCAACTTCGATCACCAGCTGCTGCGCCAGGGCCTGCGCCTCCTCGACACCCCCGGTCTGAATGCCCTGGGCAGCGAACCCGAGCTAACCCTGTCGATGCTGCCCAGCGCCCAGGCGATCATCTTCCTGCTGTCCGCCGACACCGGGGTCACCGCCAGCGACATGGCGGTCTGGCAGCAGCATATTCGCCAGCTCGACGACGACACCCAGACCTGCCTGTTCGCCGTGCTCAACAAGATCGACATCCTCTGGGACGACCTGGCCGGCGAAGCCTTCGTGCAGAACGCCATCGCGCAGATCCAGAGCGTCACGGCCAGGCAGCTTGGCATCCGCCCCGACGAGGTGCTGCCGCTGTCGGCCAAGCAGGCGCTGCTGGCCAAGGTGCGCCAGGATCCGGCACTGCTGGCCCGCAGCCAGATGAGCAACCTGGAGAACCTGCTGTGCGAGCGCATCGTCAGCCAGAAGGAACGCCTGATCGAAGACCGCGTGGTCAATCAGGTGCTGGGCCTGCTGCAAGGCAGCCAGCACCTGCTCAACCTGCGCCTGGACAAGGTCAACGAACAACAGGCGCTGCTGAGCAATCACCAGCACGATAACGGTCAGTTGCTGTTCGAGCTGACCGCCAGGACCAAGGACGACCACAGCCGGCACCACAAGCGCCTGCTCGGCCTGAAAACCAACCAGCGCCTGCTCAAGCGCCAAGGCGAGCTGCTGCAGATCGCCGTGCGCGCGGAACGCCTCGACGAACACCTGAACAAGGTGCGCAAGAACCTCGCCGGCAGCTGGACCACCCTGGGCATCAACCAGGCGATCCTGCACTTCTTCCGCGCGGTGGAACATGACCTGGACAGCCTGGCCCATGAAGCCGCGATGGCCAACAAGATGGTCGCCGCCATCTACCAACGGCACAACCAGGAGAACCCGCTGCAAGGCGTCGATGCGCCGCAGTTCAACGTCAAGCGCTACCTGCGCGAACTCAAACAGCTGCAGACCCAGGCCGACCAGTTCCGCCTGCACCTGAAAACCCTGCTCACCGAACAGCGCAGCCTGACCAGGCGCTTCTTCGCCACCCTGGTCCAGGAAGTCATCGGCCTGCACCAGCGCCTGCGGGTCGAGGCCGGACAGTGGGCCAACGACGCGCTGATGCCGCTGATGCAACACACCCTGGAACACAAACAGCTGCTGGAAAGCCACATGTTGCGGCTCAAGGCCCTGGCCCAGCAAACCCAACAGGCCCGCCAGCGCGGCCAGCAACTGGTCGGCTACCGCGACGAGCTGCAACAGCAACTGGCCCAGGCCAGCGAGATGCTGCGCGGCCTGCGCCGCCCCGCGCCGATCCAGCGCCAGGGCAAGGTGGTCAACCTGCCCGGCGTGGCGCGGCCACACAGCGTCGGCGAATGAGCGCCGGGCGCGCCGCGGCCAGACATTGCCCGCCGCCCCGCACGCTTGCCGCCCGGGGCGGCGCTCTTTAGACTGCGGCACTTCCTTTACTGCGAGCAGGGTCGATGTCCACTGCCTTTCCCCAAGACTCTGTTGGCCTGGTGACCCCCCAGGTGCTGCACTTCGCCGCCCCCCTGGCGCTCGCCTGCGGGCGCAGCCTGGCCGACTACCAACTGGTCTACGAAACCTACGGCGAACTGAACGCCGCGCGCAGCAACGCCGTGCTGATCTGCCATGCGCTGTCCGGCCACCACCATGCCGCCGGCTTTCACAGCGCGGACGAGCGCAAGCCCGGCTGGTGGGACAGTTGCATCGGCCCCGGCAAGCCGATCGACACCAGCAGGTTCTTCGTCGTCAGCCTCAACAACCTCGGCGGCTGCAACGGTTCGACCGGCCCCTCCAGCGTCAATCCGGCCACCGGCAAACCCTTTGGCGCGGATTTCCCGGTGATGACCGTGGAAGACTGGGTGCACAGCCAGGCGCGCCTGGCCGACGCCCTCGACATCGGCCAGTGGGCCGCGGTGGTCGGCGGCAGCCTCGGCGGCATGCAGGCCATGCAGTGGGCCATCAGCTACCCCGAGCGCATCCGCCACTGCCTGGCGATCGCCTCGGCGCCCAAACTGTCGGCGCAGAACATCGCCTTCAACGAGGTGGCGCGCCAGGCCATTCTCACCGACCCGGAGTTCTACGGCGGGCACTTCCAGGAGCGCGGGGTGATCCCCAAGCGCGGTCTGATGCTGGCGCGCATGGTCGGCCACATCACCTACCTGTCGGACGACGCCATGGGCGAGAAATTCGGCCGCGGGCTGAAGAGCGAGAAGCTCAACTACGACTTCCACAGCGTCGAGTTCCAGGTCGAGAGCTACCTGCGCTACCAGGGCGAGGAATTCTCCGGGCGCTTCGACGCCAACACCTACCTGCTGATGACCAAGGCGCTGGACTATTTCGACCCGGCGGCGGCGTTCGACGGCAACCTGGCCCAGACCCTGGCCGGGGTGCAGGCGGACTTCTGCGTGATGTCCTTCACCACCGACTGGCGCTTCTCGCCGGCACGCTCGCGCGAGATCGTCGACGCCCTGATCGCCGCACGCAAGAACGTCTGCTACCTGGAAATCGACGCGCCGCAGGGCCACGACGCCTTCCTGATCCCGATCCCGCGTTACCTGCAGGCCTTCAGCAGCTATATGAACCGAATCGCAGTATGAGGCGCGCATGAGAGCCGACCTGGACATCATCCAAGACTGGATCCCCGCCGGCAGCCGGGTGCTCGACCTCGGCTGCGGCAATGGCGAACTGCTCGCCTGGCTGGCCGAGCACAAAGGGGTCAGCGGCTACGGCCTGGAGATCGACCCGGACAACATCGCCCAGTGCGTCGGCAAGGGCGTCAACGTCATCGAGCAGAACCTCGACAAGGGCTTGGGCAACTTCGCCAGCGACAGCTTCGACGTGGTGGTGATGACCCAGTCGCTGCAGGCCCTGCACTTCCCGGACAAGGTGCTGGCGGAGATGCTGCGGGTCGGCAAGACCTGCATCATCACCTTCCCCAACTTCGCCCACTGGCGCTGCCGCTGGTACCTGGCGAGCAAGGGGCGCATGCCGGTGTCCGACTTCCTGCCCTACACCTGGTACAACACGCCGAACATCCATTTCTGCACCTTCGCGGACTTCGAGCGCCTGTGCCTCGTGCAAAATGCCAGGGTGCTGAACCGTCTGGCGGTGGATCGCGATCATCTGCACGGTTGGGCCAGCCGCATTTGGCCTAATCTGTTAGGTGAGATCGGCATCTACCGGATCAGCGGGCCGAGCGCCAACTGATATCGCCGGCAACCAGGCCATCCTGAGGAGAGCCACCATGTATCGCATCGCCCTACTGTTTATCGCCCTATGCCTGAGCCTGCCGGCAATTGCCGAACGCAAGCAAAGTTTCGGCGACCTGGATGTACACTACAACGCCTTCAACTCCAGCTTCCTGCAACCGGAGATCGCCGCTGCAGTGGGCCTCAGCCGCAGCAAGACACAGGGCGTAGTCAATATCTCGGTGCTCAAGGCCGGCCAACCGACCGCCGCCAGGGTCAGCGGGGAAATGCGCAACCTGCTCGGCCAGATCCACGGCCTGAGGTTCAAGCAGGTCACCGAAGGCGAGGCCATCTACTACCTGGCCCAGTTCCCCATCGAGCAGCAGGAAGTACTGCGCTTCAGCCTCAAGATCCAGACCGACGGTGGCAATACGCACAGCTTCGACTTCAACCAGGAATTCTTCCCCGACTGATGATGCCACTCAGCGAACTCGTGCTGGCCAGCCATAACGCCGGCAAACTCAAGGAACTCCAGGCCATGCTCGGCGTCGCCGTGCGCGTGCGCTCGATCGGCGAATTCAGTGACGTCGAGCCGCACGAGAGCGGCCTGACCTTCGTCGAAAACGCCATCCTCAAGGCGCGCCATGCCGCGCGGGTGTCCGGCCTGCCGGCGCTGGCCGACGACTCCGGCCTGGCCGTGGACTTTCTCGGCGGCGCCCCGGGCATCTACTCGGCGCGTTACGCCGATGGCCAGGGCGACGCGGCGAACAACGCCAAGCTGCTCGATGCCTTGAAAGACGTACCGGACGCCCAGCGCGGCGCCCAGTTCGTCTGCTGCCTGGCCCTCCTGCGACACGCCGAAGATCCATTGCCGATCATTTGCGAAGGGCTCTGGCACGGGCACATCCTGCATGCCGCGCGCGGCGAGCACGGCTTCGGCTACGACCCGCTGTTCTGGGTCGAGGAGCGCCAATGCTCCAGCGCCGAGCTGCCACCCGCCGAGAAGAACCAACTGAGCCACCGCGCCCGCGCCATGGCCCTGCTCAAGCAGCGGTTGGGGCTGGCATGAACCCTATCCTTCACCCGACGGGCGAGGGGCGCCAAAGCGGCTTCGAGCTGCCGCCCCTGGCGCTCTATATCCACATTCCCTGGTGCGTGAAGAAGTGCCCCTACTGCGACTTCAACTCCCACGCCGCCGGGCCGACCCTGCCGGAACAGGAATACGTCGACGCCCTGCTCGCCGACCTCGACCAGGACCTGCCCCAGGTGCATGGCCGGTCGCTGACCTCGATCTTCTTCGGTGGCGGCACCCCCAGCCTGTTCTCGGCCAAGGCACTGGGTCGTTTGCTCGAAGGCGTGGAGCGCCGCGTGCCCTTCGCCAGCGATATCGAAATCACCCTGGAAGCCAACCCCGGCACCTTCGAGCAGGCCAAGTTCCGCGACTATCGTGCGCTGGGCATCAATCGCCTGTCGATCGGCGTACAGAGTTTCCAGGCCGCCAAGCTCAAGGCCCTGGGCCGCATCCATGACGGTGACGAGGCCATCCGCTCCGCCGACATGGCCCGCGCCGCCGGCTTCGACAACTTCAACCTGGACCTGATGCACGGCCTGCCCGAGCAGTCGATCGAGGATGCCCTCGGCGACCTGCGCATCGCCATCGCCCAGGGCCCGACCCACCTGTCCTGGTATCAGCTGACGGTGGAACCGAACACGGTGTTCTGGAACCAGCCGCCGGTGATGCCCGAGGACGATATTCTCTGGGACATCCAGGAAGCCGGCCAGGCGCTGTTGGCCGAACACGGCTATGCGCAGTACGAGGTGTCCGCCTACGCCCAGCCCGGCAAGGCGGCCCGGCACAACCTCAACTACTGGAGTTTCGGCGATTTCCTCGGAATCGGCGCCGGCGCCCACGCCAAGCTGAGCCGTCCGGACGGCAGTATCAGCCGCGGCTGGAAAACCCGCTTGCCCAAGGACTACCTGGAGCCAAGCAAAGCCTTCAGCGCCGGCGAGCGCTTGCTCGGCCCGGACGAACTGCCCTTCGAATTTCTGATGAATGTGCTGCGCCTCACGGACGGCGTCGCCAGCACCCTGTTCACTCAGCGCACCGGCCTGCCGCTGAGGCTACTGGCCGCGGCCCGCGAGGAAGCCGAGCAGCGCGGCCTCTTGCAGCGCGACCCGGCCCGCCTGGTCGCCAGCCGCGAAGGCCAGCTGTTTCTCAACGACCTGCTGCAACACTTTCTGCCCTGACCTGCTGTGCGCCACGCGGCGCTAAGGACCCCGCTTGGACCTGCTATTCGACCTGATCGCCACCCTGTCGCGCTGGAGCCGCGGCCACCTGCACGACATCGCCCTGGCCATCATGGCCACCCTGCTGGTGCTGTTCGGCCCCGGCATCAATGCCTGGGTGCAGCGCGCGATCGGCGGCCTCAACTTCTTCTTCCGCACCCTGATCTTCGTCCTGATCTGCGCGGTCGGCTACGGCCTGGCAATGGTCTTCCTCACCCCCTGGCTGGCCCAGGGCCTCGGCCACTTCAACAACTACACCCTGGCGCCGGTGTTGCTGCTGGTGTTCTTCCTGATCGGCGTGCTGGCCGATCGCAGCTAGCAGGCTAGGCGTCGGCGAAGCACTGCAGCTGCATCTCGCGCAGGCGGCTGAGGGTGCGGCGGAACGCAAAGGCCAGAGAACCCTGGGTATACAGCTGATCCAGCGGCACCTGCGCCTCCAGATACAGCGGCACGCGGCGGTCGTAGCACTCATCGACCAGGGCGATGAAACGACGCACGCAGTCGTCATGTACCGAGAGTTTCGGGGGGGGGGGGGGGGC
>NZ_JBFIIG010000124.1:0-12428 GCF_041601375.1 Pseudomonas sp. | reverse complement strand
GGAAGCTTACGAAGCCAAAAGCAAAGAGCGACAGCTGCGAGCCCTGCTACGCAAGGCCCGCCAACTCGGGATGGAGCTGGTTCATGCAGCTTAGATTTTTAAGAGCAAAAACAATGAGTTATATTTTGTTTGATGAGAGTCCGCAGGCAATAAAAACCCGGCTGGATGGCCGGGTTCTCGGATTTGGCTCCGCGACCAGGACTCGACAGCGCAGCTGAACGCGCTTCAGCGCGGCCCCGGAGGGGTGAGCCTTGGCGAATAACCTGGGACGCAGTCCCGGCGAGAGTCCGCAGGCAATAAAAACCCGGCTGGATGGCCGGGTTCTCGAATTTGGCTCCGCGACCAGGACTCGAACCTGGGACCCAATGATTAACAGTCATTTGCTCTACCGACTGAGCTATCGCGGAATAACGGTGCGTATCCTACTGATTAGGAAGGGGAAGTCAAGTATCTCGGACTTCCCCTTGGCGGTTCAGAGGACCTGGGCGATGGCCTGGGTAACGGCCGGCAGATTACGCTGGTTCAGCGCCGCGACACAGATGCGCCCGGTGCCGACGGCGTAGATGCCGAATTCGCTTTTCAGGCGTTCCACCTGCTCGGTGGTGAGCCCCGAGTAGGAGAACATGCCGCGCTGTTGGGCGACGAAGCTGAAGTCGCGCTTGGCGCCCAGGGCGGTTAGCTGCTCGACCATGGCCAGGCGCATGGTGCGAATGCGTTCACGCATTTCGCCCAGTTCGGCTTCCCACATGGCCCGCAGTTCGGGCGTGTTGAGCACTGCCGCGACGACGCTGGCGCCATGGGTCGGCGGGTTCGAGTAGTTGGTGCGGATCACCCGCTTGAGTTGCGATAGCACTCGGCCGGTTTCATCTTGCGAGCCGGTGACGATGGACAGCGCGCCGACCCGTTCGCCATACAGCGAGAACGACTTGGAGAAGGAGCTGGAAACGAAGAAGGTCAAGCCGGATTCGGCGAACAGGCGCACGGCCGCGGCGTCTTCCTCGATACCGTCGCCAAAGCCCTGGTAGGCGATGTCGAGGAAGGGTACATGTTCGCGTTCGCGCAGAATGTCGAGAATGGCCTGCCAGTCGTCCATGCTCAGGTCGACGCCGGTCGGGTTGTGGCAGCAGGCGTGCAGCACCACGATCGAGCGGGCGGGCAGGTTCTTCAGGTCTTCGAGCAGGCCGCCACGGTTCACGCCGTTGCTGAAGGCGTCATAATAGCGGTAGTTGCGCACCGGGAAGCCGGCGGCTTCGAACAGGGCACGGTGGTTTTCCCAGCTCGGGTCGCTGATGGCCACGGCGGCATCCGGGAGCAGGCGCTTGAGGAAGTCCGCGCCGACTTTCAAGGCGCCGGTGCCGCCCAGGGCCTGGGCGGTGATCACTCGGCCTTCTTGCGCCAGGGTCGAGCCGGCGCCGAACAGCAGGGTCTGCACGGCCTGGTCGTAGGCGGCGATGCCCTCGATCGGCAGGTAGCCACGGGGCGCATGGGTGGCGGCCAGCGCATTTTCTGCTTCCTCCACCGCCCGCATCAGCGGAATTCGCCCATCTTCATTGGTGTACACGCCAACGCCGAGGTTGACCTTGGTGGGACGGGTATCGGCGTTAAAGGCTTCGTTGAGGCCCAGGATGGGGTCGCGCGGCGCCATTTCGACGGCAGAGAACAGGCTCATGGATGCGGCAGCTCGGGGGAAGAGGGGTGAATGTCTGCAAGGCCCCGCTAGGGGTTGCGTAAGTGGGCCGTTAGTATAACGACCCATAACGTGTGTCGCGACAGCGGGTACACGCATTTCAACTGTTTTGACGTACGCTCTCTGATCGCGTCACAGTCGTTTGTCGAGGTTAGTCATGTCCAAGTTCCAACTGGTCACCCGTTTCCAGCCTGCCGGCGATCAGCCGGAGGCCATTCGGCAGATGGTGGAAGGCATTGAGGCGGGTTTGTCGCACCAGACCCTGCTCGGCGTGACTGGCTCGGGCAAGACCTTCAGCATCGCCAACGTGATCGCCCAGATCCAGCGGCCGACCCTGGTGCTGGCGCCGAACAAGACCCTGGCCGCGCAGTTGTATGGCGAGTTCAAGAGCTTCTTCCCGAACAATGCGGTGGAGTATTTCGTTTCCTATTACGACTACTACCAGCCGGAAGCCTATGTGCCGTCCTCCGATACCTTTATCGAGAAGGACGCCTCGATCAACGACCATATCGAGCAGATGCGCCTGTCGGCGACCAAGGCGCTGCTGGAGCGGCCGGATGCGATCATCGTCACCACGGTGTCGTGCATCTACGGCCTGGGCAGCCCCGAGTCCTATCTGAAAATGGTGCTGCACGTCGACCGCGGCGACAAGCTGGATCAGCGTGAGCTGCTGCGCCGCCTGGCCGACTTGCAGTACACGCGCAACGATATGGATTTTGCCCGTGCCAGCTTCCGGGTGCGCGGCGACGTGATCGATGTGTTCCCCGCGGAGTCGGAGCTGGAGGCCGTGCGTGTCGAGCTGTTCGACGACGAGGTGGAGAGCCTGTCGGCATTCGATCCATTGACCGGCGAGGTGATCCGCAAGCTGCCGCGTTTCACCTTCTACCCCAAGAGCCATTACGTCACCCCGCGCGAGGTGCTGCTGGAGGCGGTGGACAAGATCAAGGTCGAGCTGGCCGAACGCCTGGACTACCTGCGCAGCAGCAACAAGCTGGTCGAGGCCCAGCGCCTGGAGCAGCGCACCCGTTTCGACCTGGAGATGATTCTCGAGCTGGGCTACTGCAACGGCATCGAGAACTACTCGCGCTACCTCTCCGGGCGCGGACCGGGCGAGCCGCCACCGACCCTCTACGACTACCTGCCGGACGAGGCGCTGCTGGTGATCGACGAGTCCCACGTCTCGGTGCCGCAGGTCGGCGCCATGTACAAGGGCGACCGCTCGCGCAAGGAAACCCTGGTCGAGTACGGCTTCCGTCTGCCCTCGGCGCTGGACAACCGGCCGATGCGCTTCGAGGAGTGGGAGGCGGCCAGTCCGCAGACCATCTTCGTCTCGGCGACCCCGGGCAACTACGAAGCCGAGCATGCCGGCCGGGTGATCGAGCAGGTGGTGCGCCCCACCGGGCTGGTCGACCCGCAGATCGAGGTGCGCCCGGCGCTGACCCAGGTCGACGACCTGCTCTCGGAAATCCACAAGCGCGTGGCGCTGGGCGAGCGGGTGCTGGTCACCACCTTGACCAAGCGCATGGCCGAGGATCTGACCGACTACCTGGCCGATCATGGCGCCAAGGTGCGTTACCTGCACTCAGATATCGACACGGTGGAGCGGGTCGAGATCATCCGCGACCTGCGCATCGGTGCCTTCGATGTGCTGGTCGGCATCAACCTGCTGCGCGAAGGCCTGGACATGCCGGAGGTGTCGCTGGTGGCGATTCTCGATGCCGACAAGGAGGGCTTCCTGCGCAGCGAGCGCTCGCTGATCCAGACCATCGGCCGCGCCGCGCGCAACCTCAACGGCCGGGCGATCCTCTATGCCGATCGCATGACCGGCTCGATGGAGCGCGCCATCGGCGAGACCGAGCGGCGGCGCAACAAACAGATCGCCTTCAACGCCGCCAATGGCATCACCCCCAAAGGCGTGTTCAAGGACGTCCAGGACATCCTCGAAGGCGCCACAGTGCCGGGCTCGCGCAGCAAGAAGCGCAAGGGCATGGCCCAGGCCGCGGAAGAAAGCGCGCGCTACGAGAACGAGTTGCGTTCGCCGAGCGAAATCGCCAAGCGCATCCGCCAACTGGAAGAGAAGATGTACCAGCTGGCCCGCGACCTGGAGTTCGAGGCCGCCGCGCAGCTGCGTGATGAGATCCACAAGCTGCGCGAACGCCTGTTGCAGGTGTGACCGGGCGGCTGTTGATTCTGGCGGGCTTGCGAGCAGCGCCGCAGTTGTGGCCCGGGCATGTAGTCTGGATAAGCCGTGGCGCAATCCGGGAGACGTTCCCGGATTGCGCTGGCGCTTATCAGGGCTACAGCTGAAACATGCAAGAAAGGCTCACGTGACGCGGGATTAGCGAGCCTGGCTGGCAGTCAGCCCGCGCGCTACCCATCTCAGATGCCCTGGGGTGTCTCTTCGCCGCCAAGGGCTTCGAACAGCGCCGGGAGGAAGTCGACGAAGGTCAGCATCATCAGGGTGAAGCTGGCGTCCTGTTGGCCGAGGGCGTCATCGCCGCCATCCTGTTCAGCCTGATCCTGCAACAGGTCTTCGAAGCGCAGGCGCTTGACCACCAACTTGTCGTCGAGCATGAACGACAGCTTGTCCTGCCAGGCCAGCGACAGTTGGGTGACCTGTTTGCCGGCGGTCATGTGCAGCTGGATTTCGTCGCTGGTCAGGTCCTGACGTTTGCAGCGCACCACGCCGCCATCTTCGTGGGTGTCGCGCAGCTCGCATTCGTCGAGCACATGGAAGTCGTCGGCGGCTTTCTGCGTCTTGACCCATTCGGTCATGGTGGCGCTGGGGGCAATCTTCACCGTCAGTGGGCGTACCGGCAGCGAACCGATGGCTTCACGCAGGGTGGAGAGCAGGTCTTCGGCGCGTTTCGGGCTGGAGGCATCGACCAGAATCAGCCCCTGTTTCGGGGCGATGGCGGCGAAGGTCGCCGACTTGCGGATAAAGGCGCGCGGCAGGAAGGTCTGCACGATGTCGTCCTTGAGCTGGTCGCGCTCCTTCTTGTAGACCTTGCGCATCTGCTCGGCTTCGATCTCGTCGACTTTCTCCTTCAAGGCATCGCGCACTACGCTGCCCGGCAGGATGCGTTCTTCCTTGCGCGCCGCGATCAGCAGAAAGTCGCCGCTGACATGCACCAGCGGTGCATCGCCGCCCTTGCCGAAGGGGGCGATGAAGCCATAGGTGGTCAGCTCCTGGCTCGCGCATGGGCGCGCCGGTTTGGCCGCCAGTGCGGTTTCGAGTGCTTCGGCATCGAAGGGAATATCTTGGGTAAGGCGATAAACCAGCAGGTTGCGAAACCACATGAGGGGTGATTCTCCATATAACGTGAAAGCCGCGAAGCGGCGCCATCCTTATGTCCTTCTCCCCCAGGGAGAAGGTGGCGCGCAGCGACGGATGAGGGAAGCGGATATGTCGCAAGTGGTTCTTATGGTTCCGCGACACACCCGTCGATACAAAGCGCGCATTATTCTCCCCTCGGCGCCTCAGGCCAACCCTGTGTAAGCCTTTGGCACGTCGATAAAAAATTATTAAATCAGTGCTTGCCAAGGGGGGGGTGGCTGTCTAGAATGCGCCCCACTTCGAGAGTGAAGGGTGATTAGCTCAGCTGGGAGAGCATCTGCCTTACAAGCAGAGGGTCGGCGGTTCGATCCCGTCATCACCCACCAAACTCGCTTTTTGAAGTTACGCGCAGCGGTAGTTCAGTCGGTTAGAATACCGGCCTGTCACGCCGGGGGTCGCGGGTTCGAGTCCCGTCCGCTGCGCCATTTTTTACCTCGCCCCATCTCCGCTGTGCCCCTTCGAACTACTCGCTGTATCCCTCCGAAATTCCGCTTAAATACCTGAACTTATACGCATTTCCCCGTTCGTATCCTGGTAGCCAGTGATTGCGGCAGCCTGCTAAGCTCGCGCCTTCACTCGATTGCCCTAGGGCGCACCGAACAAGGAATAAGCATGAAACAACATCGTTTAGCGGCGGCGGTCGCCTTGGTAGGCCTGGTACTCGCAGGTTGTGATTCGCAAACCAGCGTAGAACTGGAGACCCCGGCGCAGAAAGCCTCCTACGGTATCGGCCTGAACATGGGCAAGAGCCTGGCGCAGGAAGGTATGGATGACCTGGACTCGAAAGCCGTGGCCCAGGGCATCGAAGATGCCATCGGCAAGAAAGAACAGCGCCTGAAAGACGACGAGCTGGTCGAGGCATTCGCGTTCCTGCAGAAGCGTGCCGAGGAGCGTATGGCTGCCATGAATGAGGAGGCGGTCAAGGCCGGCAAGAAATTCCTCGAAGAGAACGGCAAGCGCGAAGGGGTGGTCACCACCGAGTCCGGTTTGCAGTACGAAGTGCTGAAGAAAGTCGAAGGCGAGCAGCCGAAAGCCACCGACGTGGTGAGCGTGCACTATGAAGGCAAATTGACCGATGGCAGCGTGTTCGACAGTTCCATCGAACGCGGTACCCCGATCGAACTGCCGGTCAGCGGCGTGATCCCAGGCTGGGTCGAAGGCCTGCAATTGATGCATGTCGGCGAGAAGTACAAGCTCTATATTCCGAGCGAGCTGGCCTACGGCGAGCAAAGCCCGACTCCGGCGATCCCGGCCAACTCGGTGCTGGTGTTCGAGTTGGAGCTGCTGGAGATCAAGGCTGCCAAGACAGAAGAGTAAGCGCTAGGCGTTTGCCCGGCCCGGGACAGTCCCGGGTTCGACAGGCTGCCAAGGTTGCGAGCAACGCCCCGTTTCGACGGGGCGTTGGCGTTTTTGTCGGTGACAATACGAGCCTGGAATTGACCGGCCGGTCGTAAAAAAGGCCTGATTGAAATTCTGGCGTCATGGTTATGCACATTTTGCCTGGCTTGATTTCGAGGTTGACATGAGCTTCTTGAAAAAAACTTTGCAAAATTCAAGTTGTTGATTTAAAAGATATTTATTGAGTGGATGAAAAATGTCCGATCTGTAGCAAGCCCGCATGGGCTGGGCGTTTGATAGGCTCATCAGGAATCTGTTCACAAGGTTATCCACAGCTTTAGTGGATAACCCAAGCCAGCCCAGCAGCCATGCGGGTTGAAGAGTAATGCCCATGAAACAGCCGTGGAATTTTTCCAGTTATCTGCGCTTGGCACCGTCTTTTTTACGTCGTGGCCGGTTGCCCGCCTTGCTGCTGGCGGTGGCGCGCAAGAGTGGCAAGCAAGGCTGGCGCTTCAATGCGTTGAAAGATGACTTGCGACTCCTGCAAGGCCTCTGCATGGCCTGGTGGCGAGGGGAGTATCGTGCGATCAGCTCGCAGGCGTTACTGGCAGTAGTGGCGGCGCTGCTGTATTTCGTCACGCCACTGGATGCGCTGCCGGATTGGTTGCCGCTGGTGGGCTTTGTCGATGATCTGGCCGTGCTGGCCTGGGTGCTGCGCACCTGGAGCGATGAACTGGCGGCATTTCGTGCCTGGCGGGAAGCCCAGGCGCCTGAGGTGCTCGAGGTGATCGAGCGCTTGCCGGATGGGCAAAACCCGGCGTTGGATATACCGAGCCCTGAGAGCCGGTGAGCATAGGCTCGCCTCCTGCGGCGTTGTGCTATGTGAGCGCGTGGAGACAGCCGCGCTAGGGCGCTCGATTTTTACCGGCTCTGGCGGGCTACTGGGGGGCGGCTCGGGGGTCGTCGAGCATCTGTGCGATCGCGCCCGAGTCGCGCAATTCCAGCAGCACCTCGTCCAGCCTCTCGACAGCGACCGGCAGATGCTGCCCATAGATGCAATGCAGGTCGTAGCGCTGCACCACCCAGTCACTGAAGTGCAGTGGCAGTTCCGGGTGCTGGGCCAGCCTGTAGGCCAGGGGGCGGCGCATGTCGATCAGCGCATCCAGGCGCTGTCTGCTCAGCAGGTAAAGTCCACTGTCGAGGTCGCGGACATTCTGGCGCGTCACCAGCTTGCGGGCGAAGGCCTCCATCAATGGCAGGCTGTAGATATAGCCGAGCTGGGTGCCGAGGACTTTACCGTGCAGATCTTGTAATCCTGTCATGGGTGCATCGCTGTCATGCTGGAGGAGCACGTCTTCCTCCTGGTAAAGCCTGGGTGACCAATGGTAGCGCTGTGGTTCGGCCAGCCAGTCGGGGTTGGCGTTGCAGATCAGATGAATGCGTCCGCGCTGAATGAACTCTTCGATACGCTTGTTCGGGGTCTCGACGAAGCGCACATCGAGATCCAGGCGCTGGCCGACTCTGCTGCCAAGTCGGTGGGTGAAACCGCTGCGCAATTGATGATTGCGTACCTCGACATAGGGCATGCCATCGGCCGGGGAGAAGCCCCAGCGCAATGCCTCTGCGCCGCTTATGCCGCTCCAGCAGCCCAGCAGCAGGATCGCCAGTACTCTCAAAATGCCCCCGGAATATTGCCCTGACAGTGTCAAGGCAGTATAGGTCACGCCCTTTAGAGTATCGGGCTGTTAACATAGCCCTCTGCAAGGAAGGCGCTAAGGCTGCCGGTACTGCTTTCCACGGAGAGTCGAGAATGAAAGTGCAAGTAATCAAACGTGATGGAGAACCCGAATATGCGGTACTGCCCTGGGCCGATTACCTGGCCTTGTTGCAGGCCGCGGGGCACGCTACGCAAGTGCCCGAAGCGGCTGCGGCTGCGGATACGCTCAAGCCGGCGCTGAGCGAGTTGACGCGTTTGCGTGAAGAGAAGGGCTTGTCGCAGCAGGAATTGGCGCGTTCGGTGGGGATCAGTCCGCATTATCTGGGCATGATCGAAAGCGCCGAGCGCCAGCCGGATGCCGCCATCAAGCGGGCCTTGGCCTGGGCGCTGGGTGTCGCTGGTTGGGAGGAGAAGCTTTGAGCGTAAGTATCAGTCGTCAACATTGGCAAGCCTTACTCGATGAGCTGGAGGATGCCCGACGCCAGCGCCATCTGCTGACCTATCGGGCATTGGTCGAGCGGTTGGCCTTGCCGACCCCTGCGATGCAAACGCTGACTGCTGCGTTGGAGCACCTGGCGACCCTGGATGCCCGTGCCGAGCGGCCGCTGCGCAGCGCCTTGGTGATCAGTCAGGGGGCCAGCCGGCTACCGCGAACCGGATTTTTCGACTGCGTGACCCGCCTTGGCCGCTTCAACGGTGCTTCGGACGGCGTCGCTGCCGCGTCCTGGCATGCGGCCGAAGTGGTACGGGTATTCGAGTTCGATTACCCCGAGGCGCTCTAGGTGCTTTGGCGGCTGCGTGCGCGGATAGGCTATGGCCTGGCCCGACGGTTGTTCCACTGGTCGTGGCTGGTCAAACAGCCGCGTGGTTGGCGCTGGCTTGAAGGGCGGTTCGCGCGCATGGCCAACCTCGGCGATGTTGCCGCGCAGAGCTTCTACGGACATATCCTGGTGTTTCGTGGTCAGGGGGTTGGCGCCCGTGAAGAAGGCGTGCGTCTGTTGCGCCAGGCCGCCATTGCAGGCGACGCCAAGGCTGCCTATCAGCTAGGTGCGCTGAGCCTGGCGGGCGATACCCGGCAAGCCCCCGATGGCCTTGAGGCTGCGCGCTGGTGGGCGCTGGCGGCCACGGCTGGCCATCCCCTGGCGGCCCGACGCTTGGCCGACCTGTATCGCGAGGGCGGTCCCGGCTTGCCGGCCGATGCCGAGCAGGCGGCGCGCTTTGTCCGGCGGGCGCAGGAACTGGGGCTGTAGCGGGGCAGGAATCCATCGGAGCCTATGGGCAAGCGGGTATGCAAGACTACCCGCGGTGCTGTCTCGTCTGTGAGCCGGCGGTCCGCCGGCTCGCTGCAGGATTGCCGGATCACGGCAAGCTGGCTCCTGCAGATTTTTATACCCTGAGCAGGCTCCAGGCTCCAGGCTCCAGGCTTGAGGGTTGCGCGATCGCCTTATGCCGACACCCTGTGCGTGTCGATGATGTGCAGGCTGTAGCCGGGCACCGCCTTGGCGTGACGCTTGGCCTCCGAAGCCAGGCCGGCGAGCTGGCTGGCGTCCAGTCGCGCGCACTGTTCCGGGCGCAAGTGCACCACGCCCAGTGACAGGGAGAGCAGGGCGAATTCCTGGCGCTGGCCCTGCCGACTGTGGGCGACCAGGCAACCCGCTTGCAGGTGTTCATCGCTGTAGAAGCGCCGGCATTGGCTTTGAAAGTCTTCCTGCAGGCGATTGAGGCGGGCCCGCCAGTCGTGCGAGCCGAGCACCAGCAAGAAGTCGTCGCCGCCAATATGGCCGACGAAATCACGGGCAGGGTCTACCCGCTCACTCAGGCATTGCGCCAGGCTCAGCAACACTTCATCGCCTTTGGCATAGCCATAGAGGTCGTTGAACGGCTTGAAATTGTCGATATCCACGTAGCAGATCACCGCTTCGCGGGCTTGCTGCAGCAGGCGCGTCAGGCATTGCTGGATGGGCACATTACCCGGCAGCAGGGTCAGCGGGTTGGCGTAGCGCGCTTGCTGGATCTTCAGTTCGGTGATCAGCTTGAGCACATCGATCACCCGCCCCAGACCCAGGTAAGTGCCGTCCTGGGTAATGATGAAGTCTTCCTCGATGCGCTGACGGGCACGGCTGGTGAGCAGGCGGCTGACCTTCTGCAGCGACTGTTTCAGTTCGACGGCGAGGAAGTCATGGCTCATCAGGCGGCTGATCGGTTTGCGGGCGAACAGGTCGGTGGCGAACGGCTTGAGCAGCGCTTCGGAGAGCGCATGGCGGTTGACGATGCCGACCGGTTGTCCGTGCTCATCGACGACCGCCAGGGAGTTGAGGTTGGCCTGGGCGCGGAAGGCTTCCAGCACCTCGGCGATCGGCGTGTGCTGGGCTACTGCCGGCTGTTCGTTGAGCAGGGCGCTGAGGTTGCTGCCTTCCTCGCTCAGGATCAGGGTATTGCCGTTGAGCTTCGGCAGGAGCTGATGCGCGTCCTGCGGCGGTTGTTCCTGCGGGCGGCAGAGTAAGTAGCCTTGCAGCAGATCGATGCCCATCTCCGCCAGCACGACGAGCTCTTCTTCCAGTTCGATGCCTTCGGCGATCACCTGGGCGCGTGACGCCTTGGCCATCTTCAGAATCGAGCCGACGAACTCGCGTTTGACCGCATCCTGATGAATGCCGTCGATGAAGTGGCGGTCAATTTTCACGTAATCCGGGCGAAGTTCTGACCACAGGCGCAGGCTGGAATAGCCCGCACCCAGGTCGTCCAGGGCAATCGAGAAGCCCATGGCGCGGTAATGGTGCAGGGCGGTGTCGAGGAGGGCGAAATCCTCGGTGGGCGACTGCTCGGTCAGCTCGATCACCACCTGGCTGGGCGGGATGCCATAGGCTTGCAGCAACTGCAGGGTGCGGCCGGGTTGATGGCCGGGTTCCAGCAGTGAATCCGGGGAGACGTTGAGAAACAGCTTGCCCGGCAGTTGCAGTTCACTGAAGCGCCGGCAGGCATTTTTGCGGCAGGCCACTTCCAGTTCGCCCAGCCGCCCGGCATTGCGTGCCACGGCGAACAGATTGATTGGCGAGTGCAGTGGGCTGTTGGAGGGGCCGCGAGTCAGGGCTTCGTAACCAAGAATGCGTCGTTCGGAAAGGCTGACGATGGGCTGGAACAAACTATGCAAATCGCCGTGAGCGAGAATATGCTCTAGCGCGCTCAGTTGCTCGGTGACGGTCATGAGGGTCTCGATATCCAGAAAAAGCGAAGGGCTGATATCGCTATCAGCCCCTGCATTTCACGACAGATTGATGACCCTTTGATGACAGCCGTAAGCCGCTAGCTCATTGTTTGGCCAGTCGCGAACTCAGTCCGAGAAAGTCCAGCAGGATATGCCCGCTTTCGGCGAGGAAGGCGTCATCTTCCGGCTTGGTTTTCTCCGGCTCGACCGGGGTCGCGTCTTCGTCTTCCTTTTTCAGCTCGCTGAGTAGGGTTTCCCCCTTGGCTTTGCGGCGGCTGTTCTCGATCACCAGCTGCTGCGCTTCTATATCGGTCTGTTGCGCACGGCGTTCGCTTTCGTTGAGGCTGACGCGGGTTTCATCCATGAGCTTTTGCGCCAGCGCCAGACGTTCGCGGGTGAAGGTGAAGTCCGGATTCTTCGCCGTGCGGTTCTGGTAGCGGGCCTGCAGTTCTTCCAGGAAGGGCTGGATCGGATCCAGTTCGGGGGTGATCGCCGCCTTGATGCTGTCCCACGGCAATGCCTCGGGCAGGGCGCTTTCGCCGATTTCCTTGGTGTCCATCACGTCGGGATACTGGATGTCCGGGATCACGCCCTGGTGCTGGGTGCTTTGCCCGGAAACGCGGTAGAACTTGGCCAGGGTCAGCTTCAGCTCGCCGTGATTGAGCGGTTGAATGGTCTGTACCGTGCCTTTGCCGAAGGTCTGGCCGCCGAGGATCAGCGCACGGTGATAGTCCTGCATGGCGCCGGCGAAAATCTCCGAAGCCGAGGCGGACAGGCGGTTGACCAGTACGGCCAGGGGGCCTTTGTAGTAGATGCCGGTATTTTCATCGGCCAGTACATCGACCCGGCCGTCGCTGTTGCGTACCAGTACGGTCGGGCCCTGGTCGATGAACAGCCCGGTCAGTTCGGTGGCCTCCTGCAGGGAGCCGCCGCCGTTGTTGCGCAGGTCGATGACCACGCCGTCGACTTTTTCCTGCTCCAGTTCGGCGATCAGGCGTTTGACGTCGCGGGTCGTGCTCTTGTAATCCGGATCACCGGCGCGAAAGGCCTTGAAGTCGAGATAGAACGCGGGAATTTCGATGACGCCCAGTTTGTAGTCGCGCCCTTCGTGGGTGAGCCGCAGCACGGATTTCTTCGCGGCCTG
>NZ_JBFIIG010000123.1:0-12499 GCF_041601375.1 Pseudomonas sp. | reverse complement strand
TAAATACCTCATGAGCGTCCACGCCAAGCTGCTCCTGCGCCACCAGCGCCCCTTCATCGCCTTCTGGCTGGCCCGGGTGGGCACCGCCAGCGGCTTCCAGATGCTCACCGTGGCCATCGGCTGGCAGCTGTACACGCTGACTGGCAACGTGCTCGACCTGGGCCTGGTCGGCCTGGTCGAGTTTCTCCCGCGGATCCTGTTCATCCTCCTCACCGGCCATGTGGCGGATCGCTTCGACCGGCGCAAGGTTGCCGCACTGTGCCAGGGCGGCCAGGGCCTGGTCGCCCTGGCCCTGCTGATCGGCACTACCCTAGACAGCCTCAGCCGCGAGATGATCTTCCTGATCGCCTTCCTGCTCGGCAGCGCCCGCGCCTTCGAGATGCCCACCACCCAGGCGCTGCTGCCCAACATCGTGCCGCCGGGGCTGTTTCCCGCCGCCGTGGCCGCTTCCGCCTCGGCGATGCAGACCGCGACCGTAGTCGCGCCGGCGCTCGGCGGCCTGCTCTTTGCGCTGGATGCGGGTTGGGTCTATGGCCCCGCCGCGCTGCTGTATGGCGCCGCCCTGAGCCTGATGCTGAGCCTGCCATCGCGCCAGTTACCACTGAAACAGAAGGCCTCGCTGGACTCGCTGCTGGCCGGCTTTCGCTTTATCCGCAGCCGCGCCGAGGTGTTCGGCGCGATCTCCATGGACATGTTCGCGGTGCTGCTAGGCGGCGCCACCGCGCTGCTGCCGGTATTCGCCAAGGACATCCTGCTCACCGGCCCCTGGGGCCTCGGCTTGCTGCGTTCGGCGCCGGCGGTGGGCGCCTTGCTGATGTCGTTGTGGCTGGCCTACTTCCCCATCGAGCGCCGGGTCGGCCCGGTGATCTTCACCTCGGTGGCGATCTTCGGCGTGGCGACCATCGGCTTCGGCCTGTCCACCTCGCTGTGGTTCAGCCTGGCGACCTTGGTGCTGCTGGGGGCGGCGGACATGGTCAGCATGGTCATCCGCGGCGCCTTCGTGCAGCTGCAGACGCCGGACGAGATGCGTGGCCGGGTCGGTGCGGTGAACGGCCTGTTCATCGGCGCCTCCAACCAGCTTGGCGAGTTCCGTGCCGGAGTCAGCGCCGCCTGGTTCGGCAGCGTGCCGGCGGTGCTGATCGGCGGGGTCGGCGCCCTGCTGGTCACCGGCGCCTGGATCAAACTGTTTCCGGAACTGGCGCGGCGCGACCGGCTGCAGGAAGCGGACGAGGCGACCCCGCTGGCGCGCCAGCCGTGAGCCTTCAGTGCTGCAGGCGCGGGTCGACGCTCAGCCGTTGATAGAGAAACTCGCCGAGCGCGCGCACCCGCGCCACCGCGCGCAGATCTGGATGGGTCAGCACCCAGACCTGGGTATCCAGCGCCGGGTCGGCATCGGCCAGGCGGACCAGGTCGGCATGGGCATCGGCCAGCGGGCAGAGCAGCAGGCCGACGCCCATGCCCAGACGCACGCATTCGACCATGCCCACCAGGCTGTCGCTGCGCGCCACCACCTGCGCATCCGCCACCCGTGCCCGCAGCCAGGCCGCCTGTTCCAGGTGCGCCAGGCTCTCGTCGAGGCCGACCCACAGGTGTTGCTCCAGCGGCAGTGTCTGCGGGTACCTGGCCAGGTAGGCGGGCGAGGCATAGAGCGCGGTCTGGATGCGCCCCACGCAGCGGCCAAGCAGGTTCTCCGGTGGTCGGTTGGTGCCGCGCACCGCCATGTCGGCCTCGCGCTGGGTCAGGCTGAGCATGCTGTTGTTGGTTACCAGCTGCAGCTGCACCCCCGGATGGGCAACACGGAACTCGGCCAGCAGCGGGGTCAGCAGGCTGGCGAACAGGGTGTCGGTGGAGGTCAGGCGAATGCTGCCGCGAATCTGCAGGTCCTGGCCCAGCAGTTGGCGCCCGGCCCGCTCGATCTGCTCGCCCACCCCGCCCAGCTGGCCGGCCAGGGCCTCGCCCGCCGTGGTCAATTGGTAGCCACCTGGCAGGCGCTGGAACAGCGCCACGCCGAACTGCTGCTCCAGCCGCTGCAGGCGGCGCAATACGGTGCTGTGATTGACCCGCAAGGCGCGCGCCGCCTGGCTGATCGAGCCGCCCTGGGCAACGGCGAGGAAGTACTGCAGGTCGCTCCAGTCCATCAATGCAAATCCGCATAGACAATTTGCAGATATTGGGAATTTATCCGCTTATTTGCAAAGCATAGCCTGGGTCACGCCATCGAGACCAATCGACAGGAGACCTGCCCATGCTCAGCTTAGAATTACCCCCGCACCCCGCCACCGCGCGCCTGCTGCTGCGCATCGGCCTGGCCTCCATGTGGATCAGCCATGGTCTGGTCCTCAAACTGTTCACCTTCGGCGTCGCCAGGCTCGCTCAGTGGCTGGCCGGCCAGGGCCTGCCGAGCGCCCTGGCCCTGCCGCTGATTCTCGCGGAAAGCCTCGGCGGCCTGCTGATCCTGCTCGGCCTGCACGGCCGCTGGGTATCCCTGGCGCTGCTGCCGATCCTGATCGGTGCACTGCTGATCCATGCCGGCAATGGCTGGGTGTTCTCCAATCCCAATGGCGGCTGGGAATACCCGCTGTTCCTCGCCGCCATGTCCCTGGTCCACGTCCTGCTAGGCGACGGCCCGCTGGCCCTGAAAGCCGAAGGAGCCAGCCAATGAACAGCCCACTGGAACTGGTCAGCCACCCGCTGTGCCCCTATGTGCAACGGGCGGCCATCGTCCTGGCGGAGAAGGGCGTGAAGTTCAGCCGCCGCGACGTCGATCTGAACGACAAACCCGCCTGGTTTCTCGCCCTCTCGCCTCTGGCCAAGGTGCCCTTGCTGCGCACCGAACGCGGCGTGCTGTTCGAGTCGGCGGTGATCGCCGAGTACCTCGATGAGACCCTGGCCCCGCGCCTGCATCCAGTCGATGCCTTCGAGCGCGCCCGCCACCGCGCCTGGATCGAGTTCGCCTCGGCCCTGCTCAACGACATCGCGCGCTTCTACAACGCCACCGACGCGACGCAGCTGGAGGCCCAGCACCAGGCTATGCGGCGGCGCTTCGAACAACTGGAGGACGAACTGGGCGATGGCCCCTGGTTCGCCGGGGCGGCCTTCTCTCTGGTGGACGCGGCCTTCGCCCCACTATTCCGCTACTGGCAGGTGTTCGATCAGATAGCAGACTTCGCCACCTTCGCCGGCCTGGACAAGGTCGAACGCTGGCGCCGGGCCCTGGCCCAGCGGCCCTCGGTACGCGCAGCGGCGCCGGCGGACTACGCCGAGCGCCTGCGCCTGTTCATCGCACGCCGCGACAGTCAGCTGTCGTCCCTGCTCAGCCGGCAAGCGTCAGAAGCGCCGCGCGAAGCGCCGACACAGAGACGGACCTAGGCTACCAGCATGGCCTCGGCCACCTGCTTGCGCGTGCCCTTGCCGCGCAGTTGCTCGACCAGGGTCAGGGCGAACTCGAGCGCGGTACCCGGGCCCTGGCTGGTGATGCAGTTACCGTCGACCACCACCGGCTGGTCGACGAAGGTGCAACCACTGAGGCGCTCGCTGAAGCTCGGGTAGCAGGTCATGCGTCGCTGCTTGAGCACGCCATAGTCTTGCAGGGCCAGCGCCGGCGCCGCGCAGATCGCGGCGAACAACTTGCCGGCCTTGGCCTGCTGCCGCACCCGTTCGGCCAGCGGTTCATGCTCGGCCAGACGCTGGGCGCCGGGCATGCCGCCGGGCAGCACGATCAGGTCGAACTCCTGGGCCAGCACGTCGACCAGCATGGCATCGCCGGTCAGGCGAGTACCGCGGGCGCAGGTGATCATGCGCCGGCCTTCGATGCTGGCGACCACCACCTCGACCTCGGCGCGCCGCAGCACATCGATCAAGGTCACGCATTCGATGTCTTCGACGCCATCGGCAATGGTGACAAGGGCACGTGAAGTCATGTTTGCCTCCTCGATAAACACAACGAAAAACGCCCGCGGGTCACGCCTGCACCGCTTGCGGACGAGCTGTTATGATGCGCGCCTTTTTCCAGATCGCCAGCAAAATCGTGCACATGTGCTTTGCTTTGGTCTGACATCGAAGGCGTAACCGACGCCACAGGGAGCCCCGCATGCTGGAACGCCTCTTCCACCTCGACGCGCATCACACCACGGTTCGCCGCGAGTTCCTCGCCGGCATCACCACCTTCCTGACCATGGCCTACATCCTCTTCGTCAACCCCAGCATCCTCGCCGAAACCGGCATGGACAAGGGCGCGGTATTCGTCGCCACCTGCCTGGCGGCGGCCATCGGCTCGGCGATCATGGGCCTGGTCGCCAACTACCCGATCGCCCTGGCGCCGGGCATGGGCCTCAACGCCTTCTTCACCTACACCGTGGTCCTGACCATGGGCCACACCTGGCAGGTGGCCCTGGGCGCGGTGTTCCTCTCCGGGGTGATCTTCTTCGCGCTGTCGATTTTCAGGATCCGCGAGTGGATCATCAACAGCATCCCCATGGCCCTGCGCGCCGGCATTGCCGCCGGCATCGGCCTGTTCCTGGCGATCATCGCGCTGAAGAACGCCGGCATCGTGGTCGACCACCCGGCCACCCTGGTGACCCTCGGCGACATGAGCCAGGGCGGCGTGCTGCTGGCCTGCCTGGGCTTCTTCGTGATCGCCGCCCTGGCCTACCGTCAGGTCACGGGGGCGGTGATGATTGGCATCCTGCTGATCACCGGCCTGTCGATCCTGCTCGGGCTGTCGCCACTGACTGGCGTGGTGTCGATGCCGCCCTCGCTGCTGCCGACCCTGCTGCAACTGGACATCATGGGCGCCCTGGACATCGGCCTGCTCAGCGTGATCTTCGCCTTCCTCTTCGTCGACCTGTTCGACACTTCCGGCACCCTGGTCGGCGTGGCGCAGAAGGCCGAGCTGCTGGACAAGGACGGCAAGCTGCCGCGCCTCGGCCGCGCCCTGCTGGCCGACAGCACGGCGACCATGGCCGGCGCCGCCCTTGGCACCTCGACCACCACCAGCTACATCGAGTCGGCCGCCGGCATCAGCTCGGGCGGGCGCACCGGCCTGACCGCCTGCGTGGTCGCCCTGCTGTTCCTCCTCAGCCTGTTCTTCGCCCCGCTGGCCGGCGCCGTGCCGGCCTTCGCCACCGCGCCGGCGCTGCTGTTCGTCGCCGTGCTGATGATGAGCAGCCTGGCGCAGATAGACTGGGACGACCTCACCGTCGCCGCCCCTGTGGTGGTCGCCGCGCTGGCCATGCCCCTGACCTTCTCGATCGCCAACGGCATCGCCTTCGGCTTCATCGCCTGGACCCTGATCAAGCTGCTGGCCGGCCGCTGGCGCGACCTCAACCCGGCTCTGGTGGTGTTGTCGGTGTTGTTCGTGATCAAGCTGGGCTGGTTCGCGTAACGATCCGTAGGGTGGGTTAGGCGCGCAGGCAATACATGACAACACAGCGGATATTGACGCGCCGTAACCCACCATTTATCCAGGTCGCCTCCAATGCGCCGGGTTACGCGGCGCTCTAATTGCGCTGCAACATTCAAATTTACGAGTAACCCATGAGCCGCCCCCAATTCGATCCCGCCAACTACGCCGCCCAACTCGCCGAAAAGAAAGACCGCCTGGTCGAGCTGCTGGCGCCCTTCGATGCCCCCGCACCGGAGGTGTTCGAGTCGCCGCGCGAGCACTACCGCCTGCGCGCCGAGTTCCGCCTGTGGCGCGAAGACGGCAAGCGCCATTACGCGATGTTCGCGGCCGGCGACAAACACACGCCGATCTTCTTCGACGACTTCCCCATCGCCAGCGCCCGGATCAACGCGCTGATGCCGCGTCTGAAAAGCGCCTGGCAGGCCAGCGAGGTGCTCTCCTTCAAGCTGTTCCAGGTCGAATTCCTCACCACCCTGAGTGGCGACGCGCTGATCACCCTGTGCTACCACCGCCCGCTGGACGCGGCCTGGCAGGCCGAGGCCGAGATGCTCGCCGCCGACCTGCAGGTGGATATCGTCGGCCGCTCGCGCGGCAAGCGCATCGTCATCGGCAAGGATTATGTGGAGGAACAACTGCAGGTGGCCGGCCGTAGCTACCGCTATCGCCAGCCGGAAGGCGCCTTCACCCAGCCCAACGGCGAAGTGAACCAGAAGATGCTCGGCTGGGCCCACGAGGTACTGGGCGAACGCACCGACGACCTGCTGGAGCTGTATTGCGGCAACGGCAACTTCACCCTGCCGCTGGCCAGCCGGGTGCGCAAGGTACTGGCTACCGAGATCAGCAAGTCCTCGGTCAATGCCGCCCTGGCCAACCTGGCCGACAACGGCGTGGACAACGTCACCCTGGTGCGCCTGTCCGCCGAAGAACTGACCGAGGCGCTCAACGAGGTGCGGCCGTTCCGCCGCCTGGCCGGCATCGACCTGAAGAGCTACGACTTCGGCAGCGTGTTCGTCGACCCGCCGCGCGCCGGCATGGACCCGGACACCTGCGAACTGACCCGGCGCTTCGAGCGCATCCTCTACATCTCCTGCAACCCCGAGACCCTGGCCGCCAACATCGCCCAGCTCGGCGACACCCACCGGGTCACGCGTTGCGCACTGTTCGACCAGTTCCCCTACACCCACCACATGGAGGCCGGGGTGCTGCTGAGCAGGCGATAGGCGCACTCCTGCATCTCGCTACGCGGTTGGCGAGCCTAGCGGCGCTGGCGAAATGCCTGCGGGGCGACACCGGTGGAACGCTTGAAGAAGCGCGAGAAGTAAGCCGGCTCGGAGAAGCCGAGGCTATCGGCCACCTGGTTGATGGTCATGGTGGTGTACACCAGATTACGCTTGGCCTCCAGCAGCACCCGCTGGTTGATCACCTGCAGGGCCGAGAGTCCGGCCAGGCTGCGGCACAGGGCATTCAGGTGGGCGGCGCTGAGCCCCAGGTCCGTGGCGTAGCGCTCGATGGGCCAGTGCTCGCGGTAGTGCTCTTCCAGCAGGCGGGTGAAGCGCTGCAGGTGGACACGCCCCTTGTCCAGCGGCGCGGCCTCGTGCTGCTGCGCCGCCAGGCAGCGCCGGCCAATCCACACCAGCAGCATGCTGATCAGCGACTGCAACATCAGATCGCGCCCGGCGGCCGGCTGGCCGTACTCCTGGGCAATCGACGCGAACAAGGCATCCAGCCGCGGCTTCTCCTCTCCTACGGCATGACAGCTCGCAGCGGCGAGCGGGGCCAGCGGTAAGCCCGTCTCCAGTTGCTCGACCAGGGGCAGCGCCAGGCTTAGCACATGGCCCTGGACATCCCGGGAAAAGCGAAAGCCGTGGACACTCAGCGCGGGCACCACCAGCAGGGAGGCTTCCTCGACCCGGTTCAGCGCCCCCTCGACCTCCAGCTCGGCACAACCGGCCTGCACATAGAGCAGCTGCACCAGGTCGCTGTGCCGATGGGGCTTGATCTCCCAATCATGCAGGCGGCTGCGTTCGGCGATCGATTCGCAGTGGATCAGGTCCGGCGTGGGCCAGACCCCCGTCTCACCATAGAGCTTGAACACCGGAATAGTGCCGCGAACACTGGAAGGCATGCCTGAATCCTCGAAAAGTCCATGACGGCAATTGGATAGTGCCTTCAACAGACGGTCCATACCATCAAAAATACTGTCCTGTGATCATCCAAGTCGGTACAGCGTGCCGGCCTCAGCGAGGACAACAACAATGACAAGAACAGTGAAGACGCAAGTCGCCATCATCGGCGCCGGCCCATCGGGCCTGCTGCTCGGCCAGTTGCTGGAAAATGCCGGCATCGCCAATGTGATCATCGAACGCCAGAGCCCCGACTACGTGCTCGGCCGCATCCGCGCCGGGGTGCTGGAACAGGGCCTGGTCGAGCTGCTGCGCGAGGCCGGGGTCGGCGCACGCATGGACAACGAGGGCCTGGTCCACGACGGCTTCGAGCTGGCCTTCGATGGCCGCTGCGAACGCATCGACCTGAAGCAACTCACCGGCGGCAAGACGGTGATGGTCTATGGCCAGACCGAGGTCACCCGCGACCTGATGCAGGCTCGCGCGCAGTGCGGGGCGAAGACCTTCTACGGCGCCAGCGACGTGCAGCCGCATGACCTCAAGGGCGAGCAGCCGCATGTCACCTTCGAGCATAACGGCGAGCGCCTGCGCCTGGACTGCGACTACATCGCCGGCTGCGACGGTTTCCATGGCGTGGCGCGCCAGTCCATCCCCGCCGGGGTGCTCAAGGAGTTCGAGCGGGTCTATCCGTTCGGCTGGCTGGGCATCCTCGCCGACACCCCGCCGGTGGCCGAGGAGCTGATCTACGCCAACCACGAGCGCGGCTTCGCCCTGTGCAGCATGCGTTCGCCGACGCGCACCCGCTACTACGTGCAGGTGGGCGCCGAGGAAAAGGTCGAGGACTGGTCGGACGAGCGCTTCTGGAATGAACTGAAGAGCCGCCTACCGACCGAGATCGCCGAACGCCTGGTAACCGGGCCGTCGATCGAGAAAAGCATCGCCCCGCTGCGCAGCTTCGTGGTCGAGCCCATGCAATACGGCCGCCTGTTCCTGCTCGGCGACGCCGCCCACATAGTCCCGCCGACCGGCGCCAAGGGCCTCAACCTGGCCGCCAGCGACGTCAGCACGCTGTACCGCATCCTGCTCAAGGTCTACCGCGAGGGCCGCAGCGACTTGCTGGAAAAATACTCGGAGATCTGCCTGCGGCGCATCTGGAAGGCCGAGCGCTTCTCCTGGTGGATGACCTCGATGCTGCACAAGTTCCCCGACACCGACGCCTTCAGCCAGCGCATGCAACAGACCGAACTGGACTACTTCGTCGGCTCCGAGGCCGGGCGCAAGACCATTGCGGAAAACTACGTCGGCCTGCCTTACGAGGCGATCGACTAGTTGCTCCGACTGCCGGGCATAGCGCTGCTGGCAGTCGGCTCACAAAGGCCGTACTGCCACCCTTGTCCCGAACAGTCCATAGCCCAACGCTTGCCAACGCCCTACTCCAGGCTCTCGCACCACTGGATCGCCAACGGCTCATCGCCGGCCATCCGCTGCAGGTGTTCGGCCACCACCTGCTGCATCCTCGGCAGCCCTTCCTCCGCCATGGCAAGGCGTACCTGGAGCAGTTGCGCCTCGTGGAGGAACTCGCAGGTGCCGGTGGGGAACCGCACCAGCCCGCGCTGCTCGTCGAGTTCGACGGGAAACTTGTGACTCCAGTGCTTGCACAGGCGGCGCATCAGACGCGCCGGATCCCGGCTGATAATAAACGCTTGCGTAATGGACATCTGCAGACCTTCGCTATTGGCTTTCTTGTAGTAACCGACCGCCACCAGGAGCTGGTCAACCTTGTGCAACAGGGCGTGCTTGCCTTCACCTGGCCGGTCGACGCCCTAACGCGCCGCCAGCTCATTCAGCCCCACGACGACTCCCGCCAGATAGCGTTCCAACCCGCCGATCACCTGTCCCGGATCGCGATCGAGCAGGCGCTTGCGCACGAAGCGGTAGGCCAGGCGCTGTTTATGCAGCGCCTCGGCCTGCTCCGGCAATAGCCGGCTCAGCTCGGCGAAACCCTGCTCGATGGCCTGATCCCGAGCGACGAACTCGGCCTCGGCGAAAGCCAGCGAATGATCGCCGATCACCCGCGCGCTGCGGGCCTGGGCGTGCAGCAACAGGCTGGCGATAGCGAGGCTTTGGCGGTTGAGCAGGCGCGTCGGCGGCGGCAATTGGTCCTCTTCTTTCTGGTAGGCGACGGCTGCCTGCTGATCCAGTTGCGCGCGGCTATCGAGCAGGCCGACCAGCAGTTGCGGGTAGCGTGGCGCATCGTCGCGCGACAACGCCTGCAAACCGTCCAGCCAGGCATTCAGGCTGGCCAGCGAATCGCCGATCGCCGGCGGCAGGCCAAGTTCCACGGCCAGCACGTCCAGGCGCTGCTGCGCTTCGCGCAGGCTGGTCAGGTGGCGGGCATCGGGTTGCAGCCGCGGGTCGGCATCGAAGTAGAGCAGCGCGTTGACCGCCAGCAGGGTCGCCTGGCTGCGCAGCTGCTGATACTGCTGCGCCGGCGCGGCAGCCCAGAGCGCCGAGGAGGCCAGCAGCCACAGGCTCAGGCAGCCGCCCTGCAGGGCGCGCATTCAGACCTCTCCAGCCGGTTGGGGCAGCGCAGGCGCTTCGGCCTTGGCGCCGAAGACCTTCTGCGGCAACAGGAAGTAGGCCAGGGCCGGCAGCAGGATCAGCGCGCCGAGCATGTTCATCAGGAACATGAAGGCCAGCAGGATGCCCATATCGGCCTGGAACTTGATCGGCGAGAACACCCAGGTGGCCACGGCGATCGCCAGGGTGATGCCGGTCAGCAGCACCACCTTGCCGGTGAACAGCAGCGCGCGGTAGTAGGCCTCGGACAGCGAGTCGCCGGCGCGCATGCGCGCCATGATCACGCTCAGCACATAGAGCGCGTAGTCGATGCCGATGCCCACGCCGAGGGCGATCACCGGCAGAGTGGCGACCTTGACGCCCATGCCCAGGCCGACCATCAGCGCCTCGGCGAGAATCGAGGTGAGGATCAGCGGCAGGATAGCCGCGAGCACCGCGCGCCAGCTGCGGAAGGTCACCCAGCACAGCAGGATCACCGCGCCGTAGACCCAGTAAAGCATGTCCTGCATGGCCTGCTCGACCACGATATTGGTCGCCGCCTCGATCCCGGCGCTGCCGGCGGCGAGCATGAACTTGACCTCAGGCAGCTGTTGCGCGGCGATGAAGGCTTCGCTGGTCGCCACCACCCGATTGAGGGTTTCGGCCTTGTGATCGGCCAGGTAGACGTACAGCGACAGCAGCGAGCAACCCTGATTGAACAACTCGCGTGGCGCGCGGGTCTGCACCGCGCCGAGGGCGCCGTCGTTGGGCACCAGCTCGTACCACTTGAAGTTGCCCTCGTTGTAGCCAGCCGTGGCGATCTTGCTCAGCGCCGCCATGGAGTTGGTCGATTCCACGCCCGGTAACTGCTCCAGGCGCCAGGCCAACTGATCCACCGCCGCCAGGGTGCCGTAGCGGGTGCACTGATCCTCGGGGGTGCGGATCATCACCACGAAGATGTCGGAGCTCGCGGCATAGTTGTCGTTCATGAACTGCACGTCGCGGTTGTAGCGCGAATCCGCACGCAGCTCCGGGGCGCCGGGGTCGAGGTCGCCGATCTGCAACTGGGTGCCGATGCCCTTGCCGAGCACCGCCAACAACAGGCCGAGCAATACGGCGGCGACAGCCCAGCGGCGGGTGGTGAAACGATCGAGTAGACGCCACAGCGGATGCCGGGCCACGCCGGCGCTGTCATCCTGCGCCGCCTTGGCGCTGACGCCGACATAGCTGAGCAGCACCGGCAGCAGCACCAGGTTGGTCAGGATCAGCACGGCCACGCCGATACTGGCGGTGATCGCCAGGTCCTGGATCACCTGGATTTCGATCACCATCAGCACGGCGAAGCCCACCGCATCGCTGATCAGTGCGGTCAGGCCGGCGACGAACAGGCGACGGAAAGTCAGGCGCGCGGCGATCCAGGGCAGCATGCCGCGGCCGATGTCCTGCATGATGCCGTTCATCTTCTGCGAGCCGTGGCTCATGCCGATGGCGAACACCAGGAACGGCACCAGGATCGAATAGGGGTCCAGCTCGTAGCCCATGGCCGCGAGCAGGCCGACCTGCCAGAGCACGCCGACCAGCGAGCAGAGCACCACGGCGAAGGTGCTGCGCACGCAACGGGTGTACCAGAACAGCACGGCGATGGTCACCGCCACCGCGGCGACGAAGAACATCGCGACCTGCAGCAGGCCTTCGATCAGGTCGCCGATCAGCTTGGTGAAGCCGGTGATGTGGATGCGCACCTGATCGTTCTGGTACTTGTCGCGCAAGGCCTCCAGGCGCCGCGAGAACTCGCCGGCGTCCAGCGCCTTGCCGGTTTCCGGGTTGATCTCCAGCAGCGGCACGTAGATCACGCTGGATTTGAAGTTGGCGGCCACCAGCTGGTCGATCTCGCCGGAGCGGGCGACGTTGGTGCGCACCTCATCGAGGCTGGCCGGCGTACCGTCGTAGCTGCCGGGGATCACCGTGCCGCCGTCCAGGCCGTCTTCGGTCACCGCGGTCCAGCGCGTGGTCGGCGTCCACAGCGACTTCATATAGGGCTTATCGACCCCCGGCAGTAGGTAGATCTCGTCGTTGAGCTTGGCCAGGGTGTCGAGGTAGTCGGCGCTGAAGATATCGCCCTGCTCCGCCGTCACGGCGATCCGCAGGGCATTGCCCAGGCCGCTCAGCTCGCTGCGCTCGGAGAGGAAGTTGAGCACGAACGGATGCTTGCTGGGGATGGTCTTCTCGTAGCTGGCGTTGATGCCGATCCGCGCGGCTTGCCAGCCGAGCGCCAGGGTGGCCAGCAGGCACAACAGGATCACCCAGGGCCGGTGGTTGAAGATCAGCCGCTCCACCCGATTGCCCGAAGCGCGGTCGAAGTCTTCCAGGCGGTCGATCAGGCTGTGCATTGCGCTCGACGGTTTTTCGTATT
>NZ_JBFIIG010000122.1:0-12653 GCF_041601375.1 Pseudomonas sp. | reverse complement strand
TTGAAGAACTCGTCGACCGGCATGTGCACCAGGCTTTCGTGATCCCCGGCTTCCAGGTAGATGTCCTGCTGACGCACCAGCAGCGGATCGATCAGCATGTCGAGGCCATAGATCTCGCCCAGCGCCGGTATCGCGCCGCGCTCGCAATCCTTGAACAGGTTCACCAGCGACTGCTCGCCACTGAGCTGCCAACGCCGCGTGCCCTTGTGCACCTTGTCCAGATCCAGTTGCCGATTGGCCGGCAACACGGCCATCAGGTAGTGCCCGCGACGATCGTCGAGAATCACCGACTTGGCCATGCGCGCCGCAGGGATTCCGGCCCTGCGCGCCGCCTCCAGGCTGGTCGCCGAGTACATGTGCTCGACCAGCTTGAACTGACAGTGCGCCCGCTGCAGGCTGCGCTCCAGGGTTTGTGCCATGTGCATGAGCCACCTCCTCGACCGTTTTTATTCGCGGTCATCACCGATTGCCTGCTTCAAGTCTAGTCAGGCAACCACGCGGCCAAGAAACGCTTGCTGCTATCGCGCGGCAGGCATAGTCGAAACAGCACTATCGAACTCGCCACTTGCCTATAATCGGCGTTTTCCCGGAGTTTCCATGTCCGCACTGCTCGATGCCTGGCAGCACGCGCCCACCCACAGACGGGTCTGGGCCCTGGCTGCGCCGATGATTTTGTCCAACCTGTCGGTGCCGCTGGTGGCATTGGTCGACAGCGCGGTGGTCGGCCACCTGCCCCACGCCCATCAACTGGCGGCAGTGGCGATCGGCGGCAGCCTGTTTACCTTGCTGAGCTGGGCCGTGGGTTTTCTGCGCATGGGCACCACCGGGTTCGCCGCCCAGGCCGCCGGCCGGCAAGACGGCAGCGCGTTGCGCCAGGTGCTGCTGCAAGGCCTGCTGCTCGGCGGGCTGCTGGCGTTGGCCTTGATCCTGCTGGCGCTGCCCTTCAGTGACGCGGCGCTGAGCCTGATGCAACCCTCGGCGCAGCTCGATGCGCTGGCCCGCAGTTACTTCCAGATCCGCCTGCTCGGCCTGCCGGCGGTGCTGGCCACCTATGCCCTGATCGGCTGGCTGCTCGGCACCCAGAACGCCCGCGGGCCGTTGGCGATCCTGCTGACCACCAACCTGCTCAACGTGGCGCTCGACCTGCTCTTCGTCCTCGGTTTGCACTGGGGCGTGGCCGGCGCGGCCTGGGCCTCGGTGATCGCCGAATGGAGTGGCGTACTGCTGGGGCTGTGGCTGGCGCGCCGGGCATTGCGCGCCTATGCCGGGCAGATCGACTGGTCGGCGCTGCGCCGCTGGCTGAACTGGCGACCGCTGCTGGCGGTGAACCGCGACATCTTTATCCGCACCCTGGCCCTGCAGTTGGTGTTCTTCCTCATCACCGTGCAGGGCTCGCGCCTGGGCGACGCCACGGTGGCGGCCAATGCCTTGCTGCTCAACGGTCTGCTGCTCACCGCCCACGCCCTCGACGGCCTCGCCCACGCGGTGGAAGCCCTGTGCGGCCACGCCCTCGGCGCCCGCGATCGCCAGACCTTGCGCCGCAGCCTGATCGTCGCCGGCGGCTGGTCGCTGCTGGCCAGCCTCGGCTTTGCCCTGTTCTTCCTGCTCGGCGGGCACTGGTTCATCCACCTGCAAACCGATATCGCCCCCGTGCGCGCCCTGGCCCTCGACTACCTGCCCTACCTGGCGCTGCTGCCGCTGCTGGCGGTGTGGAGCTACCTGCTCGACGGCCTGTTCATCGGCGCCACCCGGGCCCGCGAGATGCGCAATTCGATGCTCCTGGCGGTCGGTTTGAGCCTGCCGCTGGCCTGGCTGCTGCAAGCCTTCGGCAATCACGGCCTGTGGCTGGCCTTCCTCTGCTTCATGCTGCTGCGCAGCCTCTGCCTGGGCACCTATGCCTACCAACTGACGCGCGCCGATCTCTGGTTTGGCCTACGTCCAGCACAAGGAGCTGCACATGCTCAGCCCTGAGATACCCGGCAACGAAGAGCTTCGCCAGCAGGTGCTGGATGATCAGGAACTGCTCGACACGCCCGCCGATCCTTATCTGGACACCCTGGTACGGGTGGTGCGCGAGTTGTTCGAAGTGGAAACCGTGCTGGTCAGCCTGATCGACCACGAGCGCCAATGGTTCAAGGCGCGACTGGGCCTGGACATTGCGGAGACGCCGCGCACCGTGTCTTTCTGCGGCCATGCGATCCTCGCCGACGAACCCTTTATCGTCGAGGATGCCAGTGCCGATCCGCGCTTCGCCGATAACCCGGTGGTCACCGGGCATCCGTTTCTGCGCTTCTACGCCGGCCAACCGCTGTTTTCCGAGAACGGCCAGGCGCTCGGCACCCTGTGCCTGATCCACTCGCAAGCCAAACAGCTGAACGACCGGCAAATCCGCCTGCTCAGGGACATGGCGACCCTGGTCGAAGGCTACCTCAAGCTGCGCAGCGTCAGTCAGCAGACGGTACAACTGCGCGCGGCACTCAGCCGCGAACAACGCAAGGCCATGCTCGACCCGCTGACCCAACTGTGGAACCGCGCCGGCCTCGAACACTTTCTCCAGCGCGAACTGCGCCTGGCGCAGGAGCGCGGCCTGCAGCTCGGCTTACTGTTCTGCGACCTCGATCATTTCAAGGCAATCAATGACACCCATGGTCACGGCGCAGGCGATCAGGCCTTGTGGGAAAGCGCCAGGTGCATTGCCACGGCCGTGCGTCCACAGGATGTGGTGACGCGTAGCGGTGGCGAAGAGTTCGTCGTGCTGACCCAGGTGCATGACCAGCAAGAACTGCTGCGGATTGCCGAGCGGGTGCGCGGCCAGATCGACAAGACCCCGATCATCACTGGCGGCGTCCAGCTCGGCCTGACCGTCAGCATCGGCTGCGCCCTGGCCATGCCCGGCGAAACCCCGGATGCCGCTCTGGCCCGCGCCGACCGGGCGCTGTACCAGGCCAAACACAACGGCCGCAATCGGGTGGAGCTGGCCAGCGACTGACAGGCCGGCGAAACCGTACTGGCGCGGCGGAATAACCGCCGTGACCGGTCCACAGGGCGCGCGAAGCGAGTCGAAAGCGCAGTGCATGAGCTGTAGATGAACATGTCGACGGCGCGCCTGGCCAGGGGCCCGCATCCGATGCCTGGATAAACGCCACATAGCCGAGTGCAATCGCTATTCAACGCCCTTGCCAAGCCAATCACTGACCAGAAGGAACTCGCCATGGCCGAAGCCATAGCCGCCTACCTGCACTACCTGTCGATCTTCCTGCTGTTTGCCCTGCTGACCCTCGAGCACCAGCTGTTCAAACGGCCGCTGGACCTGTCGCGGGCGCGCAGCCTGATCCGCATCGACATCGCCTATGCCCTGTCGGCCGGCCTGGTATTGGCCAGCGGCGTCGCGCGCCTGATCTGGTATGGCAAGGGGCCAGCCTACTACCTGCACAACAGCCTGTTCCACGCCAAGTTCGGCCTGTTCATCCTGATTGCCCTGCTGTCGATCCTGCCGACCCGGGTCTTCCTCAACTGGCGCAACGACCTGCGCGCCGGCCAGGTGCCGCAGCTCAGCGCCCGCCTGGGCAGGCTGGTGATCATGTGCATCCGCCTGGAGTTGCTGCTGTTGCTGATCCTGCCGTTGCTGGCCGCGCTGATGGCGCGCGGTTTCGGCGTGATCGGCTAGGGCGGCTTCGGAGCGCAGCGACAACCCGCCAGCTTTGTGCCGCGCCAGTGAACCAACGGTGCACTGCCTGCGGCGAGTGCCCCCCTAGCGGTCGTGGGTTGTTCCAGATCGGGCGCCCCACGCAGTCCGTAGGGCGGCTTCGGAGCGCAGTGACAACCCGCCAGCTGTGTGCCACGCCACCGAACCAGGGTGCACTGCCAGCGGCGAGCACACCCCTGGGGTTGCTTGTCACGGTGCGGCGTCGCCCCTCCTATCAGGACGACAGGTAGGACGAGCGGGTCAGCCCCAGGCGCAGGGCGTCGAGGAACTGGGTGCGCTCGCGGGCGCTGATCTTGGCGCTGGCGACCTTGTCGCGGTAGTGGGTCATCAACTCCTCGGGCGACAGGTGCACGTAGCGCAGCATGTCCTCGATGGTGTCGTGGGTCTCGATGCCGGCGTGGTACACGCTGCCGTTGGGGTTCTGGTAGATGTTCACCGAGTCGGTGTCGCCGAACAGGTTGTGCATGTCGCCGAGAATTTCCTGGTAGGCGCCGACCAGGAAGATCCCCAGCAGGTAGTCCTCGCCCTCGCGCACTTCGTGCACCGGCAGGCTGGTCTCGATGCTCTGCTCGTCGACGTACTGTTTGATCTTGCCGTCGGAGTCGCAGGTCAGGTCCTGCAGCACGGCGCGGCGCAGCGGCTCTTCGTCGAGGCGGTTGAGCGGCAGGATCGGCAGCACCTGGTCGATGGCCCAGGTGTCAGGCAGGCTCTGGAACACCGAGAAGTTGCAGATGTACTTGTCGGCGAGCTTGTCGTTGAGCTCGTCGAGCACCTGGCGGTGGGAGCGCTGCCGGGCCTTCAGCGAGTCGTACAGGCGCCGGCACACGGCGAAGTAGCACTGCTCGGCCAGCGCCTTGTCGGTCAGGCCGATCTTGCCATCGGCGTACTGGCTGGCGACGTCGCTCATGTAGTGGGTGGCGCGCCAGTAGTTCTCGGTGACCATCTCGATATCGATCGGGCCGAGCAGGTCCACCAGGTACTGCACGGTCTCCGGCAAAGCGGCTTTGTCGTCGATGTCCGGCACCGCGTCGTTGTGTTTCTCCACGTCGGTGACCTGCACCACCAGCATGGCGTGGTGCGCGGTCAGCGCACGGCCGCTCTCGGAGAAGATGTGCGGGTGCGGCAGTTCCTGGGCGTCGCAGAACTCTTTCAACATGCCGACCACCACGCCGGCGTAATCGTCCATGTCGTAGTTGATCGAGCTGGCGTTGCGCGAGTGGGTGCCGTCGTAGTCGACCCCGAGGCCGCCGCCGACGTCGATATGATCGACCGGCAGGCCCAGGCCGCGCAGCTCGCCGTAGTAGCGAATGGCTTCCTTGAAGCCGTGCTGGTAGTCGGCCAGGTTGGCGATCTGCGAACCCATGTGAAAGTGCAGCAGGCGGATGCCCTGGTCCAGCCCGGCCACCCGGAAACGCTCGACCACCGACAACAACTGCGCCGCGGACAAGCCGAACTTGGACTTCTCGCCGCCGGTGTCCGCCCACTTCGAGGAGGCCAGCGACGACAGGCGCACGCGCAGGCCGATCTGCGCAGCGACCTTGAGCTCGGCCGCCTCCTCGATCACCAACTGCACCTCGGACTCTTTCTCGATGACGATGAACACGTTGTGGCCGAGCTTCTGCCCCATCAGCGCCAGCTTGATGAACTCGCGGTCCTTGTAGCCATTGCAGACGATGGTGCCGCCCTTGGGCGCCAGCGCCAGCACGGCCAACAACTCGGGCTTGGAGCCGGCTTCCAGGCCGATGGAGACGTTCTGCGTGGCGATGATGTTCTCGATCACCGCCTCCTGCTGGTTGACCTTGATCGGGTAGAGCGCGGTGTACTGGCTCTGGTATTCCAGGCGCGCGATGTTGGCATCGAAGGCACCGGTCAACTGGCGCACGCGATCCTGCAGGATGTCCGGAAAACGCACCAGCAGCGGCAGGCTGAGGCCGCTCTGGCGCAACTCTTCCACCTGTTCGAACAGGTCGATCGGCGTGCTTCCGGGGCCGTTCGGCCGCACCTCGACGCGGCCCTGGTCATTGATCGCGAAATAACCCGCGCCCCAATGGCGAATACCGTAGACGCTGCGACTGTCCGCTACTGTCCACTGGCTGCCGTCGTCTTTGCGTGTGCGTCGTGCGGACATCGAGGTCTCCCTTGTTGGCGATTGCAGCCCCGGATTGACCGGGACCGGTGCAGATTGAAGTCTGGAAATGACGATTACCCGGCAGCAGCAGACCAAAGGGGTCTGCTGCTGCCGGGGAAGTTTAGAGAAGCTGGGGTCAGCCGCCGGATTTTTTGGCTTTGAAGCCACGTTTGAGCAGTTCGGCGAGCAACAGCTCGACGTGATCGCCCTGAATCTCGATCACCCCGTCCTTCAACGAGCCGCCGCAGCCGCAGCGCCTCTTCAGGGCGCTGGCCAAGTCTTTCAACGGCTCTTCGGCCAGGGCCACGCCACTGACGGTGGTCACCGTCTTGCCGCCACGGCCTTTGGTTTCGCGGCGCACGCGGGCGACGCCGTCACCTTCGGGAATCGGGGTGTTCTTGCAGATGCAGGCATCCACCGGCTGAGCGCAGTCCGGACAATGCCGGCCGCTGTCGGTGGAATACACCAGGCCGCTCAGGGCGGCGAATGACGAAGCTTTCTTGACCACCGGCTTGTCCTCATGTGGGGTCAGGATAGCGACTGGCCGATAGACATCGACCGCGAAGCCCCACTCTGGCAGGGGCGGCGCACCCGAGCTGGACGGCTAGGGTTTGGAGGGCGCGCAGTGTAACGGCAAAGCGCGCGGATGCTAAGTGCCAAGATGCGCCATTAATCGGTGGATTGGCGACGTTGTTCTGCATCTTGCGCGACAACGCTCGGAATGCCGTACACCAGGTGCGCCCTACGACCGTGCCGCCAGATAGCGCTCGAGCGCCGCCAGCGAGTCGGGGCAATAGGGCTTGCAGCGGGCGTCGGCCAAGGCCTCGTCGAGGGACATGAACCGCGCCTCCAGCACCTCCTCCGGCTGCAGCACCAGCGGTGCATCGGACACCGCCGAGTAAGCCCTGCACCACAGCCGGCTTTCCGCTGCGTCGTAGAGAAAATGAGCGTGCTCGACCAGCGGCGCATCCTCGATGCCCAGTTCTTCGGCCAGCTCGCGCGCTGCCGACTCGGCGTAACTCTCCCCCTCGAGCACCATGCCACCAGCGGCCACATCCCAGTAGCCGGGATACAGCGCCTTGCTCAGGGTTCGCCGGTGCACACAGAGTTCACCGGCCGAGTTGAACAGCAGGATGTAGGTGCCGCGGCCGATCAGCCGGCGCTCGCGCAACTCGGCGCGCAACACGCCACCGAGCGGCCGATCCTGCTCGTCGACCCAGGCGACCAGTTCGGCATCGGAGGCGGCGCGGTGCGCCATCTCGGCGTCGGAAATAGCCATTGCCTAGCCCTGCGACAGCAGTTGACGCAGATCGATAAGCCCGGCGTTGGCCCGCGAAATATAGTTAGCCATCACCAGCGAATGGTTGGCCAGCAGACCATAGCCACTGCCATTGAGGATCATCGGGCTCCACAGGGTTTCCTGCGCGGCCTCCAGTTCGCGGATCACCTGACGCAGACTGACGGTGGCGTTCTTCTTCACCAGGACATCGGCGAAATCCACTTCGATGGCACGCAGCAGGTGCGACAGCGCCCAGGCCTGGCCGCGAGCTTCGTAAAACACATTGTCGATCTGCATCCAGGGCGTCTCGTAAGCACCCTCGCTGACCTGCACCGCCTGACCTTCGACCACATCTTGCAGATCAATTTCGGTGTTCAGGCGCACCTGGCCGACGCTGGCCGACAAGCGCTGCGACAGCGAGCCCAGACGGGTCGCGGCATCACCTAGCCAGGCATTAAGGTTGTCGGCACGAGTGTAGAACTGCCCGCTCACCTGGCTCGGGTCACCCAGCCGCGCCATATAGCGATCCAGCGACTTGATCGCTTGACGGTATTCCGCCTCGGAGGCCGGCAGCGCCCAGCTCTTGTTGTCGAAATGAAAGCGCGGCTCGGCCTTGGCCAGGTCCGGGTCTTCGGTGGATTGCGACTGCGAGCGGGTGAAGTCCTTGCGCAGGGCGCGCGCCATGTCACGCACCTGCACCAGCACACCAAATTCCCAACTCGGCATGTTATCCAGCCACAGCCCCGGTGGGGCGAGGTCGTTGGCCAGGTAACCACCCGGCTTGTCCAGCAAGGTACTGGCGACCTCCTTCAGGGTGGCCGCCGTGGTGTAACCACTGACCATCTGGTGTTGCGCGCTTTGCGCTGTCGCCTCGGCGCGCTGCTGCACCGAAAATTGTTCCGGCTCCTGGCTCCAGTACCAGCCGACGATTACCGCCAGCAACAGATAGAGACCGAGCAAGCCGCCTATTGACCGGCTGAGCCAGCCGCCTCCCAGGTAACTGCGCACGTTGCCCACAGAGTCATCGACGCTGTCGCGCGCGCCTGCAGCGCGTTTTTTCCAGTCCAGCATGGCAGTGTCCTTTTATCTACGGCGTTTGGCTGTTCGACTACAACCCTACAAGGGTTGCACAACAGCCTTGCACTATAAATGAAGCACGGGCCGATGCGCAGCGCTGACGAACAACTTGACGGCGCTGCAACTCCTGGCCCGCACGGCGGTCAATGTGACCGAAGGCTCAGGCTGACAGATCGGCGGTACTGCTGGACAAACCCGCAGTGATAGCATGGAGCCACCACGGCAGACTGCGTCCGCCACCCCAACGGAACCCGGCCATGACCGAGCACGAAGACCCCAGTCTCGACCGCCTCAAGCAGCACTTCGCCCAGCGCGTGATCCATCAGGCACGGCAAATACTGGAAGTCTGGCAGCGCCTGCAACGCAGCGAGTGGAATGAACGCGGCATGCATGAACTGCGCGAGGCCACGCTGCTGCTGCAGCGCTATGCCGAGCGTTTCGAACAAGCCGAGCACCGTCAGTTGGCGCAAGCCATCGGCCATTGCCTGCAGGCGGTCGCGGACAATCGCGGGCGCCTCAACAGCGACCTGATCGGCCAGCTCAACCAGCTCATGCAGCGTCTGTCGCGTACCGGGCTGCGCCGCGGCGACAGCTTCGAGCAGACCGCCCTGCCGCCGCTGCGCAAACCGGTGTACCTGGCCCTGCAGCACCCCGACCGGGCCGAGCGCCTGGCGCAGCAGCTGGAGTACTTCGGCATGACCGCGCAAGCCCTGGACACGGCCAATGCCTTTCGCTCGGCGATGCTCGAACGGCATCCGGCCGCCATCCTCATGGAAGTGGACTTCTCCGGCCCCGGAGCCGGTTTGCAACTGGCCCAGGCCATGCAGCAAGATCTGGAAGCGAAAATCCCCCTGCTGTTCTACAGCCACCAGGACACCGATACGCCGACCCGCCTGGCGGCGGTGCGCGCCGGCGGCCAGGAATTCTTCACCGGCACCCTGGACGCCTCCAGCCTGCTCGAGCGCATCGAAGTCCTCACCCATGTGGCGCAGTACGAACCCTACAAAGTGCTGATCGTCGATGACTCGCGCGCCCAGGCCACCTATACCGAACGGGCGCTCAACAGCGCCGGGATCCTCACCCGCACCCTGATCGAGCCGATCCAGGCGATGGCCGAACTGGCCGAATTCCAGCCCGACCTGATCATCCTCGACATGTACATGCCCGAGTGCAGCGGCACCGAACTGGCCAAGGTGATTCGCCACAGCGACCGCTACGTCAGCGTGCCGATCATCTACCTGTCCGCCGAAGACGACCTCGACAAGCAACTCGACGCCATGAGCGAAGGCGGCGACGACTTCCTCACCAAACCGATCAAGCCGCGCCACCTGATCGCCACCGTGCGCAACCGCGCCGCCCGCGCACGCAACCTCAAGGCGCGCATGGTGCGCGACAGCCTCACCGGCCTGTACAACCACACCCATAGCCTGCAGTTGCTCGAAGATGCCCGCTTCCGCGCCCAGCGCGACCAGCAGCCGCTGAGCTTCGCCATGCTCGACATCGACTTCTTCAAGAAGGTCAACGACAACTATGGCCACCCCATGGGCGACCGAGTGATCAAGAGCCTGGCGCTGTTCCTCAAGCAGCGCCTGCGCAAGAGCGACCACATCGGCCGCTACGGCGGCGAAGAGTTCGCCGTGGTCATGCCCAACACCGACGCCCAGGCAGCCCGGCAGGTGCTCGACGAGATCCGCCAGCGCTTCGCCGAGATCCACTACCCGGCGCAGCCGCTCGACCTGTCCTGCACCTTCAGTGGCGGCATCGCCCAACTGCAGGGCGATACCAGCAGCCAAATCCTGACCCAGCAGGCCGATCAGGCGCTCTACCTGGCCAAGCATGGCGGGCGCAACCGGGTCGAGGTGTACCAGTCGGCAATGGCCCCGACCTGATCTGGTCCTATTCAGCGATACAGGACCTGACATCCTGCGCGAACCTCATACCCCAGGAGGCGGAGGCGCCCACGCGTCCCGATGCCATTTCGGTGCGCCGCATAACTGTCGCCGGCCTCGGGGCGTCATCAACCTGTCATGAAAACGCAATAACTTCAGCGACATAGCGATCGCGCCCGAACCTCATCGGACGCACGCCAGCACCCTTCCGTCTGCGGTCGAGTCCTATGCGCCTGAAATCACTTACCAACCTCAATACCCTGCTGCTGGTCACCGTCTGCGTGGCCCTGGCAGCCACCCTCTGGTGGTCGCAACGCGCCCTGGAGCGCCCCTATCTGTTGATGGAGCGCTACCTGAGCCTGTCCCAGCAGTTCCAGCGGGAGGCGGCGCGCAATATCCTCGACTACCTCGGCAGCGGCGATGCCCTGCGGCACAGCGCGGCGATCCAAGCCCTGGACAACCTGGCGCCGGCGATAGCCGAACTGCCGCCGCAACTGGCCGAGGAGCTGCGCCCCAGCCTCGCCGAACTGCAAAGCTTCAGCGCCAACCAGCTGCTCGCCGCCGGCAAATTGGCCGGCGACCCCCAGGGTTTGCTGCTGCAGGCCGAGCGCGAGATGGGCGACGCCCTGGACCAGCTGGCGCACTATGCCGACAGCGCCGGCGCCGATGCGGCGCACGCCTACCGCCTGCCCTTGTTCGTCGCGGCCCAGCACCTGGCGCGCCTGGCCCATGCCCGCGACAAACTGGTCAGCAGCGGCCGCAGCGAACTGGTCGCCGACGTCGAGCGCGAACTGGCGACACTCGGCCTTCAGGCCCAAGCCCTGGATGCCCTGCCCCTGCTGGGCGTGGCCGATGACAGCAGCTCCAGCAGCGATGATTTTTCCGCCCTGCTGGGCCTGACCAACGACAGCGACAGCACGCAGGCAGAAGACCGCGGCATTGCCCTCAAGCGCAATTTTGCCAGCCTGATCGGCCGCTACCCGGGCGAACTGCAGCGCACCCGCAGCCTGATCGAACAGCGCGTCGCCCTGGCCGACGCCACCCGCCGCCAGGTCGATGGCGTGCAACAGGCTCTCGCCACTCTGGAACCGGCCGTGCGCGCCGAGCATGGCCGGATTCAGGGCGAGGTACGCCTGCTCCAGGGCCTGATGATCGGCCTGATCCTGCTGATCGCCCTGACCATCGACACTATTCAGCGGCGCCTGACCCGGGTCCTCAACCACCTGGTGCCGGCCCTGTCGACCTGGGCCCAGGGCGATTTCGCCGAGGACATCAGGCTCGGTTCGCGCACCCGCGAACTGTGCGACATCGAGGCATCGCTGAACCGCCTGCGCCTCTACCTGGTCGATCTGGTCGGCAGCATCCGCCGGCACGCCGAACAGGTCGCCGGCTCCAGCCGCACCCTGGCCGACCTCAGCGGTGGCCTGCATGCCGGCGCCGAACGCCAGGCTGGCGATACCGCGCAGATTCGCGATGCCCTCGGCGACCTGGAGGCCACCATCCAGCAGGTCGCCGGCGACGCCAGCCAGGCCGCCGATGCCAGCCGCGATGCCGACCGCGCCCTGGAGCAGGGCCAGCAGGTGATCGGCCAGAGCCTCAGCGGGCTGCATGCGCTGGTCGGCGAAGTGCAGGGCAACGCCCAAGCCATCGAGCGCCTGGCCGAGGAAACCGCGACCATCGGCACTGTGCTGACGGTGATTCGCGGCATCGCCGAGCAGACCAACCTGCTGGCCCTCAACGCCGCCATCGAAGCGGCCCGTGCCGGCGAGGCGGGCCGCGGCTTTGCCGTGGTCGCCGACGAGGTGCGCTCGCTGTCGCAGCGCACCAGCGGCGCCACCGCGGAAATCCAGGAGCTGATCGGTCGCCTGCAACAGGCCGCACGGCAATCGGTCGGCGCCATGCGCGCCCAGGTCGAACACGCCCAGGCCAGCGCCGGCCAGGCCGAGGCGGCCGATGGTGCGCTGGACGAAATCATCGCGGCGATTCGCACCATCGCCAGCATGGCCGAACGCATCGCCGACGCCACCGCCCAGCAGAGCGGCGCGGTCAGCGAAATTCGCGGCCACAGCGAGCGCATCCACCAACTCGGCGGCGACAACCTGATGCGCATCGGCGAAGGTCGCCAGCAAGGCGAACGACTGTTGCAAGTGGGCGGCCAGCTGCACACGGCGGTGCAGGCATTCCGCCTGTAGCGCGCTCACCGGCCAGGCGCGACCATCTGTCGCAGCCGCTACGCACGGGCGCGCCAACAGGTCATTGGCCCGCCTGACAAGCCCGCTTACAGGCTGCGCCCTGACGTCAGGACACAAGCTTGGTTATGATGCAGGAACTTCTGACCCGCGAGACCGCCATGCGCCGTTTGCTCTGCCTGATCCTGCTGCTGGTTGCCCTGCCCGCTGGCGCCGGCCTGTTCGACAGCCGCCCAGCCCCGGCGCCGCTGGGCGCGCCGCTGAACAACAGTGCCGACTTCCTCCCCGTGCGCGAGGCGTTCCAACTGAGCCTGGTCGACAGCTCGGCCGAGTCGATCACCCTGCGCTTCGTCGCCGCCGAGGGCTACTACCTCTACAAGCACCG
>NZ_JBFIIG010000121.1:0-12691 GCF_041601375.1 Pseudomonas sp. | reverse complement strand
GGCGCTGACGCCAGCTCCGCTCTGCACCGTGACCTGATGGCCTTGGCCGATCAGCTTCTTGATGGTTTCTGGCGTGGCGGCTACCCGCGTCTCGCCGGCATGGGTTTCGAGAGGAACACCGATGTGCACGTCAAATCTCCTGCGTGATCTTTATCTTTTAATGAACCGGCGCACTGCGGATGGCACGTCGGCGAAGGGAGGATCAGCACAAATCACCCTAGCAGAAGCTATGTTACGGGCGGGGCGGCATTTTGCAGGCGCAGCATAAGTCGTTCAAGGCGTTATGGAGTAAAACCTTGCGACAACTACAAGTCACTCAGCGACTTGTCGGCCAATATCTTCGGCAAAGTCGTGCCGGGCCTGGCCGCCAGGGTCATTGACGGCTATTTTTAGCGCCGCCAGCATGGGTGCCATGAATGGCCGGCCATCAAATGACAGCTGCGCCGACGAACAGGGCGTGCAGCCCGGTTGTTCTGGGCGTTATGCAGGCCCGCCTGTGCAATAAATTGGACGCTTGCGCTTGGCGCCAACCGTCAGGCTGTAGTGGCGTATATTGCTGACTACCGGGTCAGCTTGCTTGGGCTGCATCGGCTTAAAGGGCCTGTCGTTACTCGCGAGAATTCCAAGCGGGCCGTCTGGCGGGTGGGTACCCGGGTAGTTACTTCGTTTGCTGTCGTTTATTCCAGGCCACTCTCCTGGGCATAGTCCCGCGCTTGCCGAACCAGCCAGTCGCGAAAGCTTTGCAGCGCCGCAGACTCCACTTTGCGTTCGGGAATCATCAGGTAATAGGCCTTGTCGCTGCTGTAGGCATGTTCCAGCGCCAGCACCAGGCGGCCCTCGGCCAGTTCCCGTTGAATCAGGAAGGGCGGAATCAAGGCCACGCCCATCTCATGCATGGCGGCCTGGGCGAGCATGGAGAACAGTTCATAACGCGCCCCGCTCATGTCCCGGGGCACATTCAACCCCAGCGAGGCGAACCACTGGCGCCAGGCATAAGGCCGGGTGGTTTGCTGTAGCAGCGGCAGGCCAGCGATCCGCTCGGCGCTCAGGCCGCTTTGTCCGGCCAGGAGCGCCGGGCTGCACACCGGCATGGGGTTTTCGCGCATCAGCAGGTGCGAGGCGGTGCCCGACCAGTCGGCGTCACCGAAGTACACCGCGGCATCGAACTGGGTATCGGCGAACAGGAACGGCCGGGTGCGGTTGGTCAGGTTGACCGTGACCTGCGGGTGCAGGCGCTGGAAATCCTTCAGGCGCGGCAGCAGCCACTGGGTGCCGAAGGTCGGCACCACCGCCAGTTCGATGCTCATGGCGCCTTGCTGGCCCATCACCGCCAGGGTGTCGCGCTCCACCGCGTCGAGTTGCGCGGCCACCCGCCTGGCGTAGGACAAGCCGGCCTCGGTCAGCTTGACCCCGCGCCGCGAGCGGCGAAACAGTTCGACGTTGAGAAACTCCTCCAGCCCGGCGATCTGCCGGCAGATGGCGCTCTGGGTCAGGGCCAGTTCCTCGGCCGCACGGGTAAAGCTCTGGTGACGGGCCGCCGATTCGAAGGCGATCAGGGCCGTGGTGCTGGGGATTTTGCGACGCATCTGTGCGGCACTCTCACTCTGAAATGAATTAAATAGCCTTCAAAGCTACCTCGGAGTGCGCAAAGAGCACAACGGCATGCGAAATTCTCGTTTGCCCCGCCTGCGCATGCGGCCTAGGATCATTCCCATGCACCCAGTCGACGCGGCCCAGGCCGCGATGATTATTCCCCTCTTATCTCGAGGTTTTCGCAATGGCCAAGGCAAGCTTCAACTGGATCGACCCGCTGCTGCTCGATCAGCAACTGACCGAAGAAGAGCGCATGGTGCGCGACAGCGCCCAGCAGTTTGCCGCCGACAAACTGGCGCCGCGCGTGATCGAAGCCTTCCGCCACGAGCAGACCGACCCGGCGATCTTCCGCGAGATGGGCGACACCGGCCTGCTCGGCGCGACCATCCCCGAAGCCTACGGCGGCAGCGGCCTCAACTACGTGTGCTACGGCCTGATCGCCCGCGAAGTGGAGCGGGTCGATTCCGGCTACCGCTCGATGATGAGCGTGCAGTCCTCTCTGGTGATGGTGCCTATCTTCGAGTTCGGCAACGAAGCCACCCGGCAGAAATACCTGCCCAAGCTGGCCAGCGGCGAATATATCGGCTGCTTCGGCCTCACCGAGCCGGACCATGGCTCCGACCCGGGTTCGATGATCACCCGGGCGAAGAAGGTCGACGGCGGCTACCGCCTGACCGGCGCGAAGATGTGGATCACCAACAGCCCGATCGCCGATGTCTTCGTGGTCTGGGCCAAGGACGATGCCGGCGAGATCCGCGGCTTCGTCCTGGAAAAAGGCTGGCAGGGCCTCAGCGCCCCGGCGATCCACGGCAAGGTCGGCCTGCGCGCCTCGATCACCGGCGAAATCGTCATGGACAACGTGTTCTGCCCGGAAGAGAACGCCTTCCCCGATGTGCGTGGCCTGAAAGGCCCGTTCACCTGCCTCAACTCCGCCCGTTACGGCATCAGCTGGGGCGCGCTGGGCGCCGCCGAAGACTGCTGGCACACCGCGCGCCAGTACTGCCTGGATCGCAAGCAGTTCGGCCGCCCGCTGGCCGCCAACCAGCTGATCCAGAAGAAGCTGGCCGACATGCAGACCGAGATCACCCTGGCCCTGCAAGGCTGTCTGCGCCTGGGGCGGATGAAGGACGAAGGCACCGCCGCGGTGGAAATCACCTCGATCATGAAGCGCAACAGCTGCGGCAAGTCCCTGGACATCGCCCGCCTGGCCCGCGACATGCTCGGCGGCAACGGTATCAGCGACGAGTTCGGCGTGGCCCGCCACCTGGTCAACCTGGAAGTGGTGAATACCTACGAAGGCACTCACGACGTCCATGCGCTGATCCTCGGCCGGGCACAGACCGGGATTCAGGCCTTCTTCTGAAGCCAGTAGCGACGACGGACGGGGAGCCTGGCTACCCGTCCGTCGTCGTTTCTGCCCGCTGGACAATTTGTACTCTGACTCCGTTTGAGGAAGGCCATGACGCCGGAAACGCTCATCCACACCGTGACCAACGGCGCGGCCAGTCCGGCGCCAGGGCGCGCGCTGGCGGACGGGCAGCCGTCGTTTGCGCCCTGCCATATTTTCCCCAGTGCCGATGGCGCCTTCTTCCTGGCGGTCAGCAACGATTACCAGTTTTCCGAACTGAGCGCGTTGGCCGGCCAGCCGCAATGGGCAACGGATCCGCGTTTCGCCAGCCAGAAAGCGCGGCGTCAGCACCATGCCGAATTGGTCGCTCTGCTGCGTCAGCAGACCGTGGCCCACCTGACCGAAGAGTGGTTGGCCGCCCTGAGCTGGGTCGGCCTGCCCTGCGTAGCGCTCGCGCCCAGCCAGGCCGGAGGCTGACGGCGACTGCCCGGACACCCATTACGCGCATCCCGTGGATTGCGCTTTGCGTCTAGTTCCCGAGGTTTTTCTCCCATGCATCCCGAGCTTTCCACCGCCAGCGAGGCGCTGGCCTGGCTGCAGGCCAACGACATCCGCCGGGTCGAACTGGTGTTCGCCGACCTGACCAGCGTGGCGCGCGGCAAGATCCTCAGTCGCGCCAGCTTCGCCGAGACCCTGGGGGCGAAGATGCCCTCGTTGCTGCTCGGCCTGACCGTCACCGGCGGCGAGCCGAAGGCGGTGTTCAACAACATCTTTCCGCCGACCTTCCCGGACATGGCCATGCGCCCGGACTGGCGCACCCTGGTGCGCGACCCGCTGGCCGCGGTGCCGACCGCGACGGTGATCTGCGATATCGAGGCGAGCTTCATGGCCGCCGACGGTCATTGCCGGTACGAAGTGGCCGAGTTGTCGCCGCGCCAGTTGCTCAAGCGTGTGCTGGATCGTCTCAAGGCGGCCGGTTACACCGCCAGGGTCGCACCGGAGCTGGAGTTTTTCCTGGTCCATCCGCAGCGCAATGCCGAAGGCGGCCTGCAGGTGGCGCATGGCATGTCGGCGCAGGTGCCGCATATTGAAAGCTGCCACGACCTGGCCTCGGCGGAAACCGCCAGCAGCTTCGCGCCCTTCTTCGATGAGCTGTGGGCGGCCTGTGAGGCCCAAGACATCCCTATTACCGGATACGGTCATGAGTCAGCGCTGGGCCAGTACGAGGTCAACTTCGCCCCCGGTGAGCCCCTGGCCCAGGCCGATGCGGTGTTCCGTTTCAAGCGCCTGGCCCGGGAGATTGCCCGCCGTCATGGTTGCCTGGCGACCTTTATGGCCAAGCCCTATCTGACCGAACCGGGCACCGGCCTGCATTGGCACATCAGCCTGGCCGACGAATCCGGCGGCAACCCCTTCACCGCCGCCGACAACTCGCCGCATCCACGTATCAAGCACTTCATCGGTGGCTGGCAGGCTTCGGCCCGCGCCGCCATGGCGATCCTCGCGCCCTACGCCCATTCCTATGTGCGCCTGCATCGCCCGGATGCCTCGCCGGCCAGCATCGAGTGGGGATATGACAACCGCACCGCGGCTTTCCGCGTACCGCATTCCGACCCGGCCAACCGCCGGGTCGAACACCGCCTGCCGGGTGGCGACGCCAACCCCTACCTGAGCCTGGCGCTGATGCTCGGCGCCGGCCTGGCGGGGATGCAGCAAGAAATCGAACCAGGGCCGGAAGTCAGCGATCGCCCGGCGGTGTCCGAGCACGACGCGTTGCCGGCGGATCTGAGCGAGGCGCTGGCGGAATTGCAGCGTTGCCCGATCATGACCGAGGTCTTCGGCGCGCCGTTCATCGAGTTGTACACCCTGATCAAGCAGCATGAATTGAACGAGCAGGCCGCCGACGCGGACTTCGCCATCAAGCACCTGCTGGCCAGAAGCTAACCCGGCGCTGGCCGCCGGCCAGCCGCCCATCACGAATCGGAGGCGCCATGAACGCTCGCTTCAGCAATCCGCAAACCCAACAGTGGCAGGACATGAGCCGTGACCATCACCTGGCTCCGTTCAGCGACTACCAGCAGCTCAGCGACGCCGGCCCGCGCATAATCGTGCGCGGCGACGGCGTGTACGTCTGGGACAGCGAGGGCAACCAGATCCTCGACGGCATGGCCGGCCTCTGGTGCGCCGCCATCGGCTACGGCCGCGACGAGCTGGCCGACGCCGCCAGCGCGCAGATGAAAACGCTGCCGTTCTACAATACCTTCTTCATGACCGCGCACCCGCCGGTGCTGGAGCTGGCCAAGGTGATCGCCGAGATCGCGCCGCAAGGCATGAACCACCTGTTCTTCACGGGTTCGGGCTCGGAAGGCAACGACACCATGCTGCGCATGGTTCGCCACTACTGGGCGGTCAAGGGCATGCCTGCGAAGAAGGTCATCATCAGCCGCATCAACGGTTACCACGGCTCCACCGTGGCCGGTGCCGCCCTGGGCGGCATGGCCGGCATGCACGCCCAGGGCGGCACCATTCCGGGTATCCAGCACATTGCCCAGCCTTACTGGTTCGGCGAAGGCGGCGACATGAGCCCGGACGAGTTCGGCATCTGGGCTGCCGAGCAGCTGGAAGCGAAGATCCTCGAAGTCGGCGAAAACAACGTCGCCGCCTTTATCGCCGAGCCGATCCAGGGCGCCGGCGGGGTGATAGTACCGCCGGACAGCTACTGGCCGAAGGTCCGCGAGATTCTCGCCAAGTACGACATTCTGTTTGTGGCCGACGAAGTGATCTGCGGCTTCGGCCGCACCGGCGAATGGTTCGGCAGCGACTTCTACGGCCTGCAACCGGACCTGATGACCATCGCCAAGGGCCTGACCTCCGGTTACATCCCTATGGGTGGCCTGATCGTCAGCGACAAGGTGTTCGACGTGCTCAAGCAGGGCGGTGATTTCAACCACGGGTTCACCTATTCCGGTCACCCGGTGGCCGCTGCCGTGGCGCTGGAAAATATCCGCATCCTGCGCGACGAGAAGATCCTCGAGACGGTCCGCGAAGAGACCGCGCCGTACCTGCAACAGCGCCTGCGCGAACTGCTCGACCATCCGCTGGTCGGTGAAGTTCGTGGTGTCGGCATGCTCGGCGCCATCGAGCTGGTCAAGGACAAGGCCAGCCGCGCCCGTTATGAAGGCCAGGGCGCCGGCATGATTTGCCGTGGCCATTGCTTCAACAACGGCCTGATCATGCGCGCCGTGGGCGACACCATGATCATTTCGCCGCCACTGGTGATCAGCAGAGCCGAGATCGACGAGCTGGTGAGCAAGGCGCGTCTGTGCCTGGACCTGACCCTGCAGGACCTGCAGGGCTGATCCAGTGGCTTCGCGCAGCGGCGCCCAGTCGCTGCGCGAGCCCCTTGGCTGACAGTTGCCTCAGCCGACTTCAAACCTGTTTTCCCTCCATTCCTCGCGTCAGGAATCCGTTAATGGCATTGAGCATTTGCATCCTCGAAACCGACCACATCCGTCCCGAGCTAGTCGAGCAGTACCGCGGCTATGGCTGGATGTTCCAACAGCTGTTCGCCCAGCAACCGATCGCCGCCGAGTTTGAGGTCTTCAATGTGATCCAGGGGCAGTACCCGGACGCCGGGCGGCGTTATGACGCCTACCTGATCACCGGCAGCAAGTACGACTCGTTCGGCGACGACCCCTGGCTCCAGGTCCTGCGTGGTTACGTGCTGGCACGCTATGCCGCCGGCGACAAGCTGCTCGGCATCTGCTTCGGCCACCAGTTGCTGGCCCTGCTGCTCGGCGGCAAGACCGAACGGGCCGAGCAGGGCTGGGGACTCGGCGTGCAGCAGTACCAGGTGCTCGAGCAGCGGCCCTGGATGCAGCCGCGCGCCGAGGCGCTGTCGCTGCTGATCATCCATCAGGACCAGGTCACCCAGGCGCCGGCCAACGCCACCGTGCTGGCGGCCAATGCCTTCTGCCCGATCGCCGCCTACCAGATCGGCGAGCAGGTGCTGTGCTGGCAGGGCCATCCGGAACTGGTGGCTGACTATTCGCGGGCGATCCTCGACATCCGCAAGGAGCACTGGGGCGAGCAGGTCTGCCGGCAGGCCATGGCCAGCCTGGAACAGGCGCACCAGGGGACCCTGGTGGCCGAGTGGATGATGCGTTTCGTCGCCCAGGACCAGGCGTTGCTCAACTGAGGGTTGTCTGGCAGCGGTCCACTGCGGGGGCCGCTGCCGGACGCCGTGACGTTACTGGCGCAGCCAGTGGCTGGTGTCGTCCAGGGCGCGGGCGAAGCGCTCGACGATCAGGCCGATCTCCCGGGCGCTGCTGATCAGCGGCGGGCAGAAGGCAATCGCATCGCCCATGGCCCGGGTGATCATGCCGTGTTCCTGGGCGCGGCCGGCCAGGTAGCGACCGAGGCTGCCGGGCGCGCCGTGGGGCGCCTTGGTCTGGCGATCGCCGACCAGCTCGACCGCTGCAATCAGCCCGCAACCGCGTACTTCTCCCACCAGCGGGTGATCGGCGAAGTCGCGCAGGCCGGCCTGGAGCAGCTCGCCCATGACGGCGGCGTGCTCCACCAGGCGGTCTTCCTCGATGATTTTGAGGTTTTCCAGGGCCACGGCGGTGGCCACCGGGTGGGCGCTGCCGGTGAAGCCGTGGCCGAGGGTGCCGAGGCTGTTGCTCTGCTCGGCGATGCCCTGGTACAGCGCGTCGTTGAGCAGCAGCGCGGCGATCGGCTGGTAGGACGAGGACAGTTGCTTGGACAGCACCATCACGTCCGGCTGGATGCCGAAGGTCTGGCTGCCGAACAGCTGCCCGGTGCGGCCGAAACCGCAGATCACCTCGTCGGCAATGACCAGCACGTCGTGGCGCCGGCACACCGCCTGGATCTTCTGCCAGTAGCTGCGCGGCGGCACTATCACGCCGCCGGCGCCCATCAGCGGTTCGCCGATGAAGGCGGCCACGGTCTCGGCGCCCTCGCTGAGGATGCGCTGCTCCAGTTCGGCGGCCAGGCGATCGGCGAACTGTTCCTCGCTCTCGCCGGGCAGGGCATGGCGGTAGTGGTGCGGGCAGCCGACGTGCAGGAAGCCCGGCAGCGGCACGTCGAAGCCGCGCTGGTTGGCCGCCAGGCCGGTGAGGCTGGCGGCCGCCACGGTGATGCCGTGGTAGGCGTTCTGCCGGCTGATGAACTTCTTCTTCGCCGGTTTGCCGCGGGCGTTGTTGTAGTACCAGACCAGCTTGACCACGGTGTCGTTGGCTTCCGAGCCGGAGTTGGTGAAGAACACCTTGCTCATCGGCACCGGCGCCATCTCGATCAGCTTCTCGGCCAGCTCGATGGCCGGCCGGTGCGCCTTGTGGCCGAACACGTGATAGAAGGGCAGGGTGCGCAGCTGGCGCTCGGCGGCGGCGATCAGGCGCTGGTTGCTGAAACCGAGGGCGGTGCTCCACAGGCCGGACATGGCCTCCAGGTATTGCTTGCCCTGCTCGTCGTAGACGTAGACGCCCTCGCCGCGTTCGATCAGCAGCGGGCCGAGCTGCTCGTGCAGGCGGGCGTTGGTGTAGGGGTGCAGGTGGTACTGGCGGTCTTTGTCGGCCAGGTTGGCGGTGTTCATCGGTGGCTCTCTCAGGCGGCGGGGCGGACGGGTTTGGCTTTGGCGAAACTCGGCAGGGCGAGCAGCTGGCTGCTGAGCTGGTCGACGATATGGGCGCCGATCGGCAGCGCCGAGGTAGCGGCTGGCGAGGGCGCGTTGCACACGTGCAGGCTGCGCCGGCTGTGGCGGAAGAGGAAATCGTCGATCAGCCGGCCGCCGTCGGATACCGCCTGGGCGCGCACCCCGGCCGGGTAGGGCTCGAGGTCGCCGAGCTGGACGCTCGGGCAGTACTTGCGCACCTGCTGCAGGTAGCCGCGCTTGAACAGCGAGTTCTTCAGCTCGCCCAGGCCCGGGCGCAGGTTGGCCCGCAGCACCTTGCGGATGCCCGGGTTGGCGAGCATCTGCCAGCTGTCGGCAAGCGAGATGTCGCGCCGGCGGTAGCCTTCGCGCTTGAACGCCAGCACCGCGTTGGGGCCGACGGTGACGCTGCCGTCGATCATCCGCGTCAGGTGCACGCCGAGGAACGGCATGCTCGGGTCGGGGATCGGGTAGATCAGGTGGTTGACGATCTGGTTGTGCCGGGCCGGCAGGCGGAAGTACTCGCCGCGGAACGGACAGATGCTGAAGCCGGGATCGATGCCCAGCATGCGCACCACCCGATCGGCCATCAGGCCGGCGCAGGTGACCAGGAAGCGCCCGGCAAACTCGCCGGCAGCGGTGTGCACCCGCACTTCCTGGGAATTTTCCTGCAATCCCTCGACTTGGGCGCCGTAGCGGATCTCGCCGCCGCCGCGGACGAACTCGCCGGCCATGGCCGTGGTGACCGCGGCGTAGTCGACGATGCCGCTGGACGGCACCAGGATCGCGCCGAGGCCGCGGATATTCGGCTCGCGCTCGCGCAGTTGCCCGGCGTTCAGCCATTCACGCTCGATGCCGTTGGCCGCGGTGCGCTGCCACAACGCCTGCATGCGCTGCATCTCCAGCTCGCTGGCGGCCACCAGCAGCTTGCCGGGTACCTGGTAGGCGATGCCCTGCTGGTCGCAGAAGGCCTTGGTCGCCTGGTTGCCGGCCAGGCAGAAGCGGGCCTTGAGGCTGCCCGGGGTGTAGTACACGCCGGCATGGATCACCCCGCTGTTATGCCCGGTCTGGTGACGGGCCGGGGCGGATTCCTTTTCCAGCAGCAGCATGCGGCTGTCGGGGTAGGCGCGCTGCAGTTGCATGGCGGTGGACATGCCGAGAATGCCGCCACCGATAATGATGAAGTCGTACACCGGGTTACCTCTGGGTAAGGGAGTCTGTGCCGTCAATGCGGGAGCGGCTGCTGTTATCGCGACTGAGGCCGCCCCGCCGTGTTCGGTCACTGGCGCGGCTGGCGCAGCACCTTGGCGTGGGTGAAGTAGCCACGCTGGCGCATCAGCTCGCGGCGCAGGTCCGGGTGGGCGGTGAAGCGGTCGCGGCCGTGCAGCCAGAAATGGTTGTTGATCAGCAGGAAGCTGCCCACCGGCACAGGGATCGACAGCTTGTGCGGGCTGCCTTCCAGCGACTGGCTGAGGTCGGTCAGCCAGTTGCCTTCCTCGAAGTCCTTCGGCTGCACGAACTGGTCGATGTAGCTGATGATCGGCCGGCCCTCGACGTCGTTGTCGAATACCGGGTGGTACAGGTCGCGGTCGACCCGCTTGCTCGGCGGCGCGCACCAGCGCAGCTGACGGCGGGCCAGCGGGTGGCTGTTGAAGCGCTCCAAGTCCTCCCAGTCGTCCAGGTGCAGCAGCAGCGAATTACCGCCCTGCATGTGCTGCTCGTCGATCTTCATCATCAGCACGTAGTCGGTGTCCTGCTCGACGAAGGTGCCATCGGTGTGCAGTTCCATTACCCGGTGCGGCTGGCGCAGGTAGCTGTCGGACGCATCGACGTTCTGCACCACGAAGCGCGCGTAGTATTGGCCGCTCATGGCGTCAAAGTTGGAGCGGCCGAACAGATGGGCCACGGCGGTGGCCAGCTTGACCATGTCGTCGGCCTGCTCCACCCGGTCCAGGCCCTCGGCACTGATCAGCAGGCCGCCACTGGCGCGGTCCATCAGGGTGTTGATCAGCAGTGGCTGCAGGCTGCCCGCGCACAGCTCGTCGAGGATCTTGGCCAGGCGAAAGCGCAGGAACGACTTGTATTCCAGCGCCTGTACCGGCCACTCGGCGGTGGCGGCGAGGAATGCCTGCAGGGTTTCCCGGCTGAAGCTCAGTTGCAGCAGGCGTGGTGACTGGCTGCTGGCGGCCAGGCTGAAGCCGCTGGGGCTGTGCGGGGCTGGAACGACGAGGTGCTTGAAGGCGACGAGGGTGCTCATGGGGGGGGCTCCAGGGTGGGCGACAGGCGCCGGAAGTAGTGTCGACGTAATTAAAAAATATCGACATTATTTGAAAGTGTCAAAAGTAATTCTCGGTAGTGCCGCGCGGCATCGCCCGGGTGTTTCGGTATGATTGGCGCGGACCTGTGCAAGGACGGTGTAATGGAAGCTCCCAGCTCCCGAGAGAATCTGGCGATTCGTGGCTACGAATCGCTCAAGCGCGACATCATTCGCGGCGTCTTCGCGCCTGGCGAAAAGCTCCTGATGAGCGCGCTGAAGACGCGCTACGGGCTGGGCGTCGGGCCGCTGCGCGAGGCCCTGTCGCAGCTGGTGGCCGAGCGCCTGGTGGTGGCCATCAGTCAGCGCGGCTTCCGCGTCGCACCGATGTCGCTGAGCGAGCTGGCCGATATCTACGATGCCCGCGCGCACTTGGAAGCGATGATCGTCGGCCTGGCGATTGCCCGTGGCGACGATGCCTGGGAGGCGCAGGTCATCGCCCGCGCCCATACCCTGGCCAAGGTCGCCCAGGTCAAGGATGCCGAGGAGATGCTCAGCGTCTGGGACACCCGGCATCAGGCCTTCCACGCCGCGATCGCCGCCGGTTGTGGCTCGCAACACCTGCTCCAGGTGCGCGCGGCGCTGTTCGACCAGGCCGAGCGCTATCGGCATCTGTGGTTGCAGCAGACGGTGTTTTCGGCGGCGGCGCTGGAGGCCAAGCGCCAGGAGCACGCCCAGTTGCTGGAGGCGATCCTGCAGGGCGACGGCGTGCGTGCCAGCGCGATGATGCGTGACCACCTGCTCGGCCCGGTCAGCATCATCGGCGAGCTGTTACAGGCCCGCCAGGCCAGCGTCGAGTAGGCGCATTACGCACAGCAAGTGGGGGAAACCCCCGCACATTGGCTAGTTGCCTCGCTATGGAGTGAGGGTTTGGCACAATTGCGTGCGAAATCCTCGTTTGCCGGGGCAGCGCCAGGCTTCTAGGATGAACGCACGCGTGCTGCTGCACGCGGCCATTTCCTGGAGTTGAAGCTATGCCTGGCGCCCTGTCCCATATCCGCGTGCTCGACCTCTCCCGCGTACTCGCCGGGCCCTGGGCCGGGCAGATTCTCGCCGACCTCGGCGCCGAAGTGATCAAGATCGAACGCCCAGGCACGGGCGATGATACCCGTCACTGGGGCCCGCCGTTCCTGCGCGACGCCGCGGGCGAGAACACCAGCGAGGCCGCCTATTACCTGTCGGCCAATCGCAACAAGCAGTCGGTCACCGTCGATTTCACCCAGCCCGAAGGCCAGCGCCTGGTGCGCGAGATGGTGGCCAAGGCCGACATCCTGATCGAGAACTTCAAGGTCGGCGGCCTGGCCGCTTACGGCCTCGACTACGCCGCGCTGAAGGAGCTGAACCCGAAACTGATCTACTGCTCGATCACCGGCTTCGGCCAGGACGGCCCCTACGCCAAGCGCGCCGGTTACGACTTCATGATCCAGGGCCTGGGCGGCCTGATGAGCCTGACCGGACGCGCCGATGACGAAGAGGGCGCCGGGCCGGTCAAGGTCGGCGTGGCCCTGACCGACATCCTTACCGGCCTGTATTCGACCGCGGCGATTCTGGCCGCCCTGGCCAGCCGCGACCAGACCGGCAATGGCCAGCACATCGACATGGCCCTGCTCGACGTGCAGGTCGCCTGCCTGGCCAACCAGGCGATGAACTACCTGACCACCGGCGTGGCGCCGCGCCGGCTGGGCAATGCCCACCCGAACATCGTGCCCTACCAGGACTTTCCCACGGCCGACGGCGACATCATCCTCACGGTCGGCAACGATGG
>NZ_JBFIIG010000120.1:0-12701 GCF_041601375.1 Pseudomonas sp. | reverse complement strand
TTTTTGCATGGCCGGCGGCCATCGTCTGTTACGCGTGAGCAACCTGAGTGAGGCGCTGAGGGTACTCAACGAGCTGCCGGTGGATCTGTTGGTCAGCGACCTGAAACTGGCCGGTGAGGAGGTCGCGCCCTTGCTGAAAACCCTGGCCCAGGCCCATCCGCGGTTACTGACCCTGGTGGTGACGCCGTTCTGCGACACCCAGGCGCTGCTCAAGCTGATCAACGAGGCGCAGATATTTCGCTACCTGCCCAAGCCGATCCGCCGTGGCCTGTTCGAGAAGGGCCTGCAGGCCGCCGCCGAGCAGGCCTTGCTGTGGCGCGCGCAACCGGCACCGGTGGTCACGCGCCTGGCGCAGGTGCCGCGTGACGAGCGCGAGCGGGAGAAGGTCGGTAGTTTGCTGGGCATGCTCGGGCGTTTGCGCGAGCGCCTTACTGCCTGAGCTGATCAAGAATTGATCGCGGGCATGGGGCAAGGTGTCTCCCACCGTTCCTACAGCCTGACCGTGGCGTAGGAGCGGTAGGAGATACGCGAACAACAGCTGCAGTTAGCGGCGCACCTGCTTCAGCGTCTCGGCGATCAGGAAGGCCAGTTCCAGCGACTGGTCGGCGTTCATCCGCGGGTCGCAGTGGGTGTGGTAGCGATCCGACAGGCCGTCCTCGGTGATCGGTCGGGCGCCGCCGATGCATTCGGTGACGTTCTGCCCGGTCATCTCGATATGGATGCCGCCGGCGTAGCTGCCCTCGGCCTGGTGTACGGCGAAGAACTGCTTCACTTCGGCGAGGATCTGCGCGAAGTCGCGGGTCTTGTAGCCGCTGGAGGCCTTGATGGTGTTGCCGTGCATCGGGTCGGAGCTCCACAGCACCTGCTTGCCTTCGCCCTGCACCTTGCGCACCAGGCGCGGCATATGGGCTTCGACCTTGTCCGCCCCCATGCGCACGATCAGGTTGAGGCGGCCGGGGTCGTTGTCCGGGTTGAGGATGTCGATCAGGCGGATCAGCTCGTCCGGATCCATGCTCGGGCCGACCTTGACCCCGATCGGGTTGCCGACGCCGCGCAGGAACTCGACGTGGGCGCCATCCAGCTGGCGGGTGCGGTCGCCGATCCAGAGCATGTGCGCCGAGCAGGCGTAGTCGCCGCCGGTGAGGCTGTCGCGACGGACGAAGGCTTCTTCGTAGTTGAGCAGCAGCGCCTCATGGGCGGTGAAGAAATTGGTCTCGCGCAATTGCGGCGAAGTGTCCATGCCACAGGCGCGCATGAACGCCAGGGTCTCGTCGATGCGATCGGCCAGGTGGCTGTACTTCTCGGCTAGGGCCGAGTTGGCGATGAAGTCGAGGTTCCACTGGTGCACCTGGTGCAGGTCGGCAAAGCCGCCCTGGGCGAAGGCGCGCAGCAGGTTGAGGCTGGCGGTGGACTGGTGGTAGGCCTGCAGCAGGCGTTCCGGATCCGGCACCCGGCTCTTGGCGTCGAAACCGATGCCGTTGACGATATCGCCGCGGTAGGCCGGCAGGGTGATCTCGCCGATGGTCTCGTCGTTGGCCGAGCGCGGTTTGGCGAACTGCCCGGCCATGCGCCCGACTTTCACCACCGGGCAGCCGGCGGCGAAGGTCATGACGATGGCCATCTGCAGCAACACCTTGAAGGTGTCGCGGATCTTCGCCGCGCTGAACTCGGCGAAGCTCTCGGCGCAATCGCCGCCCTGCAGCAGGAAGGCGCGGCCCTGGCTCACCTCGGCGAACTGGCGGCGCAGCTCACGGGCTTCGCCGGCGAATACCAGCGGCGGGTAACCGGCCAGGGTCTGCTCGACCTTGGCCAGGTGGGCGGCATCGGGGTAGTGCGGCTGCTGCTGGATTGGCTTGCTTCTCCAGCTTTCGGGGCTCCAGGCTTGCGACATGATGATTCTCGACTTCGGGCAGTTTAATAATCAGGCAATTGAATAATCAGGCAACTTATATAAGCAGAAGGGCATGGTAACCGATCAGCCCGCGCCTTCAAGCCGATAGGCGTGATAGAGCCGCTGCATGAGGGTACTGAGGGTGGCCTGGCGCGCCTTGGTCGGTGTCCGTCGCAACCCTTGGCCAGGCACGCCGCGGTGAATTATCGCGTGACCCGGCGCGGGCGCTTCCCTGACAATTGGCTTCTTGCCCCGGCTGCGACGGCTGGGAACCTCAGGCTGGAGAACGATGCATGCCAGGTTTGCCCCCGGTGGAAGAGATGAAAGAAGAAGTCTTGCTCGCCGAGGTGCAGGATGCGTTTGGCGTGATCCGCGTGGTCGAGATCGGCGAGTACCGTTTTCTCGAATTCGGCGACTCGATCGAGCAGAGCTGCGTATTCACTGCCGATCCGAGCTGGCTGGAGTACGACTACACCCGCGCCATGCTGCTCGGTGGCCTGTGCCACGCCGAGCCGCAGAGCGCGCTGTTTCTCGGGCTCGGCGCCGGAAACCTGACCCAGGCGTGCCTCAGGTTCCTGCCGCTGGACGATGTCGAAACCATCGAGCTGCGTCCCGAGGTGCCGCGCCTGGCCATGCAGTACCTCGGCCTGGAGGACGACCCGCGTCTGACCATCCGCATCGGCGACGCCCTCGACCTACTGGAAACCGCGGAAAGTGCCGACCTGATTTTCGTCGACCTCTATACCGACCACGGTCCCGGCGTCGGCCACCTGGCCTGGCGCTTCCTGGAGAACTGCCAGAAGCAGTTGAATCCGGGCGGCTGGCTGATCATCAACCAGTGGGCCGGCAACGACGGCAAGCCGCTCGGCGCGCCGCTGCTGCGCGGCCTCTACCATAGGCATTACTGGGAATGTCCGGTGAAGGAGGGCAATGTCATCCTGCTGGTGCCGGCCGATCTCGAGCAACAGCTCGACCTGGGCGATCTGCAAGCCAGGGCTACGGCCCTGGCGCCGCAGCTGGGCTACTCCCTGCAGCCACTGATCGAGGCGCTGCGCCCGGCCAGTTGATTGTGCTCAGGGCTTGTGGAAATATCGAGCGCCGTAGCGCAACGTCAGCAGCGGGCGTACTTTCACAAGCTCTCAACGCCCCTTGAAGTCGCCGGGGCGGCGTTCGAGCATGGCGCGCACGCCTTCCTGGGCATCTTCGCTGGCCATCAGGCGGGCCACCGTCGGATGCAGATTGACCATCGCCGCGGCTTCGCCTTCGCGCACGGCCTGGCGCGCCGAAGCCAGGGTGGCCTGCACGCCGAGCGGTGCCTGGGCGGCAATTCGTTCGGCCAGCTTGAGCGCATGGGGTAGCAGCTCTTCGCTGGCCAGCACTTCCTGCACCAGGCCCAGGCGGTAGGCTTCATGAGCGTCGAACTCGTCGCCGGTGAGCAGCCAGCGCATGGCATTGCCCCAGCCGGCGCTCTGGTGCATGCGCAGGGTGGCGCCGCCGAACGGAAAGATACCGCGCTGCACTTCCATCTGGGCGAAGCGGGTGTTGCTGGCGCACAGGTTGATGTCCGAGGCGAGCATCAGTTCTATGCCGATGGTGAAGCAATAGCCCTGGGCCGCGACTATCACCGGCTTGCTCACCCGCGGACCGCCAAACACGCCCAGGGGGTCGCAGCCACCGGCGGGGACCTGCCAGCCGGCGGCAAAGCTGGCGGACACGCTGGCCAGGTCCAGCCCGGCGGTGAAGTGCTCGCCATGGGCGAAGACCAGGGCCACGCGCGCTTCGCCATCGCGTTCGAACTCGCCATAGGCCAGGCACAGGCCATTGAGCATGTCCAGGTCGACGGCATTGCGTTTGGTCGGTCGATCCAGACCGATCAGCATGATCCTGCCGCGTTTCTCACGGCTGACGCGACCGCTGGTGCTTTGAGTCATGGCAGAAATCCTTGCGCAGAGAATGTCATGCAAGAGGATATCGCAGGGCCACAGCAAATCGCACCTGGTGGGGCGTATAGGCAACTGCCGAATGAGTGTCGATACGGTGTCGGGCCAGTGCTGGCCGGCAAGCGGCCCTGTGTCCAGGGCATAGGATGACCTGCGTTCAAGTCCGGTCTGGGCGACCGTTTGGCGGTGCAGATGTTTTAATTGTGGGAAAACCAGCACAACTGCCAGCTTTTCCGGTATAGTGCGCGCCGGTCAATTCATGGCCACGTTCAGGTTACACAACTCGCCCGGAGGTCATCTCCGGCAGTCAGTCTGCGTAGCGGACTATCCTTGACGATTCATTTACAACCACGTTTTCGCAAATCCCCGCCGACACGGCTGCCAGGGTGACTCTAGGGTCTTACACGGCATGCGCAGCTTTGGAGCATGGGTCTTTGCGGATGCACTAGAGGCAGACCCATGACCCAAGAACTCGGCGGCTTCGCCGCACTCGATCTTCATCCCAATATTCTCGCCGCAGTGATCGCGACTGGCTACGAAGAGCCTTCGGCGATTCAGGTGCAGTCCATTCCGGTGATCCTTGCCGGTCACGACATGATCGGTCAGGCACAGACCGGTACCGGTAAAACCGCCGCCTTCGCCCTGCCGATTCTCAGCCGCATCGATCCGACCAAGCGCCAGCCGCAGGCGCTGATTCTGGCGCCAACCCGTGAACTGGCCCTGCAGGTCGCCACTGCGTTCGAAACCTACGCCAAGCAAATGCCAGGGCTGAACGTCATCGCCGTTTACGGCGGCGCGCCCATGGGCCCGCAGCTGAAAGCCATCCGTAACGGCGCTCAGGTTGTCGTCGCCACTCCGGGTCGTCTGGTCGATCACCTGCGTCGTGACGAGAAGGTGTTGTCGACCATCCAGCACCTGGTGCTCGATGAGGCGGACGAAATGCTCAAGCTGGGCTTCATGGACGACCTTGAAGTGATCTTCAAGGCCATGCCGGAAACCCGTCAGACCGTGCTGTTCTCGGCCACCTTGCCGCATTCGATCCGCAGCATCGCCGAGAAGCATCTGCGTGATCCGAAGCACGTCAGGGTCGAAACCAAGACTCAGACCGTGACCGCCATCGAGCAGGCTCACCTGCTGGTCCACGCCGACCAGAAGCACGCCGCGGTACTGCGCCTGCTGGAAGTCGAGGAGTTCGACGCGCTGATCGCCTTCGTGCGCACCAAGCAAGCCACTCTGGATCTGGCCGCCGTGCTCGAAGCCCGCGGTTACAAGGCCGCCGCCCTGAACGGCGACATCGCCCAGAACCAGCGTGAGCGGGTGATCGAGTCGCTCAAGGATGGCCGCCTGGACATCGTCGTTGCCACCGACGTCGCTGCCCGTGGTCTGGACGTGCCGCGCATCACCCACGTGATGAACGTCGACATGCCCTACGATCCGGAATCTTACGTACACCGTATCGGTCGTACCGGCCGTGCCGGTCGTACCGGTCGTGCGCTGTTGCTGGTAACGCCGCGCGAGCGCCGTATGCTGCAGGTGATCGAGCGTGTCACCGGGCAGAAAGTCAGCGAAGTGCGCCTGCCCGACGGCCAGCAAGTGCTGGACGCGCGGATCAAGAAGCTGACCTCGAGCCTGGCACCGCTGGTGGCCGATGCCGAAGCCAGCCACGGCGATCTGCTCGACCGTCTGACCGCGGAAATCGGTTGCAGCCCGCGTGCCCTGGCCGCCGCGCTGCTGCGCAAGGCCACCAACGGGCAGGCCCTGACCCTGGCCGAGGTCGAGCGCGAGCAGCCGCTGGTGCCGACCAGCGCCCCGCGTGAGCGCAGCGAGCGTTCGGACCGTGGCGACAGCCGTGAGCGTCGTGCGCCAGTGCCTTTGGCCGAAGGTCGTGCCCGTTGCCGTACCGCGCTGGGTGCGCGTGACGGTATCGCGGCGAAGAACCTGCTGGGCGCCATCCTCAACGAGGGCGGCCTGGTTCGCGAAGCCATCGGTCGCATCCAGGTGCGCGAGAGCTTCAGCCTGGTCGAGCTGCCGGAAGACGGTCTGGAGCGTTTGCTCAGCAAGCTGAAAGACACCCGCGTCGGTGGCAAGCCGCTCAAGCTGCGTCGTTATCGCGAAGATTGATTCGCGCCAAGCGCTAAAGATCCGCGTTAAGCGTTAATCAAGAAGCCCCGCATTGTTGAGATGCGGGGCTTTTTTGTGTCCGTCCACCTGGCAGGCAAGGCCTGCAGCGGCGTTACGACCTCTTGCTGCCAGCTACGAGCATAAGGCCGCCGGCCACTATGGCGGCAATCCCTGCCCACATGGGGACGTTGACCCTTTCTTTCTCTTTCACGGAAAGCTCGAGCGGGCCGAGTTTGACCGCGGTGCTGTCCTTGGTATAACTGAAGCCACCATAAATCAGCGCCAGGGTTCCGACTACCACAAGTGCTATGGCTGTAAGCCTGATTGAGTTCATATCGTCCACACCTTCTGCGTGACACCTGTGCCTCGTGGCCGACGGTTCCAAGGGCAGGGTCATGCAGATGATTGAAGCACAGATTGCTCCGGTTCCGTGATCGATAGCTTCGGTGTGCGAGGCCATTGCTGAATCATGTCGCAGTTTGGCGGTGCCTGGGTGTCTCAGGCAAAGCTGTAGATATCCATGCCCAGGGCGCCGAGGGTGAAACCGCTGTGCTCGACCTTGAACCGGCCGCCAGCCCCGCGGGCGAAGAACAGCGGTAGTAAATGTTCGTCGCTGGGGTGGTTGCGTACGGCCGCCGGGGCTCGCTGGCGATAGTCATGCAGCGCCGTCTCGTCGTCCTCGGCCAGCCTGGCCACCATCCAGTCGCGGAACTCCTGGGCCCAGGGCTCGATCGCCTCGGGACCGGCTTGCCAATCGAGCTCGCCGAGGTTGTGGGTGATGCTGCCGGAGCCGATCAGCAGAATGCCTTGCTGGCGCAGTCCGGTCAGGGCGCGACCGATGCGGGTCTGCAATTGCGGGCCATGGCGGCTGGGCAGCGAGAGCTGCACGACCGGGATGTCGGCAGCCGGGTACATGAGTGACAGTGGCACCCAGGCGCCGTGATCGAAGGGGCGTTCGGCGTCGAGTTGTGCGGGGAAGCCGGCTGCGCCGAGCAGTTTCACGACGTCCGCGGCGAACTGCGGATTGCCGGGCGCCGGGTACTGCAGCCGATACAGCTCCGGGGGAAAACCGCCAAAGTCATGCCAGGTTTCAGGTTGGGCGGCGCTGGTGACGCGCAGCTCAGTGCTTTCCCAGTGGGCGGACACTACCAGGATGGCCCTTGGTCTGGGCAGCTCTGCGGCCAGGCGGGCCAGGGCCGGACCGCTGGCGCCGGGTTCCAGGGCGAGCATGGGTGAGCCATGGGAGATAAAAAGCGAAGGCAGCATGGGGTAGGTCCCTACGGTAGGATGTGGCCATCTTCACGGCTGGTAATATCGAGTTCCAGTATAAATTCTTGAGCTATTTGATCGTATTTTTGGGGGTAAGAGTGGACGAGGCATTCTGGCAGGCGCGCTGGGCGCGCGATCAGATCGGTTTCCATCTGGATCGGGTCAATCCCTATCTGCAGCGCCACTGCTCGTCGCTCGAGCTGCACCCGGGCGCGCGGGTGCTGGTGCCGTTATGCGGCAAGAGCCTGGATCTGGCCTGGCTGGCGGGGCAGGGCTATCGTGTGGTGGGCGTCGAGTTGGCGCAGAAGGCGGTCGAGGATTTCTTCGCGGAACATGGCTTGAACGCAGAGATCAGCCAGGAGGGGGCGTTCAAGGTCTATCGCGCCGGAGCGGTGGAGCTCTGGTGCGGCGATTTCTTCGCCCTGACGGCGGAGCAGCTCGTCGATTGCCAGGGGCTCTACGATCGTGCGGCATTGATCGCCTTGCCGGCGGACCTGCGCGTGCGCTATGTCGCCCATCTGCAGGCCATTTTACCAGCGGGATGTCGGGGCCTGCTGATTACCCTCGACTATGCACAGGCGCAGATGGACGGACCGCCCTTCGCTGTGAGCGATGCCGAAGTGCAGGAGTTGTTCGGCGCGGGCTGGCGGGTCGAGACGCTGGAGCGGCTGGATGTGCTGCGGGGCAACTGGAAATTCATCAAGCACAACCTGCAGGCGCTGGATGAGGTGGTATACCGATTGGTCAAACGCTGAGCAGGAGCGGGCTGAGTGTGGCCGCTGCTGCAAAGCGACAATGAATAAGGGCGACCCGATGGTCGCCCTTATTCATTGCGGGTGGTTAGCGCAACTGGCGCAAGGCTTCGATGCGATCTTCCAGCGGCGGGTGGGTCATCAGCAGGCCGGCCAGGCCGTGCTTCAGGCCGCCGTTGATGCCGAAGGCGGTGAGGCTGTCGGGCATGTTCACCGGCACGCCCTGTTCGGCACGCAGGCGCTGCAGGGCGGCGATCATGGCACCGGTGCCTGCCAGGCGGGCGCCGGCTGCGTCGGCCTTGAACTCGCGCTTGCGCGAGAACCACATGACGATGATGCTGGCCAGGATGCCCAGTACCAGTTCGGCGAAGATGGTCGCGACGAAGTAACCGATACCGTGGCTGCCTTCGTTTTTCAGGATGGCCTTGTCGACGAAGTTGCCGAAGATACGCGCGAAGAACATCACGAAGGTGTTCACCACGCCCTGGATCAGCGCCAGGGTGACCATGTCGCCGTTGGCTACGTGGCCGATCTCGTGGGCCAGCACGGCTTTCACCTCATCCGGCGAGAAGCGTTCCAGCAGACCCTGGCTGACGGCCACCAGGGCATCGTTCTTGTTCCAGCCGGTGGCGAAGGCGTTGGATTCGTAGGCCGGGAAGATTCCCACTTCCGGCATCTTGATCCCCGCCTCGCGCGACAGTTCCTCGACGGTCTGCAGCAGCCATTGTTCGTGGCGGGTGCGTGGCTGGGTGATGATCTCGGTGCCGGTACTCATCTTCGCCATCCACTTGGAGATGAGCAGCGAAATAAGCGAGCCGGCGAAACCGAATACAGCGCAGAAGATCAGCAGGCTGCTGTAGTTTTGGCCGGTATAGCGGTCTACCCCCAGTAGCTTGAGAGTGATACTGGCGATGATCAACACCGCCAAGTTGGTAGCCAGAAACAGCAGAATGCGCATTGTGAAACTACTCCTCACGGAAAAGGGCCGGCTCGTAATGCTGGCTATATAAGGGCGCGCCCCCCGGCTCTTCAACCTGGGGACTATTTCAAACTGTGTCGCCTGTGGCGGTCAGGTTACTCTCGAAGAGCAAGCGGGTGAGGCGGGCGAGGCGTTCGCCATGCTTTTGGCTCAGCGCGTCGCGCAGTTGAAAGGCCAGGGTGGCGTGCACCCGGCGCACGCTGGGGGGCAGCACTTCGCCTTCGCGCAGGGCGTGCGGCACGCTGCGACTCAGGCGCAGAAAGCCTTTTTCGCTGAGCACCGCCTGATCCAGGGCGTCGTAGGCGATGGTCGAGTCGAAGCGCAGGTAGCCTTCCTCGGCCAGCCACAGCAGCGCACCCAGACAGCTCTCATGGCGCTTGCTCGGCAGGCCGAACTCATCCGGCTCCTCGCGGCCGATCAGGTCTTCGACGTAGAGCGCCATCTTGCGCGGGAAGACCTGATACAGGTGCAGCATGCCGGCTGCCGCATCCTTGTAGAAATCGTCGATTTGTAGGTCCATCAGAATTTGGCAATCATCGAGGTGGGTAATAGTGGCAACAGGCGACCGAGGATCGCCCAGGGCCAACCTGGTACATAGGCGCTGCTGTGGCGTTTGTCGATGTGTCGGGCGATCAGCGTGGCGCCGCGCTGCACATCGATCACAAAGGGTCGTTTGGGCATATCGCTGTTGAGAGGCGTATCGATAAAGCCGGGCAGCAGCAGGGTGGTGTCTATGCCCTTGCTCTGCAGTTCGGCGCGGGCGGCCTGCATGTAGCTGATCAGGCCGGCCTTGCTCGCCGAATAGGCCGCGGCAGAGGGCAGGCCGCGCTTGCCGGCGACCGAGGCGACGGCGACCAGGTGACCATGGCCTTGCTGGCGAAACAGCGCGGCCGCTGCCTCCAGGCAGGCGATGGCGCCGATCAGGTTGGTTTCCAGGGTCAGCCTGGCGCGCTGGAAGTGGCCGCCCCCGACTTTGCCGTTCAGGGCGATGCCAGCGTTGGCGATGAGCCCGTCCAGTCCGCCCAGGGCGTTTGCCGCCAGGCCTATGGCGTCCTGGCAGGCCGCGTAGTCGGTCACATCCAGCGGCAGGACGATGGCCTTGCGGCCGAAGCGCGCCTGCAGTTCCGCCGCCAGCAGGTGCAGGCTGTCTTCGCGGCGCGCCGCCAGGGCCAGGTCATAGCCTTTGCTCGCCAGTTCGCGGGCGAGTGCGGCGCCAATACCGGAGCTGGCGCCGGTCAGCAGATAACGTTTGCCCTGGGTCATGCTCATCTCCGGTTACTGCTGGTAGCCCTTGAGGAAGCTGCCGATGCGGCCGATGGCCTGTTCCAGGTCATCGACCCGCGGCAGGGTGACCACGCGGAAGTGATCCGGCCAAGGCCAGTTGAAGGCGGTGCCCTGGACGATCAACAGTTTCTCGGAAAGCAGCAGGTCGAGGACGAACTTCTCGTCGTTGTGAATCGGGCAGACCTTGGGGTCGATTTTTGGGAAGGCATAGAGCGCGCCCATGGGCTTGACGCAGCTGACCCCAGGGATGTCGTTGAGCAGCTCCCAGGTACGGTTGCGTTGCTCGAGCAGGCGCCCTTGCGGCAACACCAGGTCGTTGATGCTCTGGTAGCCACCCAGGGCAGTCTGGATCGCGTGCTGGCTCGGCACGTTGGCACACAGGCGCATGTTGGCCAGAATGTCGATGCCTTCGATATAGCTCTGCGCGCGGTGCTTGGGCCCGGAAATCGCCACCCAGCCGGAGCGGAAACCCGCTACGCGATAGGACTTGGACAGGCCGTTGAAGGTCAGGCAGAGCACGTCTGGCGCCAGCGAGGCGGTGCAGATGTGCTGGGCTTCATCGTAGAGGATCTTGTCGTAGATCTCGTCGGAGAACAGCACCAGGTTGTGCTGGCGCGCCAGTTCGACGATGTCCATCAGGACTTCTTTGGAATACACCGCGCCGGTGGGGTTGTTCGGGTTGATCAGCACCAGTGCCTTGGTGTTCGGCGTGATCTTGGCGCGCATGTCGGCAATATCGGGGAACCAGCCGGCTTGTTCGTCGCACAGATAATGCACCGGCTTACCGCCGGACAGGGCTACGGCGGCAGTCCACAGCGGATAGTCGGGGGCCGGGATCAGTACTTCGTCGCCGTTGTTGAGCAGCGCCTGCATGGCCATGACGATCAGCTCGGACACGCCGTTGCCCAGATAGATGTCCTCGATGCCGACGCCTTCCACCTGCTTCTGCTGGTAGTACTGCATCACCGCCTTGCGCGCACTGAACAAACCCTTGGAGTCACTGTAGCCCTGGGCTGTCGGCAAGTTGCGGATGACGTCCTGGAGGATTTCTTCCGGGGCTTCGAAACCGAACGACGCCGGGTTGCCGATGTTCAGCTTGAGGATGCGATGGCCTTCCTCTTCCAGGCGTTTGGCGTGCTTGAGCACGGGGCCGCGAATGTCATAGCAGACATTGGCCAGCTTGTTCGATTTGCTGAACTGCATGTAAGTGTTCCCGAGTGGTGAAACGCCGTTGAATTACCGTGTAAAAGACCCGATCAGGCGAGCCTTGGCAGCTTGTGGCGCGGGTGACAGACTGGGGGCGAATGATACGTTGCAGCCTGACCTTGGCAAAGGTACTGGTCCGGCTTTTTTATGGCGTGCCATCCATGGCCGCCACCCTGCGGGCCGTCGCTACGCGACCTTAAAAATCGTTCCAGACGATTTTTCATGGCGTGCATCAGTGGCCGCACCCTACGAGCAGTTGCTGCGTGACGTTAAAAACCGCTCCAGACGATTTTTTCTATTGAGGATTGTACCCATGGACAAGCTCGAAAAACCCCTGGAAGCCTGGCGCGAAGAGCTGTCGGAGACGCAGTTCCATGTCTGCCGGCTGGGCGGCACGGAGCGCGCCTTTTCCGGTGAGTACCATGACAGCAAGACGCCGGGCATCTATCACTGCGCCTGCTGCGGCACGGCATTGTTCGACTCGGACGCCAAGTTCGATTCCGGGAGTGGCTGGCCCAGTTACTTTCAGCCGCTGAGCAAGGATGCGATTGCCAGCCTGGATGACTTCAGCCACGGCATGCACCGCATCGAGGTGAAGTGTGGCAAATGCGATGCCCACCTGGGTCACGTCTTCCCCGATGGTCCGGCGCCGACCGGTTTGCGCTATTGCATCAATTCGGCAGCGCTGAAGCTGGTGCCTCGACCGGCGCAGGGTTGAGCGCGCCGCTGGATCTCCGGCCCGATGAGCGGCGGCGGGTTGCGCGGCGCCTCGGATCTGTGACTTGCTCGGGAGTGCAATCGCCGCTAACCCGCCCTACAGGCTATATATAAAACAATGAGTCATTTCTTGTTTGATGAGAGATCCCCCGTCGTCCGGACGCCGCGCTGTCGCGCAGCAAACGGGGGGCAATCGTGTCTGTCGGCTTGTGGGTACCTGTAGGAGCGGCTTCAGCCGCGAAGCTGTGCTGTGCCGCGAAGAATTCGCGGCTGAAGCGGAACGCCGTCCGGCCGCTCCTGCAGAAACAAAATAATCCACAAAATCAATGATGTACGGATTGTTTGATAAGAGATCCCCCGTCGTCCAGACGCCGCGCTGTCGCGCAGCAAACGGGGGGCAATCGTGTCTGTCGGCTTGTGGGCACCTGTAGGAGCGGCTTCAGCCGCGAAGCTGTGCTGTGCCGCGAAGAATTCGCGGCTGAAGCGGAACGCCGTCCGGCCGCTCCTGCAGAAACAAAATAATCCACAAAATCAATGATGTA
>NZ_JBFIIG010000119.1:0-12701 GCF_041601375.1 Pseudomonas sp. | reverse complement strand
GCGGAACTGGCGCCACTGCTCAACCCTCCAGACGACGCACGCCTGGATGTCGAGGACTACTGGCTGTTCCTGCACCTGATCGTCGAGCGCCTGGCGCACTACCGCTTCCTGTTCCAGGACCTGTCCAACCTGGCCGGGCGCCTGCCAAAGCTGGCCCGCGGCATCCGTAACTGGCTGAACGCCTTGAAACGCACCCTGGCATCGCTGCTGGCGCGACTGAAAGCGGAAAACCAGCTAGTCAGCGATACCAACTCCCTCGGCCAACTGGTCGAACAGATCACCATGACCCTGCTGTTCTCCCTGGATTACCAGCGCATCATCGGCCGCGAGGGCGAGAGCCGCCTGGTGGTCTATCAGGTGATGATGCTGGTGGCGCCCCACCTGACGAGCGAATCACGCTTCGCTGCCGAACATCTGGCGCAACGCTACCTGGAAGCCTGAGCCCGCAACCGAGCGCTCGGTAAAGACTCTCGCCTACTGCAGCCACCGCGCGACGGCGCTCGATTTTTTCACAAACGCCAAACCCGGCATGAACCCAAGCACACACGCAAACGCCCGGCACTAGGCCGGGCGCTTGCGTGTGTGGCGGTGAGTCTCTAGGACTGACGAGCCGGTGTTTCTGCAGCAGTTACCGGTGCCGAAGCAGGCGCAGGCGCCGCGGCTGGTTGCGCTGCAGCAGGTTCGGCCGCCGGCTTGGCAACCACTTTTTCCGCGGGCTTGGCGGCGGGTTTGCTCGCCGCCTTGGCCGCAGGCTTAGCCGGCGCCTTGGCCGCAGCTTTAGCGGCCGGCTTAGCGGCTGCCTTGGGTGCAGGCTTGGCAGCAGCTTTAGCGGCCGGCTTGGCAGCGGCTTTGAGCGCAGGCTTGGCGGCTGTTTTCGCGGCCGGCTTGGCGGCTGGCTTGACCGAAACACCGGTCAGTTGCTCGATCTGCTTGGTCAGGCTTTCGACCTTGGCATTGAGCGCCTTCACTTCATTGCGGCTCGGTACGCCGAGACGCGAAATGGCATTGTTCAGGCGCTTGTCGAACGCTTCTTCCAGCTCGCTCCATTTGCCGATTGCCCGATCCTTGACCTCGTCGACCCTGGACTTGGTACTGCCCACCTTCGATTCGACAGTGGACTTCACCGCATCGACTTGCTTCTCGACTTCGCTCTTGGCCAGCTTCTCGGCTTTTTCGCCGTCCTTGACCAGCGTATCGAACAGCTTGGTGCCGTCCTTGCTGACCTTGGAGTAAGCACCCAGGCCTGCCAACCAGATCTGCCGCGAGTATTTTTCAACCTCGCCGATCCAGGAGCTGGCCTGCTTTTCGGTTTTCTTTTTGACAGCCATGCTGTTCTCCTTATTTGGTACGCGCGACTTGCTCGAGCAACGCGCTCAGCTCGTCAAGTTTAGCAGAGAGTGCTGCAACATCCTGCCTGGACGGGATGCCGATACGGTTGAGCGCACTGGCCACACGGGCGTCGAACGCCTTCTCGATCTTATCGAGCTGCACTTCGACTTTACCTTTGACGCTGTTGACGTTGCCGGTCACGTTGTTCTTGACCTGGTCGATCTGGCTGTTGGCCACCTCGACCTGCTCGCTGACCAGCTTCTTGCCCTGCTCTTCGACACTTTCGCCGCTCTTGACCAGCTCCTTGAAATACTCGAAGCCTTCCTGCCCGGCTTTGGCATAGGCGCCCAGACCGGCCAGCCAGATCTTGCGGGCATAGCCTTTGGCGTCGGTCAGCACTGTGGCTTTATCTTCGACTTCAATTTTCTTCACGGCAACTTTCGACATGGTGCACCTCACGCGCAGTGGTTTGAGGAAACGCCCACGGAATGCAGGCTTGAGTGCACGGTAGCGAGGAAAATTAGAAACCACATACTAGACGTCAAAAATACCCGCCGACGAGACCGTATCCAGACGCTCGCGGCAAGGCGCAGCTGCGTGCAGCCGTGGAGGAGTCGGATCGCGGGTTGCTCGAGGCATCCGATCGGAGCAGCGGGCGGCCGCTGTAGGCGAGCGTTTCAGGCCTTGAGACTCTTATCCAGCACTTCTTCGATCTCGCGCTTGATGCGGCCGCTCATGGCAGACAGCAACAGGCCGAGGTTGAGCTGCACATGCACCCGATCCTCGCCCACTTCGATGCGCCCATCGGCACCGCTGCGTTTGAACTCAAGGGTGTCGCCGTTCCAGCTGTAGCGCACGGCGTATTCGCGGGCCAGGCGTTCGGCCAATTGCTCGGCTTTTTCCCGGGCCACCTCGCGACCGAGCGCATGGGGGCGTTGCACATCAATTCTGGCCATGGCGTTTCTCCTGTGCAGACCAACTGCGACCTTAAGTCGCGCGACTATAGCAAGGCTGCAAGCTGCAAGCTGCAAGCTGCAAGCTGCAAGCGAGCCAGTGTGCGAGCCGGCGCGCAAAACCCGCCCAGCTTTTCCCTGCCGCCTATGACCTGAAGCCTGAGGCCGCTGTTACTTGAAGCTTGTCGCTTGAAGCCTATAGCTGCTTTTCGGTTTAGAATGGCCGCCACTTTGATTCAGCCTCTCTATATTCAGGTAAGGGCGAGATGAACGACCCGCGCAAGCACAGCGACAGCGAACCCACCACCCACTTTGGTTTCCAGGATGTACCGGAAAGCCAGAAGGCGGAAAAAGTCGCCGAAGTGTTTCATTCGGTGGCCGCCAGATACGACCTGATGAACGACCTGCTCTCGGGCGGCATGCATCGCCTGTGGAAGCGCTTCACCATCGAGCTGTCCGGCGTACGTCCGGGTAACCGGGTGCTGGATATCGCCGGCGGTACCGGCGACCTGGCGCGCAAGTTCGCCAGCCTGGTCGGACCCAGCGGCGAAGTGGTGCTGGCCGACATCAACGAATCGATGCTCAAGGTCGGTCGCGACCGCCTGCTCGACCGCGGCGTGGCCGGCAACGTCCGCTTCGTCCAGGCCGACGCAGAAAAGCTGCCGTTTCCGGACAATCATTTCGATTGCGTGACCATCGCCTTCGGCCTGCGCAACGTCACCCATAAAGAGGACGCCATCCGCTCCATGCTGCGCGTGCTCAAACCCGGCGGGCGCCTGCTGGTGCTGGAATTCTCCAAGCCCTCCAGCAGCCTGCTGTCCAAGGTCTACGACACCTACTCGTTCAACTTCATGCCGCTGATGGGCAAGCTGATCACCAACGATGCCGAGAGCTACCGCTACCTGGCCGAGTCGATCCGCATGCACCCCGATCAGGACACCCTCAAGGCCATGATGGTCGAGGCCGGCTTCGAACGCGTCACCTATCACAACATGACCGGCGGCATCGTCGCCCTGCACCGCGGCATCAAACCCTGATGCTCAGCACCGCCCTGCTGGCCGGCGTCGAGCTCGGCCTCAACCGGGTGCTGGCCCTGGACAGCACGGCACTGCCACGCCTGGCGCGCTTGAGCGGCCGGGTGATCGCGCTGGACTGCACGGCGCCGGCGCTGCAGCTGTTCATCCTGCCCAGTGGCGAAGGCCTGCAATTGGCCGGGCAATGGGCCGGCGAGGCCGATTGCCGCCTGCGTGCGCCTGCCGCAAGCCTGTTGCGCTTGGCCACCGGCAAGGACAAAACGGCGGTGCTGCACAGCCCGCAAGTCGAACTGGACGGCGACAGCGCCGTCCTCCTGGAACTGGCCGGCATCCTCCAGGACCTGGAGCTGGACTGGGAGTACGAACTGTCGCGCTGGCTCGGCCCGGTCGCCAGCCAGCTACTCGGCAGCCATATACGCAGCCGGGCCAACTGGACCAACCAGACCCTCGACAGCCTGCGCCTCAATCTGGCCGACTACCTCAACGAAGAATCGCGTAGCCTGGTCGGCCAACGCGAAGCCGACGCCCGCTTCGCCGAACTCGATCGGCTCAAGCTCGACCTCGACCGTCTCGATGCCCGCATCGAGCGCCTCATCCAACCGCATAAGTGCAACGCATGAAGCTGCTCGCCGTTCGTCGTCTGCTGCGTATTCAACGCGTGGTCATCCGCTACCAACTGGATGACCTGCTGTTCGCCCAAGCCCTGCCGCTCTGGCTGCGCGCGCTACGCTATGCCCTGCCGTGGCGCTGGCTGCCGCGCAAGGCCCTGCACTTGTCGCGCGGCGCCCGCCTGCGCCTGGCCCTGGAAGAACTGGGGCCGATCTTCATCAAATTCGGTCAATTGCTCTCTACCCGTCGCGATCTGCTGCCGATGGATATCGCCGATGAGCTGGCCAAGCTGCAGGACCGGGTGCCGCCGTTCGACCAGGAGCATTCGCGGATGCTGATCGAAACCCAGCTCGGCGCCAAGGTCGGCGACGTCTTCGCCCGCTTCGACGCCCAGCCGCTGGCCTCCGCCTCGGTTGCCCAGGTACACGGCGCGCAACTGAAGAGCGGTGAAGAAGTGGTGGTCAAGGTGATCCGCCCCGGCCTCGAACCGGTGATCCGCCAAGACCTGGCCTGGCTGTTCCTGCTGGCCAAACTGGCCGAGAAGGCCTCCGCCGATGCACGCCGCCTGCGCCCGGTGGAAGTGGTCGGCGATTACGAGAAAACCATCTACGACGAACTCGATCTGCTGCGCGAGGCGGCCAACGCCAGCCAGTTGCGGCGCAACTTCGAGGACTCGCCGCTGCTCTACGTGCCCCAGGTGTACTGGGAGCTGTGTCGCCCCAAGGTGCTGGTGATGGAGCGCATCTACGGCATCCAGGTCACCGATCTGACGACCCTCGCCGACCAGCGTACCGACATGAAGCTGCTGGCCGAGCGCGGCGTGGAGATCTTCTTCACCCAGGTGTTCCGTGACAGCTTCTTTCACGCCGACATGCACCCCGGCAATATCTTCGTCAGCACCCGCACGCCCTGGAACCCGCAGTACATCGCGATCGACTGCGGCATCATCGGCAGCCTCACCGCCGAAGACCAGGACTACCTGGCGCGCAACCTGCTGGCCTTCTTCAAGCGCGACTACCGCCGCGTGGCGCAACTGCACATCGACTCCGGCTGGGTGCCGGCCGACACCAAGGTCAACGATTTCGAGGCGGCGATCCGCACCGTCTGCGAGCCGATCTTCGAGCGGCCGCTGAAGGATATTTCCTTCGGCCAGTTGCTCCTGCGCCTGTTCCAGACCGCCCGGCGCTTCAACATGGAGGTGCAGCCGCAGCTGGTGCTGTTGCAGAAAACCCTGCTCAACATCGAAGGCCTGGGCCGCCAGCTCTACCCGGACCTGGACCTGTGGACGACCGCCCAGCCCTTCCTCGAGCGCTGGATGCGCGAACGGGTCAGCCCGCTGCACCTGCTGCGCAACCTGCAGCAGCAGGCCGAACAGGTGCCGCATCTGTCGCAGATGGCCCGCGACACCCTGGAACGCCTCAACCAGCAGCCGCTCGCGGCAAACAACGGCGAGTCCGTCAACCCGCACCAGTGGCCCGGGCGCTTGCTCGGCGCCCTGTTGATCGGCGGCGCGGCCAGCCAAGGGCTGGCCCTCAGCCTGCTGGTCTGGCCCAGTTGGGCCATGCTCGCCGGCGGTCTTTATCTGGTGCTGCGCCGATAGCCACACCGCAGCCACGCTGGCACACTAGAACCCTATCCCACAGGCCCGTGACGGGCGGAAGCAGCGATGACCGATTGGCTCGACGAAATCAACTGGAACAGCGACGGCCTGGTGCCGGCGATTGCCCAGGATCACCATACCGGCCGCGTGCTGATGATGGCCTGGATGAACCGCGAAGCCCTGGCCCTGACCGCCGCCGAACAGCGCGCCATCTACTGGTCGCGCTCGCGCGGCAAGCTGTGGCGCAAGGGCGAGGAGTCCGGCCATGTGCAGAAGCTGCATGAACTGCGCCTGGATTGCGACGCCGACGTGATCATCCTCAAGGTCGAGCAATTGGGCGGCATCGCCTGCCACACCGGCCGGGAAAGCTGCTTCTATCGGGTGTTCGACAACGGCGCCTGGAAAACCGTCGATGCCGTGCTCAAAGACCCGCATGCCATCTACGCCAAAGGACACAGCCATGACTGACACCCTGAGCCGTCTGGCCGAGGTCCTGGAGGCGCGCAAAGGTGCCGCGCCCGACAGCTCCTACGTCGCCAGCCTGTACCACAAGGGTCTGAACAAGATCCTCGAGAAAGTCGGCGAAGAATCGGTGGAAACCATTCTCGCCGCCAAGGACGCGGCCGTCAGCGGCGACTGCAGCGAACTGATCTACGAAACCGCCGACCTGTGGTTCCACAGCCTGATCATGCTCGCCGCCCTCGGCCAGCATCCGCAAGCGGTGCTGGACGAACTGGATCGACGCTTCGGGCTGTCCGGACACGCGGAAAAAGCCGCGCGCCCGCAAGCCTGACCCGCTATTTATCAACAACCAGCTACTGAGGAGTACGCATCATGGGTTTCGGTGGCATTAGCATTTGGCAACTGGTGATCATCCTGCTGATCGTGGTCATGCTGTTCGGTACCAAGCGCCTGAAAGGCCTGGGCTCCGACCTCGGCGACGCGATCAAGGGCTTCAAGAAATCGATGGGTAACGAAGACGGCGACAAGCCGTCGGTGGAAGAGCCCAAGGGCCAGACCATCGATGCCCAGGCGCGCAAGGTCGAAGAACCGACGAAGAAAGACTGAGCCATGTTCGACATAGGCTTTACCGAACTGCTGCTGATTGGCGTGGTCGCCCTGGTGGTGCTCGGCCCCGACCGCCTGCCCGGTGCCGTGCGCACGGCCGGGCTATGGATCGGTCGGGTCAAGCGCAGCTTCAGCGCGATCAAGGCCGAAGTCGAACGCGAGATCGGCGCCGACGAGATCCGCCGGCAGCTGCATAACGAGCAGATCCTCGACCTTGAACGGGAAATGAAGGCCATGAAGCAGACCCTTGATGCGCCTTTCAGCAGCATTACCGAGTCAAACCCGGTCGCTGACGCCACCCCTACGGCCGAAACAGACAACCGCAGCAGCCAGGATAAAAGCCCGCAACCATGAGCTTACCAACGCACAGCGATCAGGAAATGCCCCTGGTATCGCACCTGACCGAACTGCGCACGCGCCTGCTGCGCATTGTGGGCGCCGTGCTGCTGCTGTTTGCCGGGCTGTTCTACTTCTCCCAGGAGATCTACGCGCTGGTCGCCGCACCCCTGCGGGCTTACCTGCCGGAAGGCGCGACCATGATCGCCACGGGTGTGGCCTCGCCCTTCCTGACGCCGTTCAAGCTGACCATGATGGTCGCCCTGTTTCTGTCGATGCCGATCATCCTGCATCAGATCTGGGGCTTCATCGCGCCGGGCCTGTACAAGCACGAAAAGCGCATCGCCATCCCCTTGCTGATCTCCAGCATCCTGCTGTTCTATGCCGGCATGGCCTTCGCCTATTTCGCCGTGTTCCCGATCATGTTCGGCTTCTTCGCCAGCGTGACCCCGGAAGGGGTGGCGATGATGACCGACATCGGCCAATACCTGGATTTCGTCCTCACCCTGTTCTTCGCCTTCGGCGTGGCCTTCGAGATACCGGTGGCGACCTTTCTGCTGATCTGGGTCGGTATCGTCGACGTAGCCACCCTGCGCAAGGGCCGACCCTATGTGATCGTCGGCTGCTTCGCCGTGGGCATGGTGCTGACGCCGCCGGACATCCTCTCGCAGACCCTGCTTGCCGTGCCCATGTGGCTGCTGTTCGAGGCGGGCCTGCTCTGGGGTAGCCTGGTCAAGCGCCGCGACCAACACGAGGCCGAGGCCGCTGAGCAGGAAAACGACGACCAGCCACCTGCCGCGCAACCTTGAACCTGCTGCTGCTGGAAGACGGCGACTTCGTTGCCGCGGACCGGGCGCTGCTCAGCGGTCGGCGCCTCAAGCACCTGCATGAGGTGCACCGCGCCGAGGTCGGCGACCGCCTGCGGGTCGGTCGCCTGGATGGCTTGATGGGCAGCGGCCAGTTGCTGCGCCTGGATGCCGAGCAGGCCGAACTCTCGATCGAGCTTGACCAGAGCGCCCCGGAAAAACTGCCGATCACCCTGCTGCTGGCCCTGCCGCGGCCGAAGATGCTGCGCCGTGTGCTGCAGACGATCAGTGCCATGGGCGTGCCCAGGCTGGTGCTGCTGAACAGCTACCGGGTCGAGAAGAGTTTCTGGCAGACGCCCTTTCTCGAGCCGGCGGCGATTCGCGAACAACTGATCCTCGGCCTGGAACAGGCCCGCGACACGGTGCTGCCGGAAATCATCATCGAGAAGCGCTTCAAGCCCTTCGTCGAAGACCGCCTGCAGGCGCTGGCCGCCGACAGCCTCGGCCTGATCGGCCACCCCGGTGCCTACCCGGCCTGCCCACGGGCGGTGGATCGAGCCGTGACCCTGGCCATAGGCCCGGAAGGCGGCTGGATTCCCTATGAGGTGGAGAAGCTGCAAGAGGCCGGCCTGCAACCGGTGCAACTGGGCGAGCGCATCCTGCGCGTGGAGACGGCGGTGACGGCCCTGCTGGCGCGCCTGTTCTAGGAGATTGTCCGAGAATGGCAAGCGAGCGCAAATTGCAGGTTGGGCCGGGCTGCGTAGGCTGAGGAACGAAGCCCAACGAAATCAACCTGCTGGCGTGCCCGCGAAACGGTGATTTCCGGGACATCGATCGCACGCATGGCGTGCTCCTAGGGTTTTTCTCCAATCCGCTGCACCTGCCAGTGCGCCGGCAGCAACTGCCCCTTGAACGCCGGCGCCTCCTCCAGCACTACATCGCCCGGCTGCAGCGCCTCGCCACATTCCGAGCAGACCAGCACGCCGTGCATCGGCCGGCCACAGTGGCTGTGCCGATGGCGAATCGGTGCGCCTTCGGCCCCGCTCATATGGCGGTCGCCCCAGTTGACCAGAGCCAGCACGGCGGGATACAGGTCGCGGCCCTTGTCGGTCAGGCGGTACTCCTCGCGTACTGGCCGCTGTTGATAGGCGACCTTGTCCAGCACCCCGGCTTCGACCAGTTTCTTCAGGCGTTCGGCCAGCACATGGCGGGTCACGCCCAGGCGTTTTTCGAACTCGTCGAAACGCCGGATGCCGAGAAAACATTCGCGCAGCACCAACAGGGTCCAGCGGTCGCCGACCACCGACAGGGTGCGGGCCAGGGAACAGGGTTGTTGCTCGAGGTCTTCCCAACGCATGACGGCTCTCCAAGTTCGATGGCCTACCTTAGCTTGACAAGTTCCAAAATGGAACCGACTATCTAACAAGGTTCCAAAACAGAACTAACGGAGCGCCGCAATGACTGAACGCAAAGCAATCCTGGTAATGGGCGCGGGCGACGCGACCGGCGGCGCCATCGCCAAACGTTTCGCCCGCGAGGGCTATGTCGCCTGTGTGGCCCGCCGCCACGCGGACAAACTGGCGCCACTGGTCGCCGCCATCGAGACCGAGGGCGGCACGGCACGGGCCTTCGCCTGCGATGCCCGGGTCGAGGCCGAGGTGCTCGAACTGTTCACCACTATCGAGCGCGAGGTCGGCCCGCTGGAGGCGGTGGTGTTCAATATCGGCGCCAACGTGCAGTTTTCCATCACCGAGACCAGCGAGCGGGTCTACCGCAAGGTCTGGGAAATGGCCGCCCTGGCTGGTTTCCTCACCGGTCGCGAAGCGGCCAGGGTCATGCTGCCACGCGCACGCGGCAGCATCATCTTCACCGGCGCCACCGCCTCCCTGCGCGGACGAGCCAATTTTTCCGCCTTCGCCAGCGCCAAGTTCGCCTTGCGCGCCCTGGCCCAGAGCATGGCCCGCGAACTGGGCCCGCAAGGCATCCATGTCGCCCACCCGATCATCGACGGCGCCATCGACACCGCCTTCATCCGCGAGAGCTTCCCCGAGCTGTACCGGCGCAAGGAACAGGACGGCATCCTCAATCCCGAGCATATCGCCGAGACCTACTGGCAGATCCACTGCCAGCCGCGCGACTGCTGGGTGCATGAACTGGATCTGCGTCCCTGGACGGAAACCTTCTGATCCTCCGAGCGTGCCATCGCGTAGATCCTATGTGTAGATGCAAGGCCCCAATTACTCCAAATGGTTGCGCGGCCTTAACTCGTAGCCCGAATAAGCCGCGAAACGCGGTGCAATCCGAGGCAGCGATCCCGGATTGCGCCAAGGCTTATCCGGGCTACGGTCAGATCCAGAGCCCCAACCAGCAGGAAAAACCAATGAGCAAACAGGTAGAGTTCTTCTTCGACTTCGGCAGCCCGACCAGCTACCTGGCCTGGACCCAGTTGCCGCACATCGCCGAAGCGGCCGGGGCGCAGATCGTCTGGCGACCGATGCTGCTCGGTGGCGTGTTCAAGGCCAGCGGCAACCAGTCGCCGATCGGCATCCCGGCCAAGGGCCGCTACATGCTGCAGGACCTGGCCCGCTTCGCCAGACGCTACGGCGTGCCGCTGGCGTTCAACCCGCACTTCCCGATCAATACCCTGCCCCTGATGCGTGGCGCCGTCGGCTACCTCGGCTCGGAGCGGTTCCAGCCCTATGCAAGAACGATCTTCGAGGCGCTCTGGGTGCAGCAGCAGAACCTCGGCGCCCCCGAGGTAGTCGCCGCGGTGCTGAACGCCGCCGGCCTGGATGCCGCCGAGTTCAAACAGCTGGTCAGCGACGAGGCGATCAAGCAGCGACTCAAGGACAACACCGAGGAAGCGCTCAGACGGGGCGTATTCGGCGCCCCGACCTTCTTCGTCGACAACGCGATGTTCTTCGGCCAGGACCGCCTCGACTTCGTCGCCGAGGCCCTCGTGCAGCCGAACTGAATCCCAGCCTTGTCTCAGCCGCCCTGCAGGCCGTCGGCAAACATGCGGGTCACTCGTTCGCTGAGCTCGGCGGCACTCAAGCCACCCTGCACGGACTCGCTCAACTGCCGATCCAGGAGCAACTGAGCGAGGCCGTGCACCAGGCTCCAGGCCGCCAGGGTCGCCACCTCGGGCTCGCACGCCGGCGCCGTCTCGTGCACCGACCGGGCCAGGCGCTGATACAACGCCAGCGCCGCCTGCTGCAGCTGCGGATAAGGTGTCTTGTCCAGACCGGCGCCGAACATCAGGGCGAAGCGCCCCGGCTGCTCCAGGGCGAAGCGCACATAGCACTGGCCGAGCGCGGCCAAACCACCGGCCTCGGCATCCATCCGCCTGCCCAGCTCGCGAAAACCGTCCTCCGCCAGGGCGGCCAGCAGGCTGTCGCGGTCGGCAAAGTGGCGATAGGGCGCGTTATGCGACACCCCCGCGCGACGGGCCACCTCGCGCAGACTGATGAGCGCCGCACCGCCTTCGCCGAGCAGCTGGGCCGCCGCCGCCAGTAGTGCCGGCTTCAGTTCACCATGGTGATAGGGCTGGGACTGCTTGCATGTTGACACCGACAACATCTCCTCTTATGTTGGCAACGTCAACATTATGCCGGCGACTCGCACCCCACGCCAGTCGACACGCTACTGGAGGTCTACCATGCTGTTTATCGCCCTGCTGATCCTGCTCACCCTGCTCGCGCTGCTGGCCGACCGCGGCGGCATGCCGGGGCTGTCCGGCTGGCCGGCGCGGATGCGCCTGGCCATGGCCGTCGCCCTGCTGCTGGTCGGCAGCGACCACCTGCTCACCCCGCAGCGCTACCTGGCGATGATGCCGGACATGCTGCTCTATCACCTGGAACTGGTGCTGTTCACCGGGCTGTGCGAGCTGGCCGGCGCCATCGGCCTGCTGCTGCCGCGCTGGCGGCGTTGGGCAGCGCTGGCCCTGGCGTTGTATTTCGTCTGCGTGTTCCCGGCCAATATCAAGAACGCCCTCGATGGCCTGGACGTCGAGGGCCTGCCGGCGGCGACCTGGTACTACTGGCTGCGCCTGCCGATGCAGCCGCTGATCATTCTCTGGGCACTGTACGCTGGCGAACTGATCGGTCGCCGGCACCGGACAACGAAGGCCGGGGAAGGCCATTGCGCGGCCGGCTGAGCCAACTGATGGACTGGCCAGCCCCCGGGCGTGGCACTATGGTCAGCGGTTGTGACAATATCGAGCGCAGTAGGCGGGCGTTTTTCCACAAGCGCTCACACCCCTGGAGACGACTGCCATGCGCCCCCTGACCCTCGATCTGCCGCGCCTCGAACAGGCCCTGCTCAGCCAGGACGCTGTCGAGCATTACCTGGATCTGGCAACCGGCAATGTGCTGCGCGTCGCCCCAGGCGCGCCCGCGCCGGGGACCGAGGAGAAGTACGACGTCCAGCCCGACCGCTACCTGGCCATAGAACCCCTGGCCCTGGACGACCTGCTGGGCATGCGCGAAGCCTTTCTGTTCGGCCTGCACGATCCGCATGCGCACACCCTGCTGCGCCATGCCCTGAGCGGCCGCCGGCCCTTGCGCACCTTCGACTATGAGCTGGAAAAACTGCCGCAGCTGCAGCCCGCCTGGCAGGCCTATCAGGCCCGACAGGCACGTGAACTGGCCCTCGAGTGGCTACAGGCCAATGGCCTCGAGGGCGCGGACTAGCCGACCGCAGGATCCTGCCTCAGACGCTCAACCAGCCGCGTTCCAGTGCATATTTCGCCAGTCCGGCCGGGGTATCGACGTCCAGTTTGCGCCGTATGCTGAGCCTATGGGTTTCGACGGTGCGCACGCTGATCTCGAGCATGCGCGCGATGGCCTTGTTGCTCAGGCCCTGCACGAGCATCTGCAGCACCTCGCGCTCGCGCGGGGTCAGTTCCTCGGCGGCGGCCGGCGGGCTCACGGTTTTTTCCAGCAGGTCGGCGCTGTAGTAGGTACCG
>NZ_JBFIIG010000118.1:0-12799 GCF_041601375.1 Pseudomonas sp. | reverse complement strand
ATTTGTTTCTATTGGCCCACTTTTATATATCATTGTAAAGGCCGTCTCAAAAGAAGGCGTGCCAGCCAATGCATAACAAGTCGCTCAAATCGCTCACTTCGTTCGCTGGGACGGCGTGCCGCCGCCCCTTAGCTTAATCGTCATGCCCATCAATCTAAACCGGAGCTGTATACTTGGAAGTAGTAAATTATTTGGCCCCTGATGAATGTGCTGGTATGGAGGACATTCGCAGAGAGATTGATCTTCTCGACCAGGCCGTTATAAAGATGCTGGGCATACGTTTCAAGTATGTTTTGGCCGCGTCACGGTTCAAAACATCGGAAACATCTGTGCGTGCGCCCGAACGTTTCCAGGCTATGTTGAGCAAACGTCGAGAGTGGGCCGAATCTGAAGGTCTAAGCCCGGATGCAATCGAGAGGCTCTACACTGACCTGGTCAATCACTTCATCGACGAAGAAGTGCATCGTTGGAAGTCTCATCAGTCAGGGACATAACGAATGCGTAGAGGTCGCGGCTTCGCGCGCCCTATTTCGGGCTTTGACGCCATGCAGTAATTGCCAGCGCCTCTATCTTGCGGCCCACCACAGACGTGGGCGGGTTGTATGGGTACACCAGGTACCCTGGCGAAATGTCAGCAACAGTCAGCCGCTCCCGGGCCTCGACTCGGGCTGACCATGCGGCGATAGCCCTGGCCGGCAACATGCAAACAGATGGCCGCGAGGGCGCCAGCCGACACCTGGGCTGCGCTCCCGTTAACGGCGTCTCGCTGCAAACCGTTCGTTGGGTATCGCTGCGCTCAACACCAACCTACGAGACGCGCTATGTTCCGAGCAACCGTCTCGAGCAATCCGCAGTCCGTAGAGTCACTCGCCGCAGGCAGTGCAGCATTGGTTCACAGGCGGGTTGTCGCTGCGCTCCGAAGCCGCCCTACCCATAGCAAGAGCCCCCCGTCATGGCGCTCGCCTACTGCGAGCGTTTTTCACACCCTCTCATGCCTCCGGATGGAGAACGGCATGGAGGAATGCCTTGGTGCGCTCGTTCTTCGGTTCGGTGAAGATCTGCTCGGGCGTGCCCTCCTCGCGAATTGCGCCCTGGTCGAAGAAACACACCCGGTCGGAGATACGCCGCGCGAAGTCCATTTCGTGGGTCACCAGCAGCATGGTCAGGTCGTGCTCCTCGGCCAGGCGCTGGATGACCTTGAGCACCTCGCCCACCAGCTCCGGGTCCAGCGCGCTGGTCGGCTCGTCGAACAGCATGACCTGCGGGCGCATGGCCAGGGCCCGGGCGATCCCGACCCGTTGTTGCTGGCCGCCGGACAGTTGCGGCGGAAACTTGTCGGCCTGATCGGTCAGCCCGACCATTTCCAGCAGCTCATCGGCCCGCTCGTTGGCTTCCTTGCGGGACATGCGGAGGACCCTGACCGGTGCTTCGGTGAGGTTGCGCCGCACCGTCATGTGCGGGAACAGGTTGAACTGCTGGAACACCATGCCCAGGTTGCGGCGCATCTCGCGCAGGTGGGCTTCGCTGGCCGGCACCAGTTGGCCGTTCTTTTCCTCATGCCAGAGGGGCTTGCCGTCCACGTAGACGATGCCGGCGTTGATCGGCTCGAGGGTCATCAGCACCCGCAATACGGTGGACTTGCCCGAGCCGGAGGGGCCGATGATGGTGACCTTTTCCCCCCGTTTCACCTCGAAATTAAGGTTGTCGAGGCAGGTGAAGTCACCAAAGCGCTTGGTCACGTTCTCGAAGCGAACCAGGGTATCTGTCATTTCAGCGGTATCCCACGTTTAGGCAAACGGACATCCAGGATCCGCACCAGGTAGGCGGCCAGGAGGGTCAGGATCAGGTAGAGCGCGCCGACCATGGTCAGCGGGATCATGTACTGGAAGGTGCGGTCGCCGATGATCTTCGCGACGCTGAGCATCTCCAGCACCGTCACCACCGACAGCACCGGCACATCCTTCATGATGGAGATCATGTAATTGCCCAGCGCCGGGATGATCCGCGGCAGCGCCTGCGGCAGGATCACCTTGATGAAGGTATGCGCCGGCGGCAGGTTCAGCGCCCTCGCCGCTTCGCGTTGGCCGCGGGACACGGCTTCCAGCCCGGCCCGATAGACCTCCGACATATAGGCGCTGTACTGCACGCCGAGCGCCACCGCGCCAGTCATGAACGCCGGCAGCAGCAGCCCGTATTCGGGCAGCACGAAGTACAGGAAGTACAGCTGCACCAGCAGTGGCGTGTCGCGGAAGAATTCGACGATGAACATGGTCGGCCAGGAGACCAGCCGCGAGGGCACGCCGCGCAGTGCCGCGAAGATCAGCCCGAGGATGGCCGCGATGACGAAGCCCAGCGCGGCCGCCTGCAGGGTGACGATCATGCCGCGCAGGAGAATCGGCAGGATGGAGATGGCGAAGGCCCAGGGCGAGCTGGTATCCCAATAGTAGCCGAACAGCATCAGCGAGCCCCCGCTCTGCGCCAGCGTCCGACCCGATGCTCGACCAGTTTCATCAGGGCGCTCAGCACCAGGGCGAGGCCGAAATAGATGAACAGGGTCAGGCTGTAGATGGTCGTGCTGTCCTGGGTGAGATTGCGCAGGTTTTCCGCGCGGAAGGCCAGGTCGCTGAGGGTGATCAGCGACACCAGTGCCGTGTCCTTGAGGTTTTGCACCGCCAGGTTACCGAAGGGCGGCATCATTTCCGGCAGCGCCTGTGGCAAGGCGATACGCCACATGGTCTGGCGCGCGGTGAAATTCAAGGCCTTGGCGGCCTCGAGTTGGGTCTTGTGCACGGACTGCACGGCGCCACGGACGACTTCGGCACCATAGGCCCCGATGTTCAGCGACAATGCCACAACCCCGGCAGTGAACGGTGACAGGTGCACCCCCAGCAACGGCAGGGCAAAGAAGATCCAGAACATCTGCACCAGCAGCGAGGTGCCGCGGAAAATCTCGATATAGGAGACGGAAACAGCTTTCAGCAGGGGGTTGGCGGAAAGGCGACCCAAGCCGAAAACGAAGGAACAGAGGGCACCTGCCAGGGTCGACCAGAACGTCAGCTCCACAGTGACCCATGCCCCCAGCATCAGGGTCGGCAGATAGTCCCACATGGACTGTGCACCTCCAGACGATATCGGAGTAGGAGGCAAGGCGCCGCGACAGCAGCGGCGGCGCCACTTGCCTTATTCGGCGCTACACAGCTCTTCGGTGGTTTTGGCGAACGAGCCCTGGATATCGGCGGGCGTGAAGCCGTACTTCTGCAGGATTTTCTTCCAGTCGTCGGTTTGCTTGAATTTGCTCAGTTCCGCGTTGAAGGCATCGCGAAATTCCTTGGAGCTATTGGCGAAGGTAAACCCGCCCCAGCTGCGTACTTCGCTGCCGTCGATAACCGGGTCTTCGAACGGATCGGCCAGGGTCACCGCATCGCTCATCTCGGCCAGATTGCTGGCGGTCAGGCCGGTGGCGGCATAGGCCGCGGCGCGGCCGGTGGAGACGGTGGAGATGGCATCGGAGTTACTGTTGATGGTGACCATGTTCGACTCGGGCACACCCAGTTTCTGCAGCATCTCGAGCTGGTCGGCGCCAGCCATGATGGCCACTTTCATATCGCCCTCGGCGAACTGCTTGTAGGCATGCAGGTCATGGGGATTGCCCTCCTGCACCAGCAAGCCTTCGCCGTAACTGGTATTGGGCTCGGAATAGATCACCGCCTTGCAGCGCTCGGGCAGGATCGCCATCTCTGCCGCCACCATGTCGAACCGATTGGCCTTGAGCCCCGGAATCAGCGAGCCGAACTGGGTCACGACCCATTGCACCTCATCGATGCCCATGCGCTTGAGGACTGCCTTGGCCACGATCGGCCCCGCCCCTTCCGCTTCACCCTGGGCGTTGATGTAGCCATAAGGAATTTCATTGGCCACGGCAACGTTGACGAAGCCCTTTTCTTTCGCCTCCTGCAATGAAATCGCGCTGGCGCTGACTGCAAACAAGCCACCGAGTACCGCGGTAAGTGTTCCGATGAGAAACTTCGATCTGGAATTAATGGTTCGCATCATCTTTCCCTTATATTCTGGTTTTTGTCATACAGACTCGCGCAGCGATGCAACTCAACTGACATTGATCGAAGGCAAGTCTTGGACAGGAATGCTTTGATGTCAAACCACTGACCGCTTCAATGTAAAAACTGCGAGCGCAGTCAGGCACAGGCATAAGACCTCATACACCTGGGCGGGCCACTGGGCGCTTCAGAAACTCCTGCAATTCAGGGTCTTGGCAGGCCGCGGCCGAGTTGATCCTTGAGCACCCAGTTTGCTGCGCGACAGCGCGGCGTAAGGACGACGGGGGATCTCCTGCGCGACCACCGCGAACCGCCGATGCTAGCGACTGCTGTGATCCCGCCTGGGCCGTTTTAACGCCGCATCGGCAACGTAGGTGGTTTTCAACGGCCTGCTAGCGCTCGATCACCTGGCCGCGCATTGGCACCAAGCGTGCCAGCAGGCGGTTCTGCGCCGGCGTGGCGATGCCTTCGGCGTCCATGGCGTCCTGCAGGTTTTCCACCAAGGCATTGAAATCGCTGCGGGTAAGATTCTGGCCCTTGTGGCTTTCTTCCATGCTGTCGCCGGTGTAGGAGCAGGGGCCGCCGGCCTCGACGCAAATCTGTTCGACCAGTTTGTCGCGCAGACGCACGATGTCGATATTCTCGAAGTGACGGACGATGCGCTGGTCCCTGGCGATATTAAGCAGCATGCCTTCGACGATACGGGTGATGCCTGGCTGTTCGCCCAAGGCGCGGTACAGGCTGTCATCCGTTGGCGCGCGCTGGGCACAGGCGGCCAGGCTCAATGACATGACCAGCAGCAAAATGCGCATAGCTAGAAACTCCCCTGCACGGACAGGTAGGCAGCGTTCTGGCTATCCAGACCGGCGATCTCTCCGAGGCGCGCGTAGGCCAGCACCAGCGCCAGGTTCTTGCTGGGAAAGTAGCCGAGAAACAGGTCGGCCCAATCGCTTTCACCCGCGAAGCTGAGGTTGTCCGGCTTCTCGCGGTATTCGATACCGAGCGCCCAGTGACGGTCGAGCAGTACGGCGATCGAACCTTCCTTGAGCAGCGAGTGCCGGTCGCTGCGGTCGCCGCCGAAGCCAAGTAGGCCCAGTTCGTTGGCACGGCTATAGCGCAAGCCACCGTTGAGCAGCAGGTTGTAGCCGAAGGCGCCGCCGAGAATCAGCCGACTGGCGGTGAGGTAGCCTTCTGTGTCTGCGCTGCGCTGGGCGCCGACCAGGCTGGGGATGAGAAAATCCTTCTGCCGCTTGTGCTGGACACCGAGCGATAGCTGGGGCACTTGCCCGTAGATCAGGTCGCCGAACAGCCGCAGTTTCACCCCGAAAATATCCTGGCTCAGGCTGCTCTGCGGCAGATTGAGAGCACGCGCCAGGTTGCCCAGGTCGAAGCGTTGGCGCGCATAGGATAATTCAACACGGTTGCCAAACGACGCCGCCACTCCCGCCGCATCCAGGCGGTAGTCCGGCGTTTCCACTCGGGTGGCGAACACATCGCCCCCCCACTCACCACGCTCGCCATAACCGGACAGCACCGCCCACGGGGTGATGCCGCCACCTGCCGCACCTTCCAGGCTGCTCGCACCGCCAGTGGCCAACAGGCGGCCCTGATCGGCAACGGCCTGGAGCGAGCACAGACTGACTATCGCAACGCCAAGCCATTGTGAGTAATGCATAGCCTCAAGACACCTTCAGAGCGGCAGTCGGCAACGGCTGGGCGAGCCAGGCCTCGAAGGCCTCGGCCGGCAGCGGCCGGCTGATCAGGTAGCCCTGGGCAGTGTCGCATTGCCAGTGTTCGAGCAAGCGCAGGCTGCAGGCCAGCTCGACGCCCTCGGCGACTACCTTGAGACCCAGACTGTGGCTCATCTCGATGGTCGAGCGGACGATCACCGCGTCTTCGCTGGCGTCATCGAGATCGCGGATAAACGACTGGTCGATTTTCAGCTCCTGCACCGGCATGCGCTTGAGCTGGGTCAGCGAGGAATAGCCGGTGCCGAAATCGTCCACCGACAGGCTAATGCCGAGTTCGCGCAGGTCATCCAGCACCTGCAACGCCAGCGTCGGATTGACCATCACCCCGCTCTCGGTGACCTCGAAAATCAGTTGCTCGGCCGGCACCTGGTAGCGCTTCAGCAAGCGGCCGACCCGGCTCGGCAACTTGGGATCGATCAGATCCTCGGTGGAGATATTCAGCGACAGCTGGATGCGCAGGCCACGGCCGTTCCACTCGCACAACTGCCGCAGGGACTCCTCGATCACCCAGGCGGTGAGGCTCTGGATGCTGCCGGTGCGCTCGGCCAGGGGAATGAATTCGCCCGGCGAAATCATGCCCAGTTGCGGATGCTGCCAGCGCAGCAGGGCTTCGGCCTGACGCACCTGGCCGGCGGCGATATCCAGCTTGGGCTGGTAGTGCAGCAGCAGTTCGGCGTTATCGGGGGCCAGGCGCAGGTCGCGAATCAGACGGAACTGCCGCTGGTGCGCGGCGTCGCGGCCACGCTCGTACATCTGCAGGCGCCCGGGCAGTTGCGCGGCGTCCTGCATGGCGATACTGGCGCGGCGCAGCAGGTCGTCCGCGGTGTCGCCATCGGCCGGGTAGGCGGCGATGCCGACACAGCAATCCAGCACGACCTCCTGATTGCCGATCTGCAGGGGCCGGCTGAGCAATTGCTGCAAGCGGTCGCCGACCACTATCGCGCTGTCGCCGTCGCTGTTTTCCAGCAACAGCAGCAGCTCGCTGGTCATCAACTGAGCCAGGCTGTCGCCGGGGCGCAGGCTGGCTTGCAGGCGTTGACTGAGCTGCTGCAGGGCCAGATCGCTGGCGCCCGGCCCACAGCTGTCGTTGAGCGTGCGCAAGTTGCCGACGCCGACATACAGCAGCGCGGTTGGCCGCTCGGCGGCGATCGCACTGCCGAGCCGTTCCTGCGCCAGGGTGCGGTTGGGCAGGCCGGTCAACGCATCATGCAGGGCGTTGTGCGCCAGTTGCCGCTCACGCTCGGCAATGCCCTGCTGCATGTGCTGAAACGCCTTGGCCAGGCTGCCCAGCTCGTCGCTGCGGTGCAGTTCGAGGGGCACCTGGTAATCGCCCTGGCCCACCCGCTCGGCCACGGCCGCCAGGCGCTGTACCGGCTTGGAGATAGTGCGCGCCAGCAGCAAGGCACCGCCCAGCGAGGCCAGCAGCGCAGCCAGGGCAATCAACAGGATATTGCGATCGAGCGGGGCAAAGGCCTGCTGGGCCTGGGTCATGGATTTGTGCAGCAGGGCCTGGACCTGAAAGTCAGCGCCACTGGCGAGGACCAGGCGCTGACCGAGATAGCGCTCCGCGCCAACCAGCATCATATTGTCGCCAGCGACTGGCTCAGCCGTCATGTCGTCCTGCAGCAAGGCCTGCGTCGAGGCCGGCAAGGTGCTGATCCAGATCGCCGGCCGGCCATCCTGGCTGGCGACCAGGGTCAGCTCGAGCAGGGTCAGGTCGCGTAGCTCGCGGGCGAAGGTTTGGTCGACCTGGAAGCCCATCATCACCCGCGCGATCGGCAGCGGGGTGCTGACCGTGGCCTGCACCAGCAGGTAGATGCTGTCGCCGATCGGCATCAGGAAAATCTGCTCGCCCGCGCGTTGCTGCGCCATCACCCGGGCACTCAGGCGCGCGGCGGTCTGCCCGCTGATCCGCGGGTCGGTGCTCACTTTCAGGCTGCCATCGAGGCCGAGCATCATCACCGCGTCGGCATCGATCCGGGCGCCATGGTTGGCCAGCGCCGAGCGAATGGTTGCGCTATCGCCGCTGGCCACCGCCGTCTTGAAACCGAAGTCGGCGGCCAGCACCTGCACCGCGTCGTGCAGTTGCCGACCGCGCACATCGAGCAGTTGCTCGAAGACCCGGGTACCGACACCCAGCTGTTCCCGCGCCTGGCTGCGCACGGCCACGTTGGTGGCGGCCTGCACGGCGAAATACAGGGCGCCGACCACCACCAGCAACAGCAAGATCAGCACACTGGCAATGCGCGCCTGAAAACTACCGGGCAGCATCGCGCGTCGCGTTCTTGAAAGCATCGCCAAAGGCACTCGCGGGCCCCTGTGGCGGAGCGACAACGGTGGATGCCTGCAGGGCCAGGGTAAAGCGCTGCTGGGTTTGCAGTTCGCCGAGCACCTGCGTGCCTGCAGCCTGCGGCAGCATGTCGGGAGCCTGCGGGTGCCACAGACTGACGGCGTAACTGCCGACCGGCAAGCTATCGAGCTGCACCTTGCCCTGGGCGTCGCTCACCGCGAACCAGGGATCGTCGGTGACATAGACATAGCCGACCATCCAGTCGTGAATATTGCAGCCGAGTACCACCGCACCCGGCTTGTCGAACAGCACCGGCTCGCTGGGCGTGCCCTGGTACAGGCGCAGCTCGAACCGCTTGGTCGGGGAGAAAGAATAGACGTGGTGACGGATATTATCGCTGTTGGGAAAAGCCACCCTGGTGCCGCTACGCACCGCCAGCACATTGGGCACGAACTGCTTGGCTTGTTGATCCATCAGCGCCGACAGCGGCTCGGCCTCCGCGCCCAGGGGCCCGCGTAAGGTCAGTACCGCACCCGCCAATGGCTGGCCCTGGGCATCGACCAGCTCGGCCTGCAGGCTGGCGGCCCACAGCGCCGGGCTGATCGAGCAGAGCATGGCCAGCAAGCCAGCGCGCAATAGATCGAGAAAACGTTTGCTCATGGGCTCACTCATGTTCGGCGTCTACTGCACCGCGATAGCTATACCCGCCTTCCCGGCGGCCCTGGTTGAATCTCGACAAGACTAGCCGGACGCGCGCAGAAGATCACGCATTAGCGTTGCTGCAACCTTCGGCGATTGCGCGTTACTGGGCGGCACGCACCCGCTTGGGAGTCAGCCCCAGGTAGCGGCGCATGGCGTTGGTCAGCGCGCTCTGGCTGGAGAAACCGCATTCCTCGGCGATGCGGATCAAGGGCAGGCCGCTCTCGCGCAACAGCCGGGAAGCACTGTCGAGGCGGGTTTTCAGCAGGTATTGATGGGGGGTCAGGCCGACGCTGTCCTTGAACTGCGCATGAAAATGGCTCGGACTGAGACAGGCGACCTGGGCCAGCTCGGCGACACTGATGCGCCGCGCCAGGTGCTCGACGATGTAGTCGTCCAGTCGTTCCAGATTGAGCGCCCCCTGCACCCGCGCGGCTTGCTCGCCGAACAGGCGCAGGTGCAGCGCACGCAGCAGCACGCCACCGAGGGCGCGCGCCAGCAGCGGGTCGCTGCCATAGCGTTCCAGCTCGGCACCGGCGTAGCTCAGCAGGTTCTGGAAGTCGGCGTCCAGTTGCGGGTAACGCGGCGTCTCGAACAGATGGGTAAGCAGGGCCAGGTCTTCGCTGGAGGTGCCCTGCTCATCCAGGTCGATGATCAGCATGCGGTTGTCGCCCATGCCGGCGAACTGGTGATCGGCATCGCCGGGCACCAGGCAGGCGCGCATGCGACACACCTCGCCGCCACGGCCGTTGACTTCGAACTCCGCACGGCCGGTCAGCGACAGCACCAACTGGTGGTGGTCGTGGGTGTGTTCGTGGGCCTGGTCATCCAGGCGCAGCAGGCGCGCTTTGAGCATTGCAACGACAATTCCAGAACGTGTACTGGCACTTTAACCAGTTGTGCGGGTTGCCGTCACCCCCTGCGACCAGCGGCGGGCAGGCGCCTGCGGTTCTTTGCAGCACAAGCGCCCGATCGCGCACCAAAACGGCCGAAACGACCTTCTTCCGCACAAAAATAGAGCACTAATCCTGGCCATGACCGGACACGACTGCGGCCGCACCGGGTTTTCCAGCAACTGGCAGGAGTGTTGCTTGCACTCCCCCAATGCACTTTGTGCCCACCCAGGAATCACCAATGGAACTCAGCATCGCCCTGGCCCTGGCCGCGGGCCTGTTTCTGCTCGGGCAGTGGCTCAGCCAGCGCGCCACTCGCCGCCACCAGCAGGCACTCGGCCAGCTGCAAAGCACTACCCTGCTGCGCACCCTCGAACTGCTGCAGACCCTGCAGAAGCATCGCGGCCTGGGGGCGCAGCAGGACATCGTCAGCGTCAGTCAGCGCAACGCCCTGGCCCGTCAGCTCGACCAGCTCTGGCTGAACTGGCCAGGCCCCAGCCTGCAACTGCCGCCGCTGCAGCAGGACTGGCCGCAGCTGCGGCGCAATCCCGCCGACTTCGAGGCCCACAGCCGCATGATCGAAGCCCTGCTGACGGTCATCGAGCAACTCGAGGAGCGCCTGAGCCTGCGCGACTCGCCGGCACTGCATGGCCTGGGGCCGGCATTCCGTCATCTGGAAGACCTGGCGCGCCTGCGCGGCCTGGCGATGCGCGCGGCCAACTACAGCCACTGCCCGGCCGGGCTGCAACAGCAGATGCGCGAGCTGTGCCAGCAGCTCGACGACCCCGCCCACACGGAACCCCTGCACGGCCTGCTGCAACGCCTGCAGCAGGAGCTGATAGCGACACCCCAGGCACGCCTGGCGCCCAGCGATTACTTTGCCCTGCTCACCCCGCTGATCGACGCTCGCTTGAGCGACTTGCGCCATGCTCTCGAGAGCCGCATCGCAGCGAGCTGATTGAAATGCGCCATGCGGTGCCCCATGTTGCAGTTAACGTGCAACTACAGGTGCCGCATGAACGAGCCACAGGACATCGAAATCGTCGCAGACCAAGCCAGCGAAACCGAGCATGATCGCCGCAGCGACCAGGGCCTGGCGTTGCCCGATCAGCAGTTGCCCGACAAGCTGTATGTGATCCCGATCCACAACCGGCCCTTCTTCCCCGCCCAGGTGCTGCCGGTCATCGTCAACCAGGACCCCTGGGGCAAGACCCTGGAACGCGTATCCAATACCGCGCACAAGTGCCTGGCGCTGTTCTTCATGGACAACCCACCGGCAGACGGCGCCAGCTTCGACCCCGACAGCCTGCCCGCACACGGCACCCTGGTGCGGGTGCACCACGCCAGCGAGGAAGGCGGCAAACTGCAATTCGTCGCCCAGGGCCTGACCCGCGTGCGCATCCGCGGCTGGCTCAGCCGCAAGCCGCCTTACCTGGCGGAAGTCGAATACCCGAAGAGCCCGGCCGACCCGCGCGACGAGGTCAAGGCCTATGGCATGGCGCTGATCAATGCGATCAAGGAGCTGTTGCCGCTCAACCCGCTGTACAACGAAGAACTGAAGAACTACCTGAACCGCTTCAGCCCCAACGACCCCGGGCCGCTGACCGACTTCGCCGCCGCCCTGACCAGTGCCCCCGGCAAGGAGTTGCAGGAAGTGCTGGATACCGTGCCGATGCTCAAGCGCATGGAGAAGGTCCTGCCGCTGCTGCGCAAGGAAGTGGAAGTCGGGCGCCTGCAGAAAGAGCTGTCGGCGGAGGTCAATCGGCAGATCGGCGAGCGCCAGCGCGAGTTCTTCCTCAAGGAGCAGCTGAAGATCATTCAGCAGGAACTGGGCCTGAGCAAGGACGATCGCAGCGCCGACATCGAGCAGTTCGAGCTGCGCCTGGAGGGCAAGACCCTGCCCGAACAGGCGCGCAAGCGCATCGACGAAGAACTCAACAAGCTGTCGATCCTCGAGACCGGCTCGCCCGAGTACGCGGTCACCCGCAACTACCTGGACTGGGCCACCGTGCTGCCCTGGGGCGTGTTCGGCAAGGACAAGCTCGATCTCAGGCACGCGCGCCAGGTGCTCGATGCGCACCACGCGGGGATGGACGACATCAAGGATCGGATCACCGAGTTTCTCGCCGTCGGCGCCTTCAAGGGCGAGATCGCCGGCTCCATCGTCTTGCTGGTCGGCCCGCCCGGCGTGGGCAAGACCAGCATCGGCAAATCGATCGCCGAATCCCTCGGCCGGCCGTTCTACCGCTTCAGCGTCGGCGGCATGCGCGACGAGGCCGAGATCAAGGGCCACCGGCGCACCTATATCGGCGCCCTGCCCGGCAAGCTGGTGCAGGCGCTGAAAGAGGTCGAGGTGATGAACCCGGTGATCATGCTCGACGAAATCGACAAGCTCAGCAGCAGCTACCAGGGCGACCCGGCCTCGGCGCTGCTGGAGACCCTCGACCCGGAGCAGAACGTCGCATTCCTCGACCACTACCTGGATCTGCGCCTGGACCTGTCCAAGGTGCTGTTCATCTGCACCGCCAACACCCTGGACTCGATCCCCGCCCCCCTGCTCGACCGCATGGAGGTGATCCGTCTGTCCGGCTACATCACCGAGGAAAAGCTGACCATCGCCAAGCGCCACCTGTGGCCCAAGCAGCTGGCCAAGGCCGGCGTACCGAAGCATCGCCTGGCCATCAGCGATGCCGCACTGAAGGTGCTGATCGAGGGCTACGCCCGGGAAGCCGGGGTACGCCAGCTGGAAAAACAGCTCGGCAAGCTGGTGCGCAAGGCGGTGGTCAAGCTGCTCGACGACCCCGCGAGCACCGTCAGGATCGGCCCCAAGGATCTGGAGGCCAATCTGGGCATGCCGCTGTTCCGCCGCGAACAGGTGCTGTCCGGGGTCGGTGTGATTACCGGCCTGGCCTGGACCAGCATGGGCGGCGCGACACTGCCGATCGAGGCGACGCGCATCCACACCCTCAATCGCGGCTTCAAGCTCACCGGCCAGCTCGGCGAGGTGATGAAGGAATCGGCGGAAATCGCCCACAGCTACATCAGCTCGCACCTGAAACAGTTCGGCGGCGACCCGAAGTTCTTCGACCAGGCCTTCGTCCACCTGCATGT
>NZ_JBFIIG010000117.1:0-12936 GCF_041601375.1 Pseudomonas sp. | reverse complement strand
GCCGGTGGTGTCCTACATCGCTGGTGTGACTGCCCCTGCGGGCAAGCGCATGGGCCATGCCGGCGCCATCATCTCCGGCGGCAAGGGTACTGCGGACGAGAAGTTCGCCGCACTGCAGGACGCCGGTGTGAAAACCGTGCGTTCCCTGGCTGACATCGGCAAGGCCCTCGCCGAGCTGACCGGTTGGGAAGTCAAAAACGCCTAAGCGTTGCTGACGGTAAAGAGGCCACCTTAGGGTGGCCTTTTTTGTTTATCGGGCACTAGCAGGCCGTTGAAAAACGTAGGCGAGGCAGCCGAGGCTAGGCAAAAACAGGCGAGGAAGCGGAGTTTACGAGCTGTAAATGAGCATTCCGAGCCTGTTTTTAACGACGCATCGGCAACGCAGGTAGTTTTTCAACAGCCTGCTAGAACTGTTGCCGATGCGACAGCTGATTACGCCAGTTCGACAGCCTGACCTGCGTCACTGCCGCGAAAATGGCAACTTCGTTAGGCTGGCAACTATTCGCGCCTTGGCCGCCACAAGCGGCTAGCGCTGCAGCAGCGGCTCAGCCCAACCGGCAGGGCGACGTTTCCCCCGATCCTTCGGGAAACTCTCGGAATTCATATTTTTCTGCCTGTGGTATTGCCCTCTATGACTCGTTTGCAAGGCTCGGATCTCCTGGCCCTCGGCTTCATGACTTTTGCCCTGTTTCTCGGCGCCGGCAACATCATCTTCCCGCCCAGTGCCGGTATGGCGGCGGGCGAGAATATTGGCCTGGCGGCCTTGGGTTTCCTGCTCACCGGCGTCGGCTTGCCGCTGCTCACCATCGTCGCCCTGGCCCGGGTCGGCGGCGGTATGGCACTGCTCACCGCGCCGCTGGGCAAGCGCGCCGGGATGCTGTTTGCGGTGGCGGTGTACCTGGCCATCGGCCCACTGTTCGCCACGCCGCGTACCGCGGTGGTGTCCTTCGAGATGGCGCTGGCGCCGTTCACCGGCAATTCGGCCACGCCACTGCTGATCTACAGCCTGGCGTATTTCGCGGCGGTGCTGTTGCTGTCGCTCAACCCGGGGCAACTGGTCGATCGTATCGGCAAGTTCATTGCACCGGTGCTCTTGGCGGCGCTCCTGGTGCTGGGGGGCGCGGCATTGCTGATGCCCGCCGGCGAGATTGGCCAGGTAGCCGCGGCCTATCAGGCGGCGCCCTTCGTCCAGGGCTTCCTGCAGGGCTACCTGACCATGGATACCCTTGGGGCCCTGGTGTTCGGCATCGTGATTGCCACCGCCATCCGCGACCGGGGGGTGACCGATGGCGCGTTGATCACCCGCTATTCGGTGATTGCCGGCCTGATTGCAGCCGTTGGGTTGTCCTTGGTGTACCTGGCATTGTTCTACCTGGGGGCGACCAGCCAGGACATTGCCGGTGAAGCGCAGAATGGCGTGCAGGTACTCACCGCCTATGTCCAGTACCGCTTCGGTACCGCCGGCAGCCTGCTGCTGGCGGTGGTGATCACTCTGGCCTGTCTGACCACGGCCGTGGGTCTGTTGACGGCCTGCGGCGAGTTTTTCAGCAGCCTGCTGCCGCTGTCCTACCGGCTGGTAGTGGTGGTGTTCGCGTTGTTCAGTCTGCTGGTGGCCAATCAGGGTTTGACCCAGCTGATCAGCTTTTCGGTACCGGTTCTGGTGGGACTCTATCCGCTGGCCATCGTGCTGGTTGCATTGAGCCTGCTGGATAACCTGTGGTTGTCGCCGCGCCGGGTATTCGTCCCGGTGATGTCGGTGACCCTGGTCTTCGGCCTGGTCGATGGCTTCGCCGCCGCGGGCTTCAGCCCGTTGTTGCCGTCATTGTTCAGCGAGTTGCCGCTGGCCGGCGAGAGTCTCGGCTGGCTGCTGCCGGTGCTGATCACCTTGTTGTTGGCATCGCTGCTCGACCGTCTGCTGGGGAAGGCGCAGGGCGCATTGGCCTGATGCTTCGCTGAAAAGGGCCTGTGCCGGCAGCCAGGATCACGGTGTCGGGCGTCCATGCTCCTGGCTGATTGCGTTCGTGCGGGCAATCCCCGGGTTGTTCAGGCGGCATTGCCGCCGAGGTTGAAATGCCGAACCTGGGCGTGCAGCCGTTCAGCCAGTGCGGCGAGGTCGTGGCTGGCTGCGGTGACCTCGTTGGAGCCCTCGGCATTGCCGCTGGCCAAGTCGCGGATCATCTCGATCCGCTGGCTGATGTCCTGGGCCACCGCGGCCTGCTGCTCGGCCGCGCTGGCGATCTGGACGGCCATGTCACTGATCTCACGGTTGGCGCCAGTGATGACCTCCAGCGCCTGCCTGGCCTCAATCGCCTGGCTGGCGCCCGATTCCGCCTGTGTCCGGCTCTGGCCCATCACCCCGGCTGCCTTGTTGGCGCCGGCTTGCAGGCGCTCGATCATCTCTTGGATTTCCCGGGTGGAGTCCTGGGTGCGCTTGGCCAGCGAGCGTACTTCATCGGCGACCACGGCAAAGCCGCGGCCCTGTTCACCGGCGCGGGCTGCTTCGATGGCCGCGTTAAGGGCCAGTAGGTTGGTCTGCTCGGCGATGCTGCGAATCACATTGAGGATGCTGCCGATATCGACTGTGTCCTGGGCCAGGGTTTGCACCACGGTCGCGGCATTACCGATTTCATGGGCCAGGGCGTCGATCGACTCGACCATCTGTCCGACCAGCAGGTGGCCGGTGTTGGCGGCCTGGTCGGCGCGCTGCGCCGCTTCGGCGGTTTGCGTGGAGTGACGGGCAACTTCTTGCACAGTGGCCGCCATCTCGGTCATGGCTGCCGCCACTTCGGTGGTGTGCAGTTCCTGCTGCTTGAGGTTGTGCTGGGTCGAGGTGGTGGTGCTGGTCAGCTGCGACGCGGAAACGCTCAGCTGGCTGCTCGAGTGCACCACGTTGCCGACGATTTCGCGCAGTTTGCTCACCATCTGGCCGAATGAGTGCGACAGCACGCCAAACTCGCCACCGCTTTGCGCGGCGAGGTGCGTGCCCAGCTCGCCTTCGGCGACCTGCCGCGCTTCGTCGCTCAAACGCAGCAATGCGCCGGAAACCTTGCGCCGAATCGTGAATATGCCGACGACCGCAATCAGGATCAGGATTACCACCATCAGCGTCACGGCGATCATGTAGCGCTCACCTATCCGGGCGTAGTGGGCGACCTCGTCTGAGGTCCGCCGGTCGAGCAAGGCATAGAAGTTATCCACGGGCTGCATGATCTTGGCTTTTTCCCGGTGGTATTCCTCGCTGTGCATCAGTTGGCTGGCCAGTATCCGGTCGGGCGCTCCTTGTCGGGTGAAGCCGCCCCGGCCATCGGCCAGCAGGCCTTTGGCCAGGTTCATCGCCTCGGTCTCGATCTGCACCAGGGCATCGGAATTGGCCTGGGCCTCGGCCAGCTTGTCCAGTTCCGCCTGGCTGAAACCCTGGCGCCGCATCAGCTCGAGCAGCGGAGCGGATTCTCCGTTGGCTCTGGGGGCGGGCAGGCCGGCGGCGAGGAAATCCCAATACAGACGTTCATACTGCTGTGGTCGGGCGCGTTTGCCGTGGCGGATGTCGAGCACCTGCCAATATTGTTCTTCATAGCGCGAGTCGCCGGTGACGGCGAAGGTACGCGCCAGGCGTGTGAGGTCGTCGGAGCTTTGCCTCAGTTCGTCCGCCAGCAGGTAGGAGCGATATCGATTCTCCTGGCTCGCGCTCAGGTGCTCCTGGTTGGCGAGCATCAGCATGACCAAGGCTGAAACCAGGACGGTGCAGAAGATGATGGCGGCGAAAATCAGGGAAAAAAGGCGCTGCACGGACATGCCGGCTCTCCTTGGCGGTGTTGTGGGACTTCCTGTCTCATCAAAGCATGCAGGCTTCTAACGCAATGACTGGACTCGAACACGGGTTGAGTTTGGCACCGTTATGGTGCGTTTGCTGCTCAAGTGTCAGCCAGGCGCCGGCACTTCGCAACTGTCCACCGCGGTTTATTTTTGGGCGCATGCAAGTCACTCCTGCGGCGCGTGGCAACCCGTGCTGCGGCGAGCGAACAAGGTAGCGGTGCGGCCGCGTCCGACTGGCTATAATCCCGCCCTGGACTGGGGGACTCATGAACATTCTCGAAAACAATCTCTGGCAGCAACTCGTGGCGATTGCCTGGTTTCTACTGTGCTGGGGCGGCTACACCCGTTACGCCTTGTTCAAGGGCCGAACCACGCCCTGCCTGGCCAGTGTCATGCATCTTTATCGGGAGGACTGGATGCGCCGCATGTTGCTGCGCGAAAACCGTATCGCCGATGCCAGTGTGATCGGCAATCTGGAGCGCAACGCCTCCTTCTTCGCCTCCAGCACCCTGATCATCCTGGCCGGTATCCTCACCGTACTGGGTGCCTCCGATCGCGCCGTGTCGCTGCTGGCCGACTTGCCCTTCGTGCAGGCGGTCAGCCGCGAGATGTCGGAGTTCAAGTTGCTGTGTCTAGGGGTGGTATTCGTCTATGCCTTCTTCACCTTCAGTTGGTGCATGCGCCAGTACAATTTCGCAGCCGTGTTGGTCGGTTCGGCGCCGATGCTGGGCGAGCGGCATGTCACCGAGCAGGAGCGCAGGGCGTTTTCCGAGCGTACCGCGCGGGTGATCTCGATGGCGGCCAACCAGTTCAACTACGGTTTGCGTGCCTATTACTTCGGCATGGCGACGCTGTCCTGGTTTATCAATCCCTGGTTCTTCATTGCGGTGAGCACTGGCGTAGTACTGGTACTCTACCGCCGCGAGTTCCATTCCGATGTACTTGAAGTGATGGTCTATACCCAGACCGCCATGCTTGAACCGGCCAAGGAGAAGAGCCAATGAGTCTGCCATTCTGGTGCATTTTTATCAGTGCGCTGTTGATTTTCCTGGCCAAGGCGCCAGTGGCCAGGGCCATGCAGCAGGAGAGCGGGACGTATGACAATCATCACCCGCGCAGCCAGCAAGCGCGGCTGACCGGTTTCGGCGCGCGGGCGTTGGCCGCCCACCTGAACAGCTTCGAGGCCTTCCCGCTGTTTGCCGTGGGCGTGCTGATGACGCATGTCACCCAGACTCATGGGCTGCTGGTGGATGTGCTGGCGCTGACGTTCGTGGTCTCGCGAGTGCTGTACCTGCTGTTCTATTGGGCGGATATGCACTGGCAGCGCAGCCTGGTGTGGGGGGCAGGCTTGCTGTGCAGCCTGTTGCTGATGCTGACGCCAGCCCTGTAAGCACTGCAGAAACAACAAGGCCCGCATCACGCGGGCCTTGTTGTTGAGCGGGTTACCTCCATCTCGGATGGGGGTGATCCGCGATCATTTGCGATTTTTGCCGGTGAGCGGCTCAGATCAGTCTTCCATCACTTCTTCTGTTTTCTGCTTGATGGCATCACCGGTATCTTCAGCCGCGTCACCCATTGATTCAGCCGCTTCCGAGATCGACTCCTTGGCCGACTCCATCTTGTCTTCCGGCGTTTTTTCGCAGGCGGCCAGTGCCAGGACAGCGGCGAGCAGCAGGGTATAGGTAAATGGCTTTTGCACGGTCAGTACTCCTTGTGGACATTTAGGGTGGCGGATGGCTGGGTCGCCCCAGGCATAGCCCTTTCGAGCACGCCCCGTTCGACTAAGTTCCCCGCCCATTGCGTGATAAGTGTTCCACTCCAACATGTTGGCAATGTGTCGTGGCCCGGTGAGGCGCTATCATGCGCGCCTCTTGCGCCCTTGTGGTGGACTGAATCGATGAGCAATACCCGCATTCTCGAGCAGGCGCAGCGCTTTCTGGCGGCGCTACGGCATTGCCAACTGCTCGGACTCCAGCTGCACGAGGCCAGCGCCCTCGGTTTGACCCTGCGTTTGCCCTATAGCCGGCAGAGAGTGGGTGATCGCCGGCTGCATGGAGCATGCCGCCATGCTCCATCTGTTGATGTTCATTGGCATTGCACATTTGCCGAAAATCCTCGACTTCTCGATAGATTACCTGCGCGCCGGTGAATATCGTGGCACCTATGTCCAGTGCCAGGTGTGGCGACAAGGTCGCCGCGTCGCCAGCATGGCGATCAAACCAATCAAACCGAGCCTATCGCCACGGCACGGGCGCACTCCAGGGTCGACGAGCCTTGAGTCTGCCACGGCGGTGCGATCCGCTCGACCTATCTGCTTAAGGAATTCGAATGGATGCGTTGCTGATCCTCGGTGGCTTGCTGCTGATTCTGGCCGGCCTGGTCTGGCTGGTGATGCGCGCCTTCGGCACTGGTCTGCTCTGGGGCTGGGCGAGTCTGTTGCCGCCGTTAACGCTGCTGTACGTGCTGCGTCACTGGCGCAGTGCGCGTCAGGCGTTGGGCCTCAGCGCCCTGGGGTTTATCCCGCTGATCGTCGGCTTGACCCTGCTTGCCAACCAGGATTCGCAGCGCCTGCATGCGTTGTTGAGCTTGCAGTGGCTCAAGCCCGAGGTGCAGGCCCCGGCTGAACTGGCCATCGAGTTGCACGGCGAGTTGAATGGCCAGCCTTTTGCGCCCCAGCAGGGTGAATTGCTCGGCAGCGTGCTCAGCCTGCGCGAAGGCCAGGACTTCTTTGCCCGTCGCGAGCTGCTCATCCGCCTGCCACGGCCCGTGACCGGCGCCTTGCGCCTGGATGTGTTGCCAGGCGACTCGGGCCCGTTGCCGGAAATCGAAGTGAGCTGGCTGCTGCCGGAGCAGGACCTGCCCGAGGCACGTCGGCTGCGCCATGGCTACACCCTGCACCTGAACCTGCAACCTGTGCCGCCGAACAAGCTGGCTGGCGATTTTCATCTGGTGTTGCCTGCACGCTTCAAGACCACCCTGAGCGGCAGGGTCGAGGTGTTCAGCGATGGTCTGCGTTATCGCGACGGCAAGGTCGACCGGCATGTCGACTCCACCGATACCCTGGCCTATGTCATCGAAGACTATCTGCAGCGGCGTTTCGCCACTCGTGCGGTGCAGGTGGGCCAATTGCCGGCGCTGACGCTGCCGGCTGCCAGCCTCGAACTGACGGTCGAGGCGCAGATCGATGGGCAGCCACAACGCTTGCCGATTCTGCTGCACAAGAGCGCATCCCGCGGCTGGGCGGTCGAGGCCGATCGCTTTGCCGCATTGCCGGAGCGGGCGCTGTCGGCGCCGGCACCCCCGGCGCACGCCGCGCCAGTCGCGACGGCAAGCAGCGAACGTAGCAGCCGTCCGCTGGATCGGCGCCTGCGCTTTAGCCTGGAAGGTCTGCTGCGCAGCCCACGCCGCTACGAGAACCTGACCATGCGCGTGTCGACTACCCGCGGCAGTTCGGCGGAGGGGCGTTTTCAGGGGGTCGACCAGGAGGGGCGCATCGTCCTGCGCCAGCGTCTGAGCGGTTCGGGTGCGGCCAGCTACGCCTTGCTCCCCGAGGAAATCGGCACGATCGAGCTGCTGGAGCCCTGAGAGGCTGGGAAAAAACTCCCGCCTACTGCGAACGCCCCCAGGCGCCCGCTGCTGGCGTTGCACTACGCGAAAAATGGGGTCATTTAGCTCACTAAACTCCCCCATTTTTCGCGTAACGCGCCTTGCCGCGGACACCAGGGGACGCTCTCGCTACGGCACTCGATATTTTCTCAGCCTCTGAGAGGTTCGGCCAACTACTTGAAATCCCCAAGCTTGCCCCCATCTGCATGACACCCGCCGGATTCCGGCTTAGTCACCAATGTGGAGTTAGACGACCATGAGTGTGGAAACTCAAAAAGAAACCCTGGGCTTCCAGACCGAGGTGAAGCAACTGCTGAACCTGATGATCCATTCGCTGTATTCCAACAAGGAAATTTTCCTTCGCGAATTGATCTCCAACGCCTCGGATGCCACCGACAAGCTGCGTTTCGAGGCGTTGGCCAAGCCCGAGCTGCTGGAAGGTGGCGCCGCGCTGAAGATTCGCATCAGCTTCGACAAGGAAGCCAAGACCGTCACCCTCGAGGACAACGGCATCGGCATGAGCCGCGAGGACGCGATCACCCACCTCGGCACCATTGCCAAGTCGGGCACCGCCGACTTCCTCCAGCATCTGTCCGGCGACCAGAAGAAGGATTCGCACCTGATCGGTCAGTTCGGCGTGGGCTTCTATTCGGCCTTTATCGTCGCCGACAAGGTCGACGTGTTCAGCCGTCGCGCCGGTCTGGCGGCCAGTGAAGGCGTGCATTGGGCGTCGAAGGGCGAGGGTGAGTTCGAGATCGCCACCGTCGACAAGGCCGAGCGCGGCACCCGTATCGTCCTGCACCTGAAGAAGGGCGAGGAAGAGTTCGCCGACGGTTGGCGCCTGCGCAACATCATCAAGAAATACTCCGACCATATCGCCCTGCCGATCGAACTGCCGAAAGAATCTGTTTCTTCTCCGGAGAGCGATGCAGAGGCCGACAAACCGGCCGAGGTCGAGTGGGAAACCGTCAACCGCGCCAGCGCGCTGTGGACCCGCCCGCGCAACGAGATCAAGGACGAGGAATACCAGGAGTTCTACAAGCACGTCGCCCATGATTTCGACAACCCGCTGGCCTGGAGTCACAACAAGGTCGAGGGCAAGCTGGAATACACCTCCTTGCTCTATGTGCCCGGCCAGGCGCCGTTCGACCTGTATCAGCGCGATGCCTCCAAGGGCCTCAAGCTGTATGTACAGCGCGTGTTCATCATGGACCAGGCCGATGAGTTCCTGCCGTTGTACCTGCGTTTCATCAAGGGCGTGGTCGACTCCAACGACCTGTCGCTGAACATTTCCCGCGAGATCCTGCAGAAGGATCCGGTGATCGACTCGATGAAGTCGGCGCTGACCAAGCGCGTGCTGGACATGCTGGAGAAGCTGGCGAAGAACGATCCCGAGCAGTACAAGGCGTTCTGGAAGAACTTCGGCCAGGTACTCAAGGAAGGTCCGGCGGAAGATTTCGCCAACAAGGAGAAGATCGCCGGTTTGCTGCGTTTCGCCTCCACCAGCAGCGACGCGGGCGAGCAGAGCGTGGCCCTGGTCGACTATATCGGACGGATGAAGGAGGGCCAGGACAAGATCTACTACCTCTCCGGCGAATCCTACGCCCAGGTGAAGAGCAGCCCGCACCTGGAAGTGTTCCGCAAGAAAGGCATCGAGGTACTGCTGCTCACCGACCGCATCGACGAGTGGCTGATGAGCTACCTCACCGAGTTCGACGGTAAGCACTTCGTCGACGTCGCCCGTGGCGACCTGGACCTGGGCAAGCTGGACTCGGAAGAAGACAAGCAGGCTCAGGAAGAAGTGGCCAAGGCCAAGGAAGGTCTGGCCGAGCGCCTGAAAGCCGCGCTGGGCGAGCAGGTGGCGCAGGTGCGGGTCTCCCATCGCCTGACCGATTCGCCGGCGATCCTCGCCATCGGCGAGCAGGATCTGGGCTTGCAGATGCGCCAGATTCTCGAGGCCAGCGGGCAGAAGGTGCCGGAATCCAAGCCGATCTTCGAGTTCAACCCCAACCATCCGCTGATCGAGAAGCTGGATGCCGAGCCGGACGAAGAGCGTTTCGCCGACCTCAGCCACATCCTCTTCGACCAGGCAGCGCTGGCGGCCGGTGACAGCCTGAAAGATCCGGCGGCTTATGTGCAGCGGCTGAACAAGCTGCTGGTCGAACTCTCGGCCTGATAGCTGACGTAAAGATAAAAGCCCGCTTATGCGGGCTTTTATCTTGGTTATTGGATCTCAGGCGCTACTGTTGAAGTGGTATCCACTCACAGGAGCAGGTCGATGCACAAATCACTCATACCCTTGGCGCTGGCGGGTCTGGTCGGTGTCGCCGAGGCGGCGGTGGTGGTCAAGCCGGTGCCTTACGAGATCGACGGTGAAGCCTTCGAAGGCATGTTGATCTATGACGATGCGGTGACCAGCCCGCGGCCCGGCTTGCTGATGGTACCGGACTGGCTGGGGGTGACCGAGAATTCGGCGAAGCAGGCCGAACTCGTCGCGGGCGACAAGTACGTGGTGTTCATGGCCGACATGTACGGCAAGGCGGTGCGCCCGAGCAATGCGCAGGAGGCAGGGGCGGCCGCCGGTGCGGTGCGCGGCGACCGGGCCTTGATGCGCAAGCGCGCCCAGGCCGCAGTCGAGGTGCTGAAAGCGCAGGCCGAGCAGGTGGCCCTGGATAGCGACAAGCTGGGCGCCATTGGCTTCTGCTTCGGCGGCGGCGCGGTGCTCGAACTGGCCCGTTCGGGCGCCGACCTGCAAGGTTTCGTGTCCTTCCATGGCAATCTGGATACGCCGAACCCGGCCGATGCGCAGAACATCAAGGCGCCGGTGTTGGTGTTGCATGGCGCGGACGACCCGTCGGTGCCGCCGGAGCAGGTCGATGGTTTCATCGCCGAGATGAAAGCGGCGAACACCGATTGGCAACTGGTTATCTATGGCGGCGCGGTGCATTCCTTCACCAATCCGCAGGCCAATACCCCGGGGCGCAACCAGTACCATCCGCAGGTGGCGGCGCGGTCCTACCGGGCGATGAACGATCTGTTCGCGGAAGTCTTCGCCCAATAAGCCGTAAGCGGGAAGGCCAGGCGGCCTTCCCGCATCCTCGTTTACATTTCAGGCAGTACGGCGATATCAATGATATTGCCCGGCAGGTCGGCGACCTCGCCCAGGGTGGTTGGCTTGCCGCTGGCCAGGCCCAGGGTGTGCAGCGTGGTACCGGTCAGCAGGTAGAGGGTGTTGCCACCCTTGCCGTCGCTGGCGATATCCAGGGCCGCGTTCTGCAGACCATCGACGATCTTGCCAACGGCTTGCTGGATGCCGTCGTTAGGCGGGTTCTGCAGCATCAGGCTGCTGCTGGCCATGTCGACGTTGTACAGCGCAGTAGCTTGGGTGCCGGCATAGGAGTTGGTGTAGGCCCCAGCCACCACTTGTGCACTTTTACCTGCATAGGCACCGTCAGCCGCGTAGGCCACTGAACCATCGACCACCACCTCACCGGTCTCGACATTGACCCGGAAGTTGGTGCCGTCGGCGGCCAGCATGCGCAGTTTGTCGGCAACCGGATTGAAATCGATGACCGCCTGACCGCTGCCGGGCAGCTGCTTGTTCAGGCTGGCCACCTTGCTGGCCGCGCCCGTGGCCAGGTCCAGGGTATAGAGCTGGTTGTCACTGCCCAGCCCATAGAGCATGCCGTTGGCCGGGCGCACATCGATGCCGCGCAGTGGGCTGGGGCTGTCGGCGGGCATGGTGGCGGTGATTGCCTGGCTGGCGCTGTCGATCTTGAACAGCTGGCCATCGGCACTCAGCGCCAGCAGCGTGGCGGCGCTGGCAGTGCCGGCGGCAAGGCTGAGGGTGGCAGTGGCAACGGCAGTGGTCAGCAGGGTATTGAGCCTGTTCATAAGCGTCCTCTCATCTGTGGTTATCCAGCATCGATGCCAGGCCGGATAAGGCCGGCCTTGCAGGTGCCTCGATGAAACACCTGATAGCTATACCCACGAGAGCGCGCCTGGATGTCGCCGCCTGAAAATAAATTCGGCGGCGTGCGCAAAGTCAGTTGGCCGAGGCTATCACCGCGCGGCCGATATACAGCACCTTGCCGGTTGGCCGGTCCTCGGGCGAGCCTCCGGTCGGTTCCAGGGTCAGTTCGAACAGTTGGCCGGGTTGTACGGCACCAATCTGTTCGGCGGACAGCTGCAATGGCTTACCCGGTTCGACCAGGCCCAGGGAGCGCGGACCGATGGCCGGATCGATCAACGTCCAGAATTGCACGGAACGGTCGGCGGGGATCTGATCCTGCAGCAGCGGTTGCAGGCGCAGGCTGCCATTGCCATCGATATGCACCACCCAGCCTGGCTTGGCCGCCTCACCCGGAGCCTGCAGCACCACGGTGTAGCTGCTGACGACGCTGTCGCTGCGCCATAGCTCAGGCAGCAGGGCGGCGATCAGCGCCAGCGCCAGGGCGGCGCTGGTGAGTCGCCAGGTGGTCAGGCTCTGCCACCAGGCCAGCCAGCCGCTCACGCGACTGACCGCCGGGCTCAGCCCGAGGCTGTCCTGCAGGCGCTGCCACAACTGCGCGGAGGGTGTCTGCGGCGGCAACTGGTCGCTCAGCTCGAGAAAGTGCTGCTGCCATTGCAGGGCCATTTGCGCGGCTTCGGCATCCTGCTCGATCAGCTCGCGCACTTCCTTGGCCTCGGCCTCGTCGAGCAGGCCCAGAACGTATTCGCCGATCAATGCGCGGCGTTCGGCAGGTTGCTGCGTAATCATGCTTGCAAACACTCCTGCAGTGCGCGCAGACCGGCGCGGATACGGCCCTTGATGGTGCCCAGCGGGGTGGTCAGGCGGTTGGCGATCTGTTCATGGGTCAGGCCGCGGTAGAACGCCAGCAGAATTGGGTGGCGGCGGTTGCGCTCGATACCCTGCAGGCAACGGCGCAGTTGCTGCTGTTCGCCCTGTTGCTCCAGCAGCTGGGCGGCCTGCGGGCTGTCGTCGGCGGCGCGTTCGATAAAGTCGTCATCCATTTCCACCGTGCGGCCACGGCTGCGCAGCTGGTTCAGGGCGCGGTAGCGCAGGATGCTGTAGATCCAGGCGCGGCCGCTGCCAAGCGCCCGCTGAAAGCGCTGAGCATTGCGCCAGATCTGTACAAAGGCATCGTGTACACAGTCCTCAGCCTGATCACGGCGGCCGAGCAGAGTGATGGCCAGCCCGAGCATCTGCGCGGCCTCCTGTTGATAGAGCGCCTGGAATGCCCGCTCATCCTGCCGGGCGCAGGCTTCCAGACGGCTTTCGTAATCGAACAGCGGCTGCGCCATGCACAGGGTTCCTGAGTGTGTGAGCGTGCCAAGGGTTATACCCGAGCACCTGCTGTTTGGATGTCGCGGGAGTGCAACAAATCTTCTCCGTCAGCGTGGCAGCTCGATTCGCGCGGTCTCGCCTGGCACCGTTGGCCAGTCCTGCGCGGCCCAGCGTTGACGGGCCTGGTCGATCAGCGCCGGGTCGTTGGCGACGAAGTTCCAGTTGATCCG
>NZ_JBFIIG010000116.1:0-13098 GCF_041601375.1 Pseudomonas sp. | reverse complement strand
GCCCTACCACCAGGCGTACCAGAAGGGCGTCAAGCTGGTCGGCGCCACCGCCCACTACATCAACAACGACCTCGACGAGGGGCCGATCGTCGCCCAGGGCGTGGAGTCGGTGGACCACGCCCACTACCCCGAAGACCTGGTTGCCAAGGGGCGCGACATCGAGTGCCAGACCCTGGCCAAGGCCATCGGTTACCACCTCGAGCGGCGGGTGTTCCTCAACGCCAACCGCACCGTGGTGCTGCACGCTTAACCGTACCACCGGGCCGGTGGGGACAGTCCCGCACTGCCTCTATCGCGGACCTCACCGGCCCCAGCAACACATCGTAAAGCTCCAGTGCAAGGCCGCGTGGCCGTTGGCCGCGCCTTTGTATCCACAACAACAAAGGAGAACATCCAATGTCCGGTAATCGTGGCGTCGTCTACCTCGGCGCAGGCAAGGTCGAAGTACAGAAGATCGACTATCCAAAAATGCAGGATCCGCGCGGCAAGAAGATCGACCACGCAGTGATCTTGCGCGTGGTTTCCACCAACATCTGCGGTTCCGACCAGCACATGGTGCGCGGCCGTACCACCGCGCAAACCGGCCTGGTACTGGGCCATGAAATCACCGGCGAAGTGATCGAGAAGGGTCGCGACGTCGAGAATCTGCAGATCGGCGATCTGGTCTCGGTGCCGTTCAACGTCGCCTGCGGCCGCTGCCGTAGCTGCAAGGAACAACACACCGGGGTCTGCCTGTCGGTCAACCCGGCACGTCCCGGCGGCGCCTACGGTTACGTCGACATGGGTGACTGGACCGGTGGCCAGGCGGAATACGCCATGGTGCCTTACGCCGACTTCAACCTGCTCAAGCTGCCGGATCGCGACAAGGCGATGGAGAAGATCCGCGACCTGACCTGCCTGTCCGACATCCTGCCGACCGGTTACCACGGCGCGGTCACCGCCGGCGTCGGCCCGGGCAGCACGGTGTATATCGCCGGTGCCGGTCCGGTCGGCCTGGCCGCTGCCGCCTCCGCACGCCTGCTCGGCGCCGCGGTGGTGATCGTCGGCGACGTCAACCCGGTGCGCCTGGCACATGCCAAGGCAGTCGGCTTCGAGATCGCCGACCTGTCCCTGGACACCCCGCTGCACGAACAGATCGCCGCCCTGCTCGGCGAGCCGGAAGTCGATTGCGCCATCGATGCGGTGGGCTTCGAAGCCCGCGGTCACGGTCATGACGGCGTGAAGCACGAAGCCCCGGCCACCGTGCTCAACTCGTTGATGGGCGTGGTCCGGGTCGCCGGCAAGATCGGCATCCCCGGCCTGTACGTCACCGAAGACCCGGGCGCGGTGGATGCCGCGGCGAAGATCGGTGCCCTGAGCATCCGCTTCGGCCTCGGCTGGGCCAAGTCGCACAGCTTCCACACCGGCCAGACCCCGGTGATGAAGTACAACCGCCAGCTGATGCAGGCGATCATGTGGGATCGGATCAACATCGCCGACATCGTCGGGGTTCAGGTGATTTCCCTGGACGACGCGCCCAAGGGCTATGGCGAGTTCGATGCCGGCGTGCCGAAGAAATTCGTCATCGACCCGCACAAGCTGTTCAGCGCCGCTTAAGTCAAATGCCTAACCTGGGCCGCCCCCGCGTGTGGGCGGCGCCAGTCTTGCGGGAGCCTTTTGGCTCCCTTTTTTATGCCGCTGTGCCGGCCATTCGCCGGACAACCGCGTAGAGCCAGGCCAGCCATCTGCTCACCACCTCACCACGTCCCGCCCAATGACCCAGCCACCGACCGCTACCTGCCGCCCAGATGTTACCGCCGCCCGGCCGAGGTAACGAAAACGGGTAGTACGGCAACACAACCCGCAACAGAACAGCCACAGCCCTACGGCGTATATTTTTATGTACTTGATATATATGGATATTTTAAAACTGGCACGAGCCATGCTTTCTATTAGCGCACAAAAATAAGAATCCAAGAACACGATACGTCTCGACGCTGACACAACAAAAACAACAGTACAGGCGAGCCGCAAACAGATTTTTTTGGAGAGGATTGTTGTTCGGGGCCAACCCCGTGACCAGGCCAATGACAATAAAACTACCTCAAGGTAGCTGATTGGTAGGTTGGATCACTTAGTGACGATGGCAGTACCAGGGTCCAAAAAAATACGTTTGCCTTGATCCCCGATGGGATCAAAACAACGATCTGGAACGATAAAAACAACAACAGATCGTTCAACAAAAAAAACAAAGCACGTAACGACACTTTGAAGGGGAGCTCCGGCTCCCCTTCGTGCTTTGTGCGATTCGTCTTCTCCTCGGCCCGAGCCTCCCTTGCCGGGCGCAGGCCCTCAAGCGCAGCGCAACCGCACAGGCTGCCCAGCCGCCATGCAGGCAGCGTTGGCCGCGGCAGCCGGCGCACCTGAACCCCACGAGACACCGCTCGCCGTCCGCGAGCGAGGCGTGCGCGTCGCCGAAGGCTTCGCTCTCGGCGACGAAGGCAGTCATCTGCCAGGGATAGAAGATAATGCTCGGCTATGGGTTCTTTGCCGCGGCCATGCCGCGTCTAGCGCTGCAGCACATGGATGCGCGACAGCAGTTCGTCACGATCGACATAACAGCCCTTGAAGTGACGCGCCCCGCTGCTCGGGTCGAATTCGGTGCGGGCATGCAGGGTCCGGCGGTTGTCGAAGCACCAGAGTTGCCCCGCATCCAGCCTGCGCTGCACCCGGAAACGCGGTTCGCGGGTCATCTCGATGAACCGCCGGTAAGCGCTATACAGCGCCGGCATGCGCTCTACCGGTGCATCGAAGGCGCCCCGGAGGAAGTTGCCCATGCGGATCTCACTGACCACGCCGTCGGCACCCAGGCCGATGATCGGCGCCAGGCAGCGGTAGTCGCTGGTGCGGCTCCTGTTGCGGAACTCGATGGGCGTTTCACACAGGACATGGAACAGCTCGGGCGCCTCCTGATGTAAGGCCTCGGCAATCGCGAAGCCGTCGACGAAGACACTCTCGCCGCCCGTGGCATCGTTGACCAGGCAATGCAGAAACTGCAGACCCGGCTGCAACTCGCGGGTCGGCAGGTCGGTGTGCAGCGGCAGGTTGAAGGATGTGTAGGCATTGCTGTCGGCGTCGCCCTTGGACTGCACGTCGAACAGCACGCCGAAGTTACTCTCGCGGATGAAGGCGATGCGCTTGACGAGCACTGGCAAGACGTCCTCGGTGGTCGGCACACCGCACAGCTGGGTCAGCCCGATATCGCGCACCGCAAGCAACCACTGCAGCAGCGCACCGTCATCTTCCATCACCGCCTGGTAGTCAAACTGCGGCAGCAGCTCACTCTTCTCGGCGCCCCACAAACGGCTCTGCGGACGCAGCGCGCGGCGTTCGGCGCGCGAGACGTCATCATAGGCGTGGGCACGCAACCAACCGGGGTGAAAGCGGCTGTGGTGACCATCCTGCCAATCGATCAGCAGATGCCCCTGTTCGTCGATCCGGGTGCGCTGGGGATGCAATTGCTCCGAGACGTCGACGATCTCGAACAGCTGCTCGCGGGTCACACTGTAGACGCACTGGCTGCAGGCGCAGTTGTCACGCAGCCACTGGTGATGGAAGGGGCTGACCCGAGCATCGCTCCAGGTGACCTCCAGGCAGTCGCTAGCGGAGCTAAGGCCAACCAGATCGGCACTGATCGGGTAGTTGCGCCAATCAGCGATTTGTACTGCTTCGAGGGAGGGGTCTACAGCATTCATGGCGATCTCCTGACGGGATGCTTACCCGCATTATTGTTCTTGGACTCTGGGAAACGCGCGAGGCCATCCGGGCCTCATCTACAGGGCACTATGTCTTGGCCGGGGGCAAGCCGATGATCCGACCGACATGACGCGGCGCGGTCAAGCCCCGATGGGCCTCGCCCAACGCGAGAACCTGATACAGCACCCGCTCGTCGAAGGGCGCCGAACGCGCACTGACGCTGTCGATGTTCATCAGCATCTGCTCGCTGGCGGCGAGCAACTCATCGCCGCCCTGGTTGTAGAGGCCATGGTGAATGTGCAGGCGCTTGTTGTCGTGCGCCAGCAGCTGGGTGCGTACCTCCACCTCGGCACCCAGCTTGACCTCGGCCAGATAGTTGAGATGGCACTCCAGGGTGTACAGGGTGTGGCCAGAGCGCGCCCGGCCGGCTTCGTCGAGGCCGAGGTGATCCATCAGCGCATCGGTGGCATAGCTGAAGATCAGCAGGTAGAAGGCGTCGCGCAGATGACCGTTGTAGTCGACCCACTCGGGCTGAATGGCGGTGCGGTAGGTGGTGAGCATGGCGGGGGGTGATCCTCAGCGTTGTGCGAAACCCGTAGGGCGGACTCAGGAGCGTAGCGAACAGTCCGCCAGCGAGCGGCGTACTGCTTCGCATAGGGGCTGTTGCAGGCGTTCCCGTCGTTCCTACGGGTTCTGTGTTTACTCGGCGAAGGCGAAGCCATGCTTGGCCTTGGTGGTCTTGATCGCCTCCATCACCGCCAGCAGGCAGTCATCACGGTAGCGCTCCAGCTCGGCGATGCTGCGCTCGCCCTGTTGCTCAGTAGTGCCTTCCACCACGCTGTCGATCAGGCCGTCGGTCAGCTCCGGCGCCTCCAGGTAGGTCCAGGGCAGTTTCAGCGCCGGGCCGAACTGGGCCATGAAGTGACGCATGCCGGCATCGCCGCCCGCCAGGGTGTAGGTCAGGAAGCTGCCCATGAACGACCAGCGCAGGCCGGCACCGAAGCGGATCGCATCGTCGATCTCGCCGGTGGTGGCCACGCCGTCATTGACCAGGTGCAGCGACTCGCGCCACAGCGCCTCGAGCAGACGGTCGGCGATGAAGCCCGGCACTTCCTTGCGTACATGCAGTGGGCGCATGCCCAACGCGGTATACACCTGTATGGCGGCCTGCACCGCTTCGGGGGCGGTCTGCTGACCGCCGACCACTTCCACCAGCGGCAGCAGGTAGACCGGGTTGAACGGGTGACCGACCACGCAGCGCTCGGGGTGCACGGCGTCGGCATAGAACTCGCTGGGCAGCAGGCCCGAGGTGCTCGAACCGATCAGCACGTTGGGACGCGCCGCGGCGCTGATCTTGGCATGCAGGTCGAGCTTCAGTTCCAGCCGCTCGGGAGCGCTTTCCTGGATGAAGTCGGCGCTCTTCACACACTCTTCGATGCTGTCGACGAAGCGCAGGCGCTCGGGCGAAGCGCCGGGCGCGAGGCCCTGCTGCTTGAGCGCCGGCCAGGCGTTGGCGATGCGTGTGCGCAGTGCCGCTTCGGCGCCGGGCGCCGGATCCCAGGCCACGACGTCGAGGCCATGGCCCAGGGCGCGCGCGATCCAGCCGGCGCCAATCACGCCGGTGCCGAGGGCGGCGAAGGTTTTCAGTTCGGTGACAAAGGCCATGATGGCTCCTGCTTCGGTAGCCCGGTGCAATCCGGGACTGGCTATGGGGTCTGTCCCGGAGGACATCCGGCCGACCAGTGAGTTACGGGCGGCATCGGCCGCCCCGTCGCGACGACCTCAACCGCGCGGTTTGAGGTTCATCTTGGCGCGGCCCTCGGCCGGGGTTAGTGCGCGGCCGCCCAGGCGCTCGATGATCTCGATGGCGCGCGCGACCAACTGACCGTTGGTCGCATGCACTCCCTTGTCCAGCCAGATGTTGTCTTCCAGGCCGACCCGCACGTGACCACCGAGCAGCATGGCCTGGGCGACCATCGGCATCTGCATGCGGCCGATGCCGAAGCCCGCCCACTTGGCGCCGGCTGGAAGGTTGTCGGCCATGGCCTTCATGGTGGTGGTGTCGGCTGGCGCACCCCAGGGGATGCCGAGGCAGATCTGGAACAAGGGGTCTTCGAGCAGACCTTCCTTGATCATCTGCTTGGCGAACCACAGGTGGCCGGTGTCGAAAATTTCCAGCTCGGCTTTCACGCCCAGTTCGGTGATGCGCTTGGCGCCGGCACGCAGTTGGGCCGGGGTGGAGACGTAGATGAAGTCGCCGTCGCCGAAGTTCAGGGTGCCGCAGTCCAGGGTGCAGATTTCCGGCAGCAGTGCCTCGATGTGCTTGAGCCGCTCGAGCGGGCCGACCAGGTCGGTGCCGGCACCGAACTCCAGCGGCTGCTCGCCCGCGCCGATTTGCAGGTCGCCGCCCATGCCGGCGGTGAGGTTGATGATCACGTCGGTGTCGCTTTCGCGGATGCGCTCGACCAGCTCGCGGTACAGCGCCACGTCGCGGCTTGGCTTGCCGGTCTGCGGATCGCGGACATGGCAATGGGCAACGGTAGCACCGGCCTTGGCGGCCTCGATGGCAGCGGCGGCGATTTCTTTTGGGGTGACCGGAATGGCCGGATGGCGGCCAACGGTGTCGCCGGCGCCGGTGACTGCACAGGTGACAATGACTTCGTAATTCATGGAGCTTCCATCCTTATTCGAGGCGAATGGGTACCGGGCGCCCAAGAGGGCGCGCGGCACGGCGATTGATCAGGCAATGGGTGGGGCGAGCCTGTCTTACTTGAGCGCGGCCTGCACGGCGGCTGCGCCATCCTTGCCATCGAAGGTGGTCACCCCGGCCAGGAACCTGCTCAGTTCTTGCGGGTTTTCCTTCAGCCACTTGCGCGCGACGTCCTTGGCCTCTTCACGGTCCATGATCGGCGCCATCAACTGGCTCTCCTGGGCGGCGGTGAAGCGCAGGTTGTTGAGCAGCCGATCGACGTTGGGGCAGCGCTGGGCATAGTCCGGCGCGGTGACGGTCCAGACGGTGGCCAGGCCTTCATCGGCGCCGAATACGCCCTCACTGCCCGTCAGGTAGGTGACGTCCATCTTGATGTTCATCGGGTGCGGCTTCCAGCCGAAGAACACCACCGGCTTCTTGCTCCGCGCCGCACGGCTGACCGCGGCGAGCATCGCCGACTCGCTCGACTCGATCAGCTCGAAGCCACCGAGGCCGAACTGGTTGCTGTCGATCATCTTCTTGATCGTGGTGTTGGCTCCGGTACCCGGATCGATGCCATAGATCTTGCCGTCCAGTTGATCCCTGAATTTAGCGATATCGGCGTAGGTCTTCAGGCCCGCCTCGGCGGTATAGCTGGGCACCGCCAGGCTGGAGATGCCATCGGAGAGACCCGGTTCACCGAGCACCCTGACCGTCTTCTTGGCGAGGAACGGCTCGATGTTGTCGTCCATCAGCGGCTTCCAATAACCCAGGAAGAAGTCGAGCTGGTCACGCTGGATGCCGGAAAAGACAATCTGCTGCGAGGCTTGGGTCTGGGTGGTCGCATAGCCCAGGCCTTCGAGCAGGGTACTGGCCACGGCGGTCGTGGCGACCACGTCGGTCCAGCCCACCATGCCGATGCGTGCCTTCTGGCAACTGGCCTGTTCGGCGGCCAATAGCGACGAACTGAACAGGCTGAGCAGACAGCAACCGGCGATTACCTTGAAACTTTTCATCAATGCGCCCTCGTATGGCGTTAGGGTTTTACTTGTAGTTTTCCCGGAGCGCTGACGCCCCGTCCCGTACTCAGGCCTGAGTGCGCCCGATGGGGTCACATTACCCAGCACCAGGGGGTAAAAAACGCACCAAAGCGACCAGCTTTTGAACTGTAACGACCTTCTTGCTTGCACTGCGCAGGTGCCTGCCGTTTAGTAACCACCTGCCTTTGCGAAACCCAGCCATGCCCCAGACCTTGTGCTTTCTCCTGCTGCCCGGCTTTTCCATGATGGGCCTGATGTCGGCCATCGAGCCCTTGCGCGTGGCCAATCGCTTTCGCGGCGAGCTCTATCGCTGGCGTTTGCTCAGCCTGGACGGCAATGCGGTGCAAAGCAGCAACGGCATGTCGCTAAACGTCGACACCGCCCTGGAGCTGCCGGCGGCCGGCGACAGCCTGTTCGTGGTCGCCGGTTTCGAGCCGCTGGCCCACTTCGACCACCGTCTGGCGCAGTGGCTGCACCGCGCCGAGCGCGAAGGCGCGACGCTCGGCGGCATCGACACCGGCAGTTTCGTCCTGGCCGAGGCCGGCTTGTTCGCCGGCCAGCGCCTGACCCTGCACTGGGAAGCCATCGAGGCCTTTCAGGAGCGTTACCCGCGCCTGGCGGTGACCCAGGAACTGTTCGAAATCGACGGACGGCGCATCACCAGCGCCGGCGGCACCGCCAGCCTCGACCTGATGCTGACCCTGATCGGCCGCGACCACGGTGAAGAGCTGGCGCTGGCGGTCTCCGAGCAGTTCGTCCTCGGCCGTATCCGCTCGCGCCAGGACCATCAGCGCATGCAGATCGCCAGCCGCTACGACGTGCACAACAAGAAGCTGGTGCAGGTCATCGGCGAGATGCAGCGCCACAGCGAACAGCCGCTCAGCTCCCGGCAACTCGCCGACCTGATCAAGGTCACCCCGCGCCAGCTGGAACGCCTGTTCCGCCAGCACCTGAACGAGACCCCGTCCAACTTCTACCTGACCCTGCGCCTGGACAAGGCCCGCCAACTGCTGCGCCAGACCGACCTGAGCGTGCTGGAAGTCGGCCTGGCCTGCGGCTTCGAATCCTCCTCGTACTTCTCCCGCTGCTACCGCGCCCGCTTCGCCACCTGCCCCAGCCAGGATCGTCACGAACATCCGGCTGCCTCACTGTCGTAGGCCGGGCTTACAGCCTGCGCGATAAAAGCAGCCTGGACGACGGCTTATCCGTTCGCGACCTGTTCTTGACGCTTTCGGCAATACCCCAGTCGTTTTTGCACCGGGTCACCCCGCGCCCCAGGGATATGCTCCCCACAAAGCGCCAGCACCGGGTTTGGCGACAGCAGACAAAGGGGACAGCCTGATGAGCCCAGCAGAAGTACATGCCGACAGCATCGTCATCGACGGCCTGATTATCGCCAAGTGGAACCGCGAACTCTTCGAGGACATGCGCAAGGGCGGCCTGACCGCGGCTAACTGCACCGTGTCGGTATGGGAAGGGTTCCAGGCCACGGTCAACAACATCGCCGCCAGCCAGAAACTGATCCGCGACAACAGCGACCTGGTGATGCCCGTGCGCACCACCGCCGACATCCGCAAGGCCAAGGAGCTGGGCAAGACCGGCATCCTCTTCGGTTTCCAGAACGCCCACGCCTTCGAGGACCAGATCGGCTACGTCGAGGTGTTCAAGCAGCTCGGCGTCGGCATCGTGCAGATGTGCTACAACACCCAGAACCTGGTCGGCACCGGCTGCTACGAGCGCGATGGCGGCCTGTCCGGCTTCGGTCGCGAGATCGTCGCCGAGATGAACCGGGTCGGCATCATGTGCGACCTGTCCCACGTCGGCAGCAAGACCAGCGAGGAAGTCATCCTCGAGTCGCAGAAGCCGGTGTGCTACTCGCACTGCCTGCCGTCCGGCCTGAAGGAGCACCCGCGCAACAAGTCCGACGAGGAACTGAAGTTCATCGCCGACCACGGCGGCTTCGTCGGCGTGACCATGTTCGCCCCCTTCCTGGCCAAGGGCATCGACTCGACCATCGACGACTACGCCGAGGCCATCGAGTACGTGATGAACCTGGTCGGTGAAGACGCCATCGGCATCGGCACCGACTTCACCCAGGGTCACGGCCAGGACTTCTTCGAATACCTGACCCACGACAAGGGCTACGCCCGTCGCCTGACCAGCTTCGGCAAGATCGTCAACCCGCTGGGCATCCGCACCGTCGGCGAGTTCCCCAACCTGACCGAGACCCTGCTCAAGCGCGGCATGCCCGAGCGCGTGGTGCGCAAGGTGATGGGCGAGAACTGGGTGCGCGTCCTGAAAGACGTCTGGGGCGAATGATGCATACCTGCGGAGCCTGCTGCGCGTATCGATAGCCGCGTCGCGTCCTTGCTCTCGGCACGCTTGCCAAGGCTCCACAGGCACTCATTACAAATTCTTCATCTGGCCGGGCGCTGCCCGGCCAAACGCAAAACACGAATTATGGAGTACTGAACACATGGCCACACATGCCCCCGAAATGCCCATCCTGGTCGACAACGAAACCGGCGTATGGACCACCGACGCCCTGCCGATGCTCTATGTGCCACGGCATTTCTTCGTCAACAACCACATCGGCATCGAGGAAGTGCTGGGCGCCGATGCCTATGCCGAGATCCTCTACAAGGCCGGCTACAAGTCCGCCTGGCACTGGTGCGAGAAAGAAGCCGAGTGCCACGGCCTGGTCGGCGTCGAGGTGTTCGAGCATTACATGAAGCGCCTGTCGCAACGCGGCTGGGGCCTGTTCAAGACCCTGTCGATCGACCTCGACCAGGGCACCTGCGAGGTGCGCCTGGACCATTCCGCCTTCGTCTACGTCTACGGCAAGTGCGGACGCGCGGTGGACTACATGTTCACCGGCTGGTTCGCCGGCGCCATGGATCAGATTCTGGCCGCCCAGGGCAGCCCTATCCGCACGGTGGCCGAACAGGTCTACGGTGCTTCGCAAGAAGGCCACGACCACGGCCTGTTCATCGTCAAGCCGTTGTAAGCGGAGCGTATCGCCATGGCCTTTGAAGCAATGTTCCAGCCGATCCAGATCGGTAAACTGACTATCCGTAACCGTATCGTGTCCACCGCGCACGCCGAGGTCATGGCCACCGACGGCGGCATGACCACCGAGCGTTACGTCAAGTACTACGAAGAGAAGGCCAAGGGCGGCGTCGGCCTGGCCATCTGCGGCGGCTCCTCGGTGGTCTCCATCGACAGCCCGCATGGCTGGTGGAGCTCGGTGAACCTGTCCACCGACCGCATCATCCCGCACTTCCAGAACCTGGCCGACGCCATGCACAAGCATGGCGCCAAGATCATGATCCAGATTACCCACATGGGTCGTCGCTCGCGCTGGGATGGTTTCGACTGGCCGACCCTGATGTCGCCGTCCGGTATCCGCGAACCGGTACACCGCGCCACCTGCAAGACCATCGAGCCGGAAGAAATGTGGCGCGTCATCGGCGACTTCGCCAAGGCGGCGGCTCGGGCCAAAGCCGGCGGCCTCGACGGCGTCGAGCTGTCGGCCGTGCACCAGCACATGATCGACCAGTTCTGGTCGCCACGGGTCAACAAGCGTACCGACGAATGGGGCGGCACCTTCGAGGGTCGGATGAAGTTCGGCCTGGAAGTGCTCAAGGCCGTGCGCAAGGAAGTCGGTGACGACTTCTGCGTGGGCCTGCGTATCTCCGGCGACGAGTTCCATCCGGACGGCTTGTCCCACGAGGACATGAAGCAGATCGCCAAGTACTACGACGACACCGGCCTGCTCGATTTCATCGGCGTGGTCGGTTCTGGCGCCGATACCCACAACACCCTGGCCAACGTCATCCCCAACATGAGCTTCCCGCCCGAGCCCTTCCTGCATCTGGCGGCCGGCATCAAGGAAGTGGTCAAGGTACCGGTGCTGCACGCGCAGAACATCAAGGACCCGAACCAGGCCACCCGTATCCTCGAGGGCGGCTACGTCGACATGGTCGGCATGACCCGCGCCTTCATCGCCGACCCGCACCTGATCGCCAAGGTCAAGATGGGCCAGGTCGACCAGATCAAGCAGTGCGTCGGTGCCAACTACTGCATCGACCGCCAGTACCAGGGCCTGGACGTGCTGTGCATCCAGAACGCCGCGACCTCGCGTGAATACATGGGGTTGCCGCACATCATCGAGAAGACCACCGGCGTCAAGCGCAAAGTGGTGGTTGTTGGCGGTGGTCCAGCCGGCATGGAAGCGGCGCGCGTCGCGGCCGAACGTGGCCACGACGTGACCCTGTTCGAGAAGAAGGACCAGCTTGGCGGGCAGATCACCACGGCCTCCAAGGCGCCACAACGTGACCAGATCGCCGGCATCACCCGCTGGTACCAGCTTGAACTGGCGCGACTGAAGATCGACCTGCGCCTGGGCACCGGTGCAGACCCCGAGAGCATCATGGACCTGCGTCCGGATGTCGTGGTGCTGGCCAACGGCGGTCATCCGTTCCTCGAGCAGAACGAGCACTGGGGCGCGGCCGAAGGCCTGGTAGTGAGCAGCTGGGACGTGCTCGACGGCAAGGTCGAACCGGGCAAGAACGTGCTGGTGTACGACACCATCTGTGAATTCACCGGCATGTCGGTCGCAGACTTCATCGCCGACAAGGGCAGTCAGGTCGAGATCGTCACCGACGACATCAAGCCGGGTGTCGGCATGGGCGGCACCTCGTTCCCGACGGCCTACCGCAGCATGTACCCGAAGGGCGTGATCATGACCAGCGACATGATGCTGGAGAAGGTCTATCGCGAGGGCGACAAGCTGGTGGCGGTGCTGGAGAACGAATACACCGGTGCCCTGGAGGAGCGCGTGGTCGACCAGGTGGTGGTGGAGAACGGCGTGCGCCCGGATGAAACCCTGTACTACGCACTCAAGGAAGGTTCGCGTAACAAGGGCCAGATCGACGTCGAAGCGCTGTTCGCAATCAAGCCGCAGCCTTGTTTGTCCGAGACCGGCGACGGCTACCTGCTGTTCCGCATCGGCGACTGCGTGGCCCAGCGCAACACCCACGCGGCGATCTACGACGCCCTGCGCCTGTGCAAGGACTTCTAAAGCAGCAGCTGGACCCTGGGGTGGCTTAACCGCGCAGCGGTGCCACCCCGGGTTCAGCAGACCGGTCAAGGTAGCGCCTGACGCATCGATGGTGGGTTACGCCTACGGCTAACCCACCCTACATGGTTATACGGTCCCTCCAAGGAGACCAGATGATGTTGAACACCCTACTCCCCATTCTGCTGTTCGCTGCGCTCGGCCTCGCCGTGCTCGGTGCCGGCAAGCGCTTCCTCATGTGGCGCCGTGGACGGCCGGCCGAGGTCGATTGGCTCGGTGGCCTGCTGGCCATGCCACGCCGCTACCTGGTGGATCTGCACCATGTTGTCGAGCGCGACAAGTACATGTCCAGGACCCACGTGGCCACCGCCGGCGGCTTCGTCCTGGCTGCACTGCTGGCAATCGTCGTGCATGGTTTCGGCCTGCATAACCGCATCCTCGGCTTCGCCCTGCTGGGCGCCTGCGTGCTGATGTTCGTCGGTGCGCTGTTCGTCGCCAAGCGCCGGCGCAACCCGCCGGCGCGGCTGTCGAAAGGTCCATGGAATCGCCTGCCG
>NZ_JBFIIG010000115.1:0-13175 GCF_041601375.1 Pseudomonas sp. | reverse complement strand
CTGCCAGGCCTTCATGCTCACCGGCGACGCCAGCAACGCCGACCCGGTGTGCAGCAAGTCGGCGCACCACGGCATCATCCTCGCCGCCCGCGAAGAGGCCGAGCAGGCGCCGGGGGCGCTGGAGAGCCTGGTGTTCCGCAACGAAAAGGCCTCCAAGATCATATGCAAGGTCTAGAGACCGAACAAGCCGATGGCATCTGGAGCGCCGCTCAGGCCGCCGCCGCCAGTGGCGACTTCGCCGAACTGCACGCCGCCCATGGTGGCCTGCTATGGGTGGCTTTCGACCCGCAGCAGGCGCGCTGCGGCCTGTTCTTCTGGCGTGACGAGGAACTGCGCGAGCTGACCCCGGCGGGTTTCTCGGTGCGCAGCCGGGTCTACGAATACGGCGGCGGCGCCAGCTGCGCCACCGACCAGGGCGCGGCCTTCGTCAACGAGGCCGACCAGCAGGTCTACCTGTTGGCCTGTGGCAGCGGCCTTGGCTGCGAGTCCCCGGCCGCCCCGCGACAACTGACCGTGCGCCCAGATTGCCGTTACGGTGGCCTGTCCTTCGTCCCGGCCTGGCAGGCACTGCTGGCCGTGGAGGAAAGCCACGAAGCGGCCGGCGTGATCCATCGCCTGGTGTGCATCGGCCTGGAGGGCAGTCGTCGAGTGCTGGTCGAAGGCGCCGACTTCTATGCCGACCCGGTTGCCAGTGCGGACGGTCGCCAGTTGGCCTGGATCGAGTGGGACAAGCCCTTTCAGCCCTGGGTCGCCACCCGCCTGTGCCTGCGCGAGGACGCGGGGGGAAGGCGGGTTCTGGCCGGTGCCGACCACGACCAGTCGCTGCAGCAGCCGCGCTTCGCCGCCGATGACAGGCTCTGGGTGCTCTCCGACCGCCACGGCTGGTGGCAGCCGCTGTGCGCCACCGATGTTTCCGGGGTACCCGCAGGTGTGCATGGCCTAGGCGGCCCCGCGTCACCCTACGATCATGCGCCGGCGCCCTGGCAGCTGGGCGGCTGCAGCTACCTGCCACTGGAGGCGGGCGCCATGCTGCTGAGTCGCTTCGAGCAGGGCTTCGGTGTGCTGCTCGACGTGGACGGGCTGGGGCGCGAACGGCGTCTGGCGCCGGACTTCAGTCGTTTTCGCGCACTGGCGGCGGATGCCGGCCACTATTACTGCGTCGCCGGGGCACCGGATCGCCTGCCGGCGATCCTGGCCATCGCCCGCGACAGCGGCTCGGCGCGCATCCTCGCTGGCGGCGAGCGGCCACTGCCGGCGCGGCACCTGCCCAGGCCGCAACCCTTCAGTTGCCCGGTCGCTGAGGACGAACGCAGCCAGGGTTTCTTCTATGCGCCTGCCGGTCAAACCGAGAAACCGCCGCTGCTGGTGTTCCTGCATGGCGGACCCACCGCGGCCTGTTATCCGGTGTTCGATCCGCGCATCCCGTTCTGGACGTTGCGCGGCTACGCCGTGCTCGACCTCAACTACCGCGGCAGCAGCGGCTACGGCCGCGCCTATCGCCTGCGTCTGGCGGGGGAGTGGGGGCATATCGAGGTGGCGGATGCCCAGGCCGCGGTGGCGCAGCTGGCGGCCAGCGGCCTGATCGACCCGGGACGGGCGTTTATCCGCGGCGCCAGCGCCGGCGGCTACACGGCGTTATGCGCCCTGGCCTTCAGTCGGGTGTTTCGCGGCGGCGCCAGCCTCTATGGAGTCAGCGATCCGCTGGCCCTGCGCCAGGCGACGCACAAGTTCGAGGCCGACTACCTGGACTGGTTGATTGGTGATCCAGAGGCGGATGCCGCACGCTATCGGGCACGCACGCCTCTGTTGCATGCCGACCGGATCGCGGTGCCGGTGATCTTCTTCCAGGGCGGCCTGGATGCGGTGGTGCTGCCGACGCAGACCGAGCAAATGGTCGCCGCGCTACGGCGGCGTGGTGTGCCGGTGGACTACCACCTGTATCCCGAAGAGCGTCACGGTTTTCGCCAAGCGAAGAACCTTGCCCATGCCCTGGAGCATGAATGGCGCTTCTATTGTGCGCTGCTGAACAACTCGTAGTCGAAGGCAACGAGGGTCCTTTCTACTAGCATATCCGTCTGGCATACATCGCTACGCCTGCGGCATTGCATTGGCAGGTGAATGCAGTACGCTGGCCGGTAGTCAGAACAACAAGCAGTAGGCCGTGGCATGAGCGCCGATATCAGTCTTCATCGTAAATTCGTTTCGCCGGAAATCGTCTTTGGTGCGGGTTGTCGGCATAGCGTGGGCAACTACGCCAGTAACTTCGGCGCGCGCAAGGTGTTGTTGGTGTCGGACCCGGGGGTGGAGGCTGCCGGTTGGGTGGCCGACGTGCAAGCCAGTCTGCTGCTTCAGGGCATCGAACACTGCCTGTACACCCAGGTATCACCGAACCCGCGCAGTGAGGAGGTGATGCTCGGCGCCGAGCTCTACTGCAGCCAGGGTTGCAACGTGATAGTGGCGGTGGGCGGCGGCAGCCCGATGGACTGTGCCAAGGGCATCGGCATCGCCGTGGCCCATGGCCGCCATATCATCGAATTCCAGGGCGTGGATACCCTGCGCGTACCGAGTCCGCCGCTGATCCTGATTCCAACCACTGCCGGTACTTCGGCGGATGTGTCGCAGTTCGTGATCATCTCCAATCAGGACGAGCGGATGAAGTTCTCCATCGTCAGCAAAGGGGCGGTGCCCGACGTCTCGCTGATCGACCCGGAAACCACCCTGAGCATGGACCCGTTCCTCTCCGCCTGCACCGGTATCGATGCGCTGGTGCACGCCATCGAGGCCTTCGTCTCCACCGGTTCTGGGCCCCTGACCGACTCCCATGCCCTGGAGGCGATGCGCCTGATCAACGGCAACCTGGTGGCGATGATCGCCAGCCCCGATGACATCGCCCTGCGCGAGAAGATCATGCTCGGCAGCATGCAGGCCGGCCTGGCGTTTTCCAATGCCATCCTCGGTGCGGTGCACGCGATGTCGCACAGCCTCGGCGGCTTTCTCGACCTGCCGCACGGCCTGTGCAATGCGGTGCTGATCGAGCATGTGGTGGCGTTCAACTACAAGGCCGCGCCGGAACGCTTCAAAATGGTGGCCGAAACCCTCGGCATCGACACCCGCGGCCTCAATCACCCGCAGATCCGCCAGCGCCTGGTCGAGCACCTGATCCAGTTCAAACGGGCAGTCGGCTTTCATGAAACCTTGGGGTTGCACGGGGTGGGTTGTTCCGACATCCCATTCCTGTCGCGCAATGCCATGCAGGATCCGTGCATCCTCACCAACCCGAGGGATTCGACCCAGCGCGATGTCGAGGTCGTCTATGCCGACGCCCTCTGACCAGCAACGCCAGGCGCTTACCGAGCTGCTCGGGCTGGGCAGTCATTCGGTGCGCAAGAGCCATTACCCGGAACTGCTGGCGCGCCTGGAAGACCTGGAAGCCGAGCGCAATCGCTACAAGTGGTTGTTCGAGCACGCAGTGCACGGCATCTTCCAGGCCAGCCTGCAGGAGGGCTTGCGCGCGGCCAATCCGGCCCTGGCGCGGATGCTCGGTTATGACGACCCGCAGGAAGTGCTGTGGTCGCTGACCGATCTGGCCCATTATCTGTTCGTCGGTGGCCGTGAGGAGTTGCAGCATATTGGCCAGGAGCTGGAGCGTGCGCCCGGCTTGTTCGGCTACGAAACCCAGCTGCGGCGCAAGGACGGCAGCAGCGTCGATGTCTTGATGAACCTGCTGCGGAAGCCGGGCGAGCACGGCCTCATCGAGGGGTTCGTCGCCGACATCACCGAACGCAAACAGGCGCAGCGGCACCTGCAACTGCTCAATGACGAGCTGGAGCTGCGGGTCAAGGCTCGCACCGCCGAGTTGCAGGAGGCCAACCGCAATCTGCTGCTGCAGATCGTCGAGCGCAAGCGCATCGAGCAGGCGTTGCGAGAGGCGCGCGATGCCGCGCAAGCCGCCAACCACAGCAAAGACAAGTATTTGGCAACGGCCAGCCATGACCTGTTGCAGCCACTCAACGCAGCGCGTCTGCTGATCTCCACCCTGCGCGAGCGCAGCTTGCCGGCGGCCGAGCACAATCTGGTCGAACGCAGCCATCAGGCCCTGGAGGGGGCCGAGGATCTGCTCACCGACCTGCTGGAGATCTCCAAGCTCGATCAGGCGGCGATCAAGCCGGATATAGACGCGTACCGTCTGCAGGACCTGTTGGAGCCCCTGGCTTCGGAGTTCCAGTCGGTGGCCGCTGCCGAAGGCTTGCAGCTGAAGACGCGGATTGCCGACTATACGATCAGCACGGACTTTCGCCTGTTGACGCGCATCCTGCGCAATTTCCTGAGCAACGCCTGTCGCTACACCGAGCAGGGGCGCATCCTCTTGGGCGCGCGTAAACGCGGCGCGTTCCTCGACCTGCAGGTGTGGGACACCGGTCGCGGTATATCCGCGGATCAGCTGGAAAACATCTTCCTGGAATTCAATCAGCTGAATATCGGTCGCGCCGCGGAGCGCAGGGGCGTTGGCCTGGGCCTGGCGATCGTCGAGCGGATCGCACGCATGCTGGATTACCCGATCGAGGTGCGCTCGCAACCCGGGCGCGGCTCGCTGTTCGCCATTCGGGTGCCGCTGGCGCCGCGGCTTGTTAACGCTGCAACCAATACTTCATCGGTTCAGTCATCGGTTGGTGATCCGCTGCCGGGGCGGCGCCTGTTGGTGCTGGATAACGAGTTGAGCATCCTGCATAGCATGGCGGCCCTGCTCGAACAGTGGGGCTGCAAGGTGGTCACCGCGGTCGATCAGGAGGCCGCCGTGCAAGCGCTTGACGGGCAGGCCCCGGATTTGATCCTGGCAGATTTTCATCTCGATCATGAGGTGCTGGGTTGCGATGTGGTGGCGTATTTGCGTCGGCACTTCGACTCGCCGCTCCCGGCGGTGATGATCACCGCGGATCGCAGCGACCAGTGCCGTCGCGCGCTGCAGCGCATGGGCATGCCGTTACTCAATAAACCGGTCAAGCCTGGCAAGTTGCGCGCGGTCATCAGTCAGCTGCTGCGCGAGTCCATATGCCAAGTATGATGGTCATATGTGCGCTGCCAGACAGTCGCTTGGATTTTATTGACTATGCTGTGGTGGAACCCCTGCAGCCGTTCAGGCCTAGGGGCATGGTCCTTCAAGGAGATACCCCCTATGTACAATCACTCGTTCTTCCGGCGTATGGCTGCCATGTTGGCGGTGTTCCACGTGTTGATGATTGTCCAGATCCCCCTGGCTAATGCGGCCATGATCGGCACCGGTGAGGTGTTGGCCGAGCAACAGCAGCAGGTCGATCGCCAGCAATTGCTGAGCATGCTCGATGAACAGGATGTTCAGGAAAAGTTGCTGGGTATGGGAGTTGACCGCTCCCAGGTTGAAGATCGTATCAACAGCCTGACCAATGCCGAGTTGGCGCAGTTCAATCAGCAGCTGTCGGAAGCGCCGGCGGGCTCTGGTGTTCTCGGGGTGGTCGTGCTGTTTCTGGTGATATTCATCGTCACCGATCTGCTCTGTGCGACCAATATCTTCAATTTCGTCAAATGCATAAATCGTTGATTGGCTGGAACCTGCTTCCACTCGTACTGATTGGGTTGCTTGCCGCCTGCGCGAAGTCTCCGCTGTTGCCACCGGAGACTTCCCGTTTGCCTGAGCGGGTAGAACTGAGCGATGTACCGTTTTTTCCACAGAGCGCCTATCAATGCGGGCCGGCGGCGCTGGCGACCATGCTCAACCAGCGCGGCGTCGTGACCAGCCCCGGCCTGCTCAAGGACAGGGTGTTCATTCCTGCACGTGAAGGCAGCCTGCAGGTAGAGATGGTAGCGACCGCGCGGGCTCACGATATGCTGGTCTACCCGCTGCAACCGCGTCTGGAGGCGCTGCTTGCCGAAGTGGCGGCGGGAAATCCGGTGTTGGTCTTGCAAAACCTGGCCTTCGATTGGTACCCACGTTGGCACTTTGCTGTGGTGGTTGGTTATGACCAGCGTGAGCGGACCTTGATTTTGCGTTCGGGCACCACGCGGCGCTGGCTGACCAGCTTCAACAGTTTCGACCGGACCTGGGCGCGGGGAGGGCGTTGGGCCGTCTTGACCTTGCCGGCAGATACGCTGCCGGCGCAGGTCGAATTGCGCCCCTGGCTCAAGGCCGCCAGCGATCTGGAGGAAACCGGGCGGGTCGCTGCGGCGCAGCGTGCCTATCGCACCGCCACTCGGCAGTGGCCGGACGAGTCGCTGGTTTGGTTTGCCTTGGCCAACAGCCGCTATGCCGGTGGCGATGCGCAGGGGGCAGAAACGGCGTTACGTAAAAGCCTGGCGCAGCAGCCGGACTTCGCCGCCGGCTGGTTCAACCTGTCGCAGGTGTTGGCCGATCGCGGTTGCCAGCAGGCCGCCGAACAGTCGAGGCTCTGTGCCCAGCGGCTGGCTCCGGATGATCGGCGATTTGGCGCAGGCGTGAAGCACGCGGCCGGCGGAGCGGCGCAACAGTGCCTGCCTCCTCCTGCCTGCCCGCAGAACTGAACGGGCTGAAAAACCGACGGCGCCAGTAGGCGCCGTTGGTTTGTCCGAGCGAGTGGCTAGAATCCGAGCCTGTCGCGCAAGCTGTAGTACCAGGCGCCCATTGCTGTGAAGGGGATGCGCAACAGTTCGCCACCCGGGAAGGGGTAGTGCGGCAGTTCGGCGAAGGCGTCGAAGCGTTCGGCCTGGCCGCGCAGGGCCTCGGCCAGCACCTTGCCGGCCAGGTGGGTGTAGGTCACGCCATGGCCGCTGCAGCCTTGCGAGTAGTAGATATTGTCGCCGAGGCGGCCGACCTGGGGGAGGCGCGACAGGGTCAGCAGGAAGTTGCCGGTCCAGGCGTAATCGATCTTCACGTCCTTCAGTTGCGGGAAGGTCTTGAGCATGTTCGGGCGGATGATCGCCTCGATATTGGCCGGATCGCGCGCGCCATAGACCACGCCGCCACCGAAGATCAGGCGCTTGTCACCGCTCAGGCGGTAGTAGTCGAGCAGGTAGTTGCAGTCTTCGACGCAGTAGTCCTGGGGCAGCAGGCTCTTCGCCAGTTCATCGGACAAGGGTTCGGTGGTGATCACCTGGGTGCCGCAAGGCATCGACTTGGCCGACAGTTCGGGGATCAGATTACCCAGGTAGGCGTTGCCCGCCACTACCACGAACTTGGCCTTGATTCGGCCGTTGGGGGTATGCACCACCGGGTTGGCGCCGCGCTCGATGCGAATGGCCGGGGATTGTTCGTAAATCACCCCGCCGAGGGATTCAACGGCAGCCGCCTCACCAAGCGCCAGATTGAGCGGGTGGATATGGCCGCCACTCATGTCGAGCATGCCGCCGATATAGTTGTCGGTCGCCACCACTTCGCGGATGCGTTTGGCGTCCAGCAGTTCCAGTTGGGTATGGCCGTAGCGTTCCCACAATTTCTTCTGTGCTTCCAGGTGGCCCATCTGCTTGGGCGTGATCGCGGCGAACACGCCGCCATCCTTCAGGTCGCATTGAATGTCGTACTTGGCCACCCGCTCGCGGATGATTCGCCCGCCTTCGAAGGCCATCTGGCCGAGCAGTTGCGCATGCTTGGGGCCGACGGTGCGCTCTATGCTGTCGATGTCGCGGCTGTAACTGTTGACGATTTGACCGCCGTTACGGCCCGAGGCACCGAAACCGACTTTGGCAGCCTCGACAATGCTCACCTTGAAGCCGCTTTCCAGCAGGGCTATGGCCGTGGACAAGCCGGTGTAGCCCGCACCGATAATGCAGACGTCGGTTTCCACTTCGCCATGCAGTTCCGGGCGTGGCGGAGCCGAGTTGGCTGAAGCGGCATAGTAGGATTGTGGATAAGCCGTGTGCGCCATATTGCAACCTATGTTCTTTATTTTTTACGGATGCGCTGATGCTACCCGAGTTGAAAATGCCCGGCTAGTGCCCGTGCGAAATATTAAACGCTGCTCCGAACAGTAAAAAATTCATTTATTCAGGCAGTTAGAGAAAAAAGTGTTGACTCTTTTTAGCGCCCCCGTAGAATGCGCACCCATCGGAGGCACATAGCTCAGTTGGTTAGAGCACCACCTTGACATGGTGGGGGTCGTTGGTTCGAATCCAATTGTGCCTACCAATTCGATAAAAAGGGTCGCCCAGGCGACCCTTTTTTATTGGGCGGCTTGCCAGGGCTCAGGCTTTCTGGAAGCATCCTGCCGTTGCTTGATACGTATAAAACCTCCAGTGACCCCGGTTCGGTTTTGGTTGGCTTAACAGGCTCCTGCCGCCGTATGGCAGGCATACCGTCGAATCGCTTACTGGCTCATCCCAACCCATGTGGCCTTTGGTAGAGGTCACCACTAGGAGAGGAGGCGCCATGCCCATCATTACTCTTCCCGACGGCAGTCAGCGTTCGTTCGATCACCCGGTATCCGTACTCGAGGTGGCCCAATCCATTGGCGCCGGCCTGGCCAAGGCGACGGTGGCCGGCAAGGTCAATGGCAAGCTGGTCGATGCCTGCGATCTGATCGATGGCGACGCGACCCTGCAGATCATTACGCCGAAAGACCAGGAGGGGCTGGAGATCATTCGCCACTCCTGTGCGCATTTGGTCGGTCATGCGGTCAAGCAGCTGTTTCCGAGCGCCAAGATGGTGATCGGTCCGGTCATTGAAGAAGGTTTCTACTACGATATTGCCAGCGAGCGTCCGTTTACCCTGGATGACGTGGCCGCGATCGAACAGCGCATGCAGCAGCTGATCGAAAAAGACTACGACGTGATCAAGAAGGTGACCCCGCGGGCCGAGGTGATCGAAGTGTTCGCCTCCCGTGGCGAGGACTACAAGCTGCGTCTGGTCGAAGACATGCCGGACGAGCAGGCCATGGGCCTGTACTACCACGAAGAATACGTCGACATGTGCCGTGGTCCGCACGTGCCGAACACGCGCTTCCTCAAGGCGTTCAAGTTGACCAAGTTGTCCGGCGCCTACTGGCGCGGCGATGCCAAGAACGAGCAGTTGCAGCGAGTCTATGGCACCGCCTGGGCCGACAAGAAGCAGCTGGCGGCTTATATCCAGCGTATCGAAGAGGCCGAGAAGCGCGATCACCGCAAGATCGGCAAGCGCCTGAACCTGTTCCACACCCAGGAAGAAGCGCCGGGCATGGTGTTCTGGCATCCCAATGGCTGGACCCTGTACCAGGTGCTCGAGCAGTACATGCGCAAAGTGCAGCATGAACATGGTTACCTGGAAATCAAGACGCCGCAGGTGGTCGACCGCTCGCTGTGGGAGAAATCCGGGCATTGGGCCAACTACGCCGAGAACATGTTCACCACCGAGTCGGAAAGCCGCGACTACGCGATCAAGCCGATGAACTGCCCCTGCCACGTGCAGGTGTTCAATCAGGGCTTGAAGAGCTACCGCGAGCTGCCGATGCGTCTGGCCGAGTTCGGCGCCTGCCACCGCAACGAGCCGTCCGGCGCCCTGCACGGCATCATGCGTGTGCGTGGCTTTACCCAGGATGACGCGCACATCTTCTGCACCGAAGAGCAGATGCAGGCCGAGTCGGCGGATTTCATCAGGCTGACCCTGGCGGTCTATGCCGATTTCGGCTTTACCGACATCCAGCTCAAGCTCTCGACCCGCCCGGAAAAGCGCGTGGGTTCCGATGAGTTGTGGGACCGTGCCGAAGCGGCGCTGGCCTCGGCGCTGGACAGTGCGGGTCTGCCTTACGATTTGCAGCCGGGAGAGGGCGCCTTTTACGGGCCGAAGATCGAATTCTCGCTGAAGGATTGTCTGGGGCGCGTCTGGCAGTGTGGTACCCTGCAGCTCGATTTCAATCTGCCTGTGCGTTTGAGCGCCGAATACGTCAGCGAGGACAACAGCCGTAAGCATCCGGTGATGTTGCACCGCGCCATTCTCGGTTCCTTCGAGCGCTTTATCGGGATTTTGATCGAGCACTATGAAGGTGCGTTCCCGGCTTGGTTGGCGCCGACTCAGGCTGTGGTGTTGAATATCACCGACAAGCAGGCTGAATTTGCCTTGGAAGTGGAAAAAACACTCGGTCAGAGCGGTTTTCGTGCCAAGTCTGACTTGAGAAACGAAAAAATTGGCTTTAAAATCCGCGAGCATACTTTGCTCAAGGTTCCCTATCTCTTGGTTATCGGAGATCGGGAAGTAGAGATGCAAACTGTCGCCGTGCGTACCCGTGAAGGTGCTGATCTGGGCTCGATGCCCATCGCTCAATTCGCTGAATTCCTCGCGCAGGCGGTTTCCCGGCGTGGTCGCCAAGATGTGGAGTAATCATTATTAAGCGTGAAATGAGACAAGATAAACGAGCTGCCCCGAAAGCCCCGATCAACGAGAATATCTCGGCACGCGAGGTTCGGTTAATTGGCGCTGAAGGCGAGCAAATTGGCATCGTCTCGATTGATGAAGCGCTTAGAATCGCCGAAGAATCCAAGCTGGATCTGGTGGAAATTTCTGCTGATGCGATCCCTCCGGTTTGCCGAGTCATGGACTACGGCAAGTCGATCTTCGAAAAGAAGAAGCAGATCGCCGCGGCGAAGAAAAACCAGAAGCAGGTCCAGGTTAAAGAAATCAAGTTTCGTCCAGGGACGGAGGAAGGGGATTACCAGGTAAAACTGCGCAACCTGGTACGTTTCCTGAGTGAAGGGGACAGGGCCAAGGTATCCTTGCGATTCCGTGGCCGTGAGATGGCGCATCAGGAGCTGGGAATGGAGCTGTTGAAGCGGGTTGAGGCTGACCTGCTTGAATATGGCTCGGTTGAACAGCATCCAAAGATGGAAGGACGCCAGCTGATAATGGTCATCGCCCCCAAAAAGAAGAAGTAACCACCAGGGCACGGCAGGCCTTGCGGTTATGTTTATCAACTGAATGCGGAGTACCGAACATGCCAAAGATGAAAACCAAGAGTGGTGCAGCCAAGCGTTTTCTTAAAACCGCTAACGGCTTCAAGCACAAGCACGCTTTCAAGAGCCACATCCTGACCAAGATGTCCACTAAGCGTAAGCGTCAACTGCGCGGTAGCACCATGGTGCATCCGTCCGACGTGGCAAAAGTGGCGCGCATGCTGCGCGTTCGTTAATCGGTCAAGATAGAGGAAATTACTCATGGCTCGTGTTAAGCGCGGCGTTATCGCTCGCAAGCGTCACAAAAAGATTCTGAAACTCGCTAAAGGCTACTACGGTGCGCGTTCGCGCGTATTCCGCGTCGCCAAGCAGGCAGTGATCAAGGCAGGCCAGTACGCCTACCGCGACCGCCGCCAGAAGAAGCGTCAGTTCCGCGCCCTGTGGATCGCTCGTATCAATGCTGGTGCTCGTGTTAACGGTCTGTCCTACAGCCGTTTCATCGCCGGCCTGAAAAAGGCGTGCATCGAGATCGACCGTAAGGTTTTGGCCGATCTGGCAGTGAACGAAAAAGCGGCGTTTGCTGCGATTGTCGAGAAAGCGAAAGCCACCCTGGCTTAAGTCCCCGACAATCACCGGGTTCGCCCGGTGCTAAACGTCACCAATAGGGGAAGAGCCTTTAAGCTCTTCCCCTATTTCGTATCTGGAGTCTGTAAATGGAAAATCTGGATGTGCTGGTCTCGCAAGCGCTCGAGGCCGTTAGCCACACCGACGATGTGAATGCCCTCGAGCAGTTGCGCGTTCACTATCTGGGCAAGAAAGGCGAGCTGACTCAGGTGATGAAGACCCTGGGCAAGCTGTCGGCTGAAGAGCGTCCGCAAGCCGGTGCCTTGATCAATGCCGCCAAGGACCAGGTTCAGGAAGCCCTGAACAGCCGCAAGGCGACCCTTGAGCAGGCGGCGCTGAGTGTCAAGTTGGCGGCCGAGCGCATCGACGTGACCCTGCCGGGCCGTGGCCAGACCTCCGGCGGCCTGCATCCGGTGACCCGAACCCTGGAGCGAGTCGAGCAGTTTTTCACCCGGATTGGCTACGGCATCGCCGAAGGCCCCGAAGTGGAAAACGACTACCACAACTTTGAGGCGCTCAATATCCCCGGCCACCACCCGGCGCGGGCGATGCATGACACCTTCTATTTCAACGCGAACATGTTGCTGCGCACCCACACCTCGCCGGTTCAGGTGCGCACCATGGAATCGCAGCAGCCGCCGATCCGCATCGTCTGCCCCGGCCGCGTCTATCGCTGCGACTCCGATATCACCCACTCGCCGATGTTCCACCAGGTCGAAGGCCTGCTGGTCGACGAGAACGTGAGTTTTGCCGATCTCAAGGGCACCATCGAAGAATTTCTCCGGGTGTTTTTCGAGAAGCCCCTGGGTGTGCGTTTCCGCCCGTCCTTCTTCCCCTTCACCGAGCCCTCGGCTGAAGTCGATATGCAGTGCGTGATGTGCAGCGGCAAGGGTTGCCGGGTGTGCAAGCAGACCGGTTGGCTGGAAGTGATGGGCTGCGGCATGGTCCATCCGGACGTGCTACGCATGTCCGGCATCGACCCCGAGAAGTATTCCGGCTTTGCCTTCGGTATGGGCGTCGAACGTCTGGCGATGCTGCGTTACGGCGTCAACGACTTGCGTCTGTTCTTCGATAACGACCTGCGATTCCTGGCGCAATTTCGCTAGGAGCGCATGACCGTAACCGATCAGTTTTAGGAGAGCAGGATGAAGTTCAGTGAACAGTGGCTGCGTACCTGGGTAAGCCCGCAGGTTTCCCGTGACGAGCTGGTGGCGCGCCTGTCCATGGCGGGCCTTGAAGTGGATAGCGTGACCCCGGCTGCCGGGGTATTCAGTGGCGTGGTAGTGGGCGAGGTGCTCAGTGCCGAGCAGCACCCGGATGCCGACAAGCTGCGGGTGTGTCAGGTCAGCAATGGCGCGGAGGCCTTTCAGGTGGTGTGCGGCGCGCCGAATGTGCGCCCCGGCCTGAAGATTCCCTTTGCCATGCTCGGCGCCGAGTTGCCGGGCGACTTCAAGATCAAGAAAGCCAAGCTGCGCGGCGTCGAGTCCAACGGCATGCTCTGCTCGGCCTCCGAGCTGCAGATCAGCGAAGAGAACGACGGCCTGATGGAGCTGCCTGCCGATGCGCCGGTGGGCCAGGATATCCGGGCTTATCTCGATCTGGATGATGCCAGCATCGAAGTCGACCTGACGCCGAACCGCGGCGACTGCCTGTCCCTGGCCGGCCTGGCTCGTGAAGTCGGCGCCCTG
>NZ_JBFIIG010000114.1:0-13278 GCF_041601375.1 Pseudomonas sp. | reverse complement strand
CGATGGCCTGTTCCTCGGTATCGAAGGGGATGATCGCCAGGACCGGGCCGAACACCTCTTCCTGGGCGATGCACATCTCGGGGCTGACGTCGCGGAACACGGTCGGGCGCATGAAGTGCCCGGCCCTGTCGCTGAAAGCCTCACCACCGGTGGCCGCTATCGCGCCCTCATCGATTGCGCGCCGACACAGGGCTTCGATGCTGGCCAGTTGTCCGGCACTGACCACCGGAGTGAGGTCCGGGTTGTCCTGTCCGAGGCCGACGCTGAGGCCTTCGGCCAGCTCGACCACCGCCTCGACCACTTCCTCGTAGATCTCGCGCTGCACCAGCAGGCGCGACATGGCCGAACAGACCTGACCGGCGTTGAAGAAGATGCCGCCCTTGACGCTGGCCAGCAGCTGCTGGCGATCGGCATCGGCGAAGGCGATCGCCGCCGACTTGCCGCCGAGCTCCATGACGCTGGGGATGGCGTGTTCGGCGGCGTCACGCAGGATGGTCTGGCCGGTCGGCACCGAACCGGTGAAGACGATCTGATCGACCTTGGCGCTGCTCACCAGGTGACTGCCGACCTCGCGGCCACGGCCGCAGATCAGGTTGACCGCACCATTCGGCAGGCCGGCCTTGGCGATGGCGCGCAGCAGCACGCACATGCCCAGCGGCGACAGCTCCGGCGACTTGATCACCACCGCGTTGCCGGCGGCCAGGGCCGGCGCCAGCGAGCGGGCGCAGATCGACACCGGGAAGTTCCAGGGCACGATTTGCGCCGAGACGCCCATCGGGTCGTACAGGGTGAAATCCATGTAACCGTTGCCCAGCGGGATCGAAGTGCCCTCGATCTTGTCGGCCATGCCGGCGTAGTACTCGAAGTAGCGCGCCGCCTCGGTGAACTCGTCGCGGGCATCGTTCAGGCTCTTGCCGTTTTCCTGGCACAGCACCCAGGCGCCTTCGTCGGCGACCGCACGGATCTCTGCGGCGATACGCAGCAGCCAGGTGACCCGCTGCGCCGGGCGCACGCTGCTCAGCGCGCCGCTGTCGGCGCAACGGCGGGCCGCCTGCACGGCACGTTCGGCATCGGCGATAGAGGCCTGGGCGAGGGTCGCCACTGGCTCGGCAGTGCCGGGGTTGTTCACCGTCAGGCGCGCCTCGCTGTCGAGCCATTCGCCGTCGATGTAGTTGAGCCAGTGGGATGCAATCGGATACATGGCGGCCTCCTCAGGCGGACGGTACGGTGGCCAGCAGCTGACGCGCAGCCCACTGATGGAAGAAGTGGGTCGGGATGTCCATCTCGGGAGAGAAGGCGCCGCCCTGGTAACCCGGGGAATGACGGCCCTTCTGCATGCCTTCGACCGAGGCGATGTCCTCGGCGAAGACCACCTTCCAGGACTCCAGGATGGCGTTGCGGCAGGCGGCGTACTCGTCGCCCAGGGCCTCGTCGCCGACGTAGAACAGGCGCAGGTGCTCGATGGTGCGGCCCGGCGCGACCGGCTCCAGCTGCATGGCGAAGGCGTGGTCGGCCTGGATGCCGAGCAGCACGTTGGGGAAGAAGGCCACGTACTCGGCGTTGCGCAGGCGGTCCTGCGGCCAGCTGGGGAACTGCGGCAGGTGGGTGCCGGCGACATCGGAGAGGTTGTAGGCGTAGCTGCCCTGACCGGCGAACTGCTCGTCGAACAGGATGTTGTAGTGGTCTTCCAGGCGCGAATAGGTGTTCAGGCTCGGGTGCACCCACGGCAGGTGGTAGGCCTCGCAGTAGTTCTCCACCGCCAGCTTCCAGTTGCAGTTGATGTCCAGGGTGGTGGCGTCCATGTGCGGGCGGCGGCGCAGCAGGCCCATGCCGTCGTCACCGAGGAACTGGCTCCAGCGCGCGGTCAGCGGTGCGAGCATCTCCTCCAGCGGCTGGGCGTCGCCGGACAGGTTGACGAACACCATGTCCATCCAGATGGCGCTGCGCAGAGCCTTCAGACCGTGCTTTTCGCAGGCGAAGCGCTCGTCCTTGTGCACATCGATACCGCCGACGTGCGGGGTACCGCGCAGGCCGCCATTCAGGTCGTAGGTCCAGGAGTGGTAGGGGCAACGAATCACGCCCTGCACGGTGCCCTCTTCCTGCACCAGCTTCATGCCGCGGTGGCTGCAGACGTTGTGGAACACCTGCACCAGGCCCTCGCGATTGCGCATCAGCAGCAGCGGCAGGCCCATGAAGTCGACCGGCTTGACCGAACCGTTCTGAGTCAGGTCGCTGGCGAAACCGACGCAGGCCCAGGTCTTGCCCATCACCTGATCGCGCTCCAGCTCGAAATGACGCTGCTCGATATAAAACTCGTTGCTCAGGCCGGTGGCTTGGTGAATCGGGTTGAGAACGCTTTCCAGATGATGCACAGGAATTTGTTGAGAAGTGGTCGAAGTCATTGTTGTTCTCCCCTGCTGGGCACGGTGGGTAATGATCGGCAGGCTCGCTGGCCAGGCTCCGTTGGCGGCGAGTTTCGAGAATATGGGGATTGTTCGACAAACGATTTTTACAGCTGGATTTATGACTTTTAATCATCAATATCAAAAGCCACGCGCAGCGCCTTGCTTGGCCGCTGCCAGCCCCATAGCGGGGCTTTCATATGCGTAAAGATCATCAATCCATGAGAAAGAATGGCTTGTCCCAGGGACCGGGAAAGGCCACTTTAGCCGCCGTCAAACCAGCCACCCGTACCACACAGCAGGCCAGCATCCGGCTGCGCACGGCAGATAGCGCCCGGGCCTCCCGGCCCTGATGCAGGTCGAAGGTAATTAAGCGAATTTATTGGCCGCTGTTGGTGATGCCGACAGGCTGGAAAGCTTCCAACACCCATCGATCAGCGAATTCATCCTGCACATGAGTCCTGTCACGACGCGTCGCTTGCGTCAGGCAGCTCCGCTGGTTTTCCCACGCCATCTCCGGGATACCAGTCGCTAACGCAGGAACACTCCCAGGACGACCCGGGCATTGCGCCCAGGATCGTGCTGGGCGGGGCCAACTCACCTTGCGCTACCCGCGCCAAAGGCCTGCTGAGGAATAGCCACGCATAGTCAAAAGACTAGCGCCGCGACTGCTCCATGCAACGCTGCCGCAGGCCACAAGCCTGCGGCAGCGTTCGTTCGGCTCGGCCTTTATGCGCCGCTGCCAAGCGTGGCGTCGTCCAACACAGGCGGCAACTGCTCGAGCAGCCAGCTGCGGAAGCATTTGACGCTCTGGCGCATCACCCCTCGACCGAGCGGCTCCAGCAAGCAGAACTGCGCATCGGACTGCAACACGGTGTCGATAGGCCGCACCAGGGCGCCGGTCTGCAGGTGGTTGTCGACCAGGTTCGACCAGGCCAGGGCGATGCCCTGGCCACTGAGCGCCGACTGGATCAGCATCGAGTAACTGTTGATGTTGATACGCCGCCTGGGCTCGATACCTTTAAGGCCCAGGCGCTGGAACCACTCGGACCAGCCGATCCAGTCGCGCTGCGGATCTTCCAGCCACAGCCAGGTGCAGTCGGCCAGTTGTTCGGGGGTGCTCAACGTCGGGTTCTTGGCCAGATAGCCCGGGCTGCACACCGGGAACACCTCCTCGGCAAACAGCGGGGTCACCTGCATGTCCTTGGGCGGCGTGCGGCAGTAGTAGAGCGCCAGGTCACAATCCAGGCGGGAGAAGTCCTTGACCTGGTCATAGGCGATGATGCGCAGGTCGATCTCTTCGTGATCGCGCTGAAACTCGGCCACCTTGGGCAGCAGCCACAGCGAGGCCATCGCCGTACTGGTGACCACGGTCACCTGCTGGGCGCCCTGCCAGTGGCGAATCTCACCGGTGGCATGGGCCAGCTGCAGCAACGCGGTGCGCACCGTTTCATAGTACTGGCTACCGGTCGGGCTCAAGTTGATCGCCCGCGTGGTGCGCTCGAACAGGGTCTTGCCCAGGTAGTCCTCGAGCAAACGCACCTGGCGGCTGATCGCCCCCTGGGTGACGTTCAGTTCCTGGGCCGCCAGGGTAAAACTCAGGTGGCGCGCGGCCGCTTCGAAAGCCACCAGGCTGTTGAGTGGAGGCAGTGGATGGATTTTCATGCAGGCAAGATCACGCAGTGTTTTAGTTATGTCCCCGCAGTTTAGAACCATGCTTGCGCTAAACACAGCGTGCGAACACGCAATCGTGCCGGACGGGCGTCATCAGTGGCGCAGCCCCCTCTAGCGCTGGCCACCGCAGAGCGGACCGGGCGCATGCACCGCAGGACAACATCACCGCTGCATGGCGCCGCCAGGCGTGGGCGAAGAACAGCCATGCTGCGGGTCGCACTGCGGCCATCAGCCCCTCTACAAAGAAACGGCCCATCTCCAGGGAGCTGGGCCGCTGCAACACCCGCGAAGCGCCTGCAGCTGCGGCAAATCCTGCAGGCCGGATCAGCTGCTAAGGCATGTTGCCGATGATCTTGCGCATCTCCTGCTCCGAGAAGCCGCGCAGTGTCTGCGTGCGCGTATTGCCGAGCGAGCCGACTTTCAGCAGCAGGGAGGTGGCGGTCTCCTCGTCGCCCTCGACGATCAGCACCAGATCGTAACTGCCCACGGTCCAATAGACGGCCTTGACCGCTACGCCTACCTTTTCAGCCAATGCCTTGAATGCCTGGAAGCGATCCGGTGAGTCCTTGACCGCCCGGATGCCCTGATCGGTGAAGTTAACCAGCGAAATGAAGGTTGCCATGATTACACCCCTTGTCAGGGTTGCTGAATGGCGGTCACAGAGCCGGCCGCGATTACCTGGAAGAGGGCCGCCATTCTTCCAAATCCGCGGGTCCGACCATCGATTAGTTGAACCTGTCACTTGCATCACTGCACCAACCGAAGCCTCTGCTCGACTTCGGCAGTGCGTCCTGTCAGGAATAGCAGGCCACTGCAGCACCCGCACGACCACTGATCCACTCAGGCAAAAAAAACGGCGCAACCCAACGAGGCGCGGGCCGGACGAAGGCGGCGCCGTCGACATTTTTCTCGATCATCACCTCAACTCAGGAATGATCCACACCCGTAAGAAGGGCCGCGTTCCGACGATGCTTTTGATCTGCAGATATCGCCAGATCGCCGGGACGCCGGACCGCCGGACCGCCGCAAGCCGGTTCCTGCAGGGCTGAGTTTCTGATAGAATTCCTATATAAAACAACGATTTACTTTATCAAGAGGCATACTCACAGGCCCGCAGCCGGGCGCGCGAGGCGAGCGCTTCTAGTCAGAGGAGTGGCGCGTGCCTGAGCAGGCCGACGCAACGGATAGCTTGTCCTGAGGGCCTGTACCGCCAGCGGGTTCGCTCCCCTGGCCGCTACGGGTAGAGCCCGGGGTCTGATTGAAGCGGCTTTTGTAGGCGCGCGAGAAGCTCGAGGCATCGGCAAAGCCGACTTCATCGGCCACTGCCGCCAGGGGCATCGTACTGTTGAGCAACAAGAACTGCGCCCGCTGCATGCGCCGGATCATCACGTACTGTTGCGGGGTCATGGCGAACCTGCGCTGGAACAGGAAGTTGAAGTGGCTCTCGCTGAGGTTCAACGCCGCTGCCAGTTCGCCGTTGCAGGGCGGCTCGGCGAGGCGCCGGTCGATCAATCGATTGAGCTCGGCGACCGCCAGTCGCGAACCACAGGGTAGCGGTGGCACGGATGAATAGGATTGGACCAGCTGGGTCATGAACAGCGATACCAACTGACAACTGACCAGCGCACTGCCCCGTTGCGCACCAGGCAGCAGCTGGCCGGCGGCGAAATCCAGCAACGGCATGGCGGCGGCGTCCAGGGTGATGAATTCCGGGCGCTGGAACAGCGTCTCGCTGAATGTCAGGTCGCAGGCCTGTTCCAGCGCGCGGATATAGGGATCGTTCAGCGACACGTCGATCACCAGCAATTCGCTTTCTTCGCTGAGGCCGGCATACAGGTGGCCGGCCGAGGCCGGCACCAAGGCGGCGATGCCGTTGGTCAAACGCCCCGACGTGGCGCTGAACTCGCAATCCATCCGCCCGCGCCAGCCAATCAGCACCTGAGCGTAGTCGTGACAATGCTCGCCGCGCTGCAGCGCAATCAGGTTGCGTCGGGCCTGGCTGCTGTTCATCGCGTCAGGGCCGCGCTAGGAAAAAGAGATTTCATCGTCTGGGTATATAACTCCAGCGCCTGGGTCAATGGCAAATGATCGGCTGTGGTTAGCATGGAAATCACCTTAGCAACGGGAAAAGCCGCCATGCAACTGAATGCCGACCAGGTACAGAATGCCCTGCCGTGGGACAGTTTGATCGAAGCGCTCCGAGAGATCTTCGTCCGTGCGGATGTGCGTTCGCCGATCCGCCACCACCACACCCTCGAGGTACCCGGCGAGCCGGCCGCCACCTTGCTGCTGATGCCCGCCTGGATCGAAGGCGAATACCTCGGGGTCAAGCAGGTCAACGTGTTCCCCGGCAACAACACGCGCCACCTGCCCGGGTTGAGCAGCCATTACATGCTCAGCTGCGGCAAGACCGGCCGCCCGCTGGCATTGCTGGACGGCAACGAGTTGACTGCCCGGCGCACCGCCGCCGCCTCGGCGTTGGCCTCGCAGTTTCTGTCCCGCGCCGATGCCAGCCAGCTGCTGATGGTCGGCGCCGGACGCATGGGCCGCCGCCTGATCCCGGCGCACATGAGCGTCCGGCCGATCCAGACCGTGCAGGTGTGGGATCGCAACGAGGCGGCCGCGGCGGCCTTGGTGGCCGAGCTTACGGCCAGTGACATCGATGCCCGGGTCTGCTCCCGCGATCAGCTGCAAGAGGTTGCCGGCACAGCCGACATCATCAGTTGCGCGACCATGGCCACCGAACCTGTGGTATTCGGCGACTGGCTCAAGCCCGGCGCTCATCTCGATCTGGTCGGCAGCTTCACCCCGAGCATGCGCGAGACCGACAACGTCGCCATGCAGCGCTGTGCGGTGTTCGTCGATACCCGGGCCGGCGCGCTGAGCGAGACCGGCGACCTGATCATGCCGATCCGCGAAGGTGCGATCGGCGCCGACAAGATCCTCGCCGAACTCGCCGAGCTGTGCCGCGGCCAGCATGCCGGTCGCGCCGCCCTGGCCGACGCCGAACAGGCGGTGACCCTGTTCAAGTCGGTCGGCGACTCGCGCGAAGACCTCGCCGCGGCGATTCTCGCGTTCCGCAATCAAGGCTGAAACGAACGCCTGCTTGGGCACTCGGCGACGAGTGCCATTTTTTATCTACTCCCACAACAACAAAACGATGAGGCCTGCCGCCGCTCATCTTCAGGAGTTCCTGACATGACCAAAGAACCCACAGCCCCGATCGGCATGCCCAACCTCTGGGTGGCCCTGATTCCCATTGCGCTGACCATCGGCCTGCTGGCCCTGCAGATCTTCTACTACAACGACTTCACCCCGCATATCGCGCTGGCCATCGGTATCGCCATCACCGGTCTGGTGGGCTGGGCGCAGGGCTATCGCTGGAAGGACATCGAATCCGGCGCCTTCCATGTGCTGCATGTGGCCATGCCGTCGATCGCCACCCTGATCCTGGTCGGCATGCTGGTCAGCACCTGGATCGCCAGCGGTACCGTGCCGCTGCTGATCTACTACGGTCTCGAGCTGATCGATCCGGTCTGGTTCCTGGCCGCCTCGATGCTGCTCTGCTCGGTGGTCTCGCTGTCGATCGGCTCGAGCTGGACCACGGTCGGTACCGTTGGCCTGGCGCTGGTGGGCATCGGCACCGCCTTCGGCATTCCGCTGTACTGGACCGCGGGCGCCGTGGTCTCCGGTGCGTTCTTCGGCGACAAGATATCGCCCCTGTCCGACACCACCAACCTGGCGGCGGCAGTGACCGAAACCAACGTGTTCGCGCACATCCGCAACATGATGCCAACCACCGTCCCGGCGATGCTCATCGCCTTCGTGATCTACCTGCTGGTCGGCGGCCAGTCCAGCGTCGATGCCGCGCAGCTCGAGCAGATCCGCCTGTTCAAAGAGGGCTTGAGCAGCCACTTCGACATGGGCTTCCTGCCGCTGATCCCGCTACTGGTGGTCATGGCCCTGGCGTTCTTCAAGGTTTCACCGCTTCCCGCGCTGTTCACCGGTTTCGTCCTCGGCGGCCTGGTCGCCTTCATCAACTACGACTACAACCTCAACCAACTGCTGACCTTCGCCCACAGCGGCTTCACCATCAGCAGCGGCACCGCGGCGCTCGACAGCCTGCTCAACCGCGGCGGCGTGACCTCGATGACCTGGGTGGTCACCCTGATGATGTTCGCCCTGGCCTTCGGCGGCGCCCTCGAACGCACCCGCTGCCTGGAGTCCGTGGTCAGCTCGATCATGCGCCTGAGCAAAAGCTTCCGCGGCCTGCAGACCAACGCGATCCTGACCTCGGTAGCGACCAATGCCGTGTCGGGCGATGTCTACCTGTCGATCGCCCTGCCCGGACGCATGTACGGCCCGGAGTACGACCGCCTGGGCTATAGCCGCCTCAACCTGTCCCGCGCCATCGAGGAAGGCGGCACCCTGGTCTCGCCGCTGATCCCCTGGAATGCCGGCGGCGCCTTCGTCATCGGCACCCTGGGGCTGACGGTGGTGTCCGGCGACTACAGCAACCTGCTCTACGCACCACTGGCGTTCGCCTGCTGGCTGTCGCCGGTCATCGGCATCCTCTATGCCCAGACCGGCTGGTTCTCCAAGCGTGCCGAGGACGACCAGGTAGATGCCGACAGCCGCCATTCGGCCGGCAATCCCCTGCTGACTGCCGCAGAAGAGGTGGCCTGATGCAAGCGTCCGGCGCAGCCCAGCCTGTTGCTGTTTCCGTCGCGGTGCTCGGTGCCGGGGTGATCGGCCTGTGCACCGCCCTGCAAGCCCAGCGCCAGGGCTACCGGGTGACCCTGATCGACCGTGATGCGCCGGGCCAAGGCGCCTCCTTCGGCAATGCCGGCTACCTGGCCACGGAACTGATCGACCCGCTGGCCAGCGGCAAGACCCTGCGCGGCGCGCTGGCCATGTTGCTCGACCCGCACGGGCCGCTGGCCTTGCCGCTGGGCTACCTGCACCGCAGCCTGCCCTGGTTGGTGCGCTTCGTCGCCGCTGCCCGTCCCGCTCAGGTCGAACGCTCGCGTGACGGTCTGCTCGCGCTCAACCGGGCGGCGCTGCCGGCATGGCGGCGTTGCCTGGCCGATATAGGCGCGAGCGAACAGCTGTGCAACTCCGGCTACCTGCTGGTCTGGGAGTCGGCGCAGCACCTGGAGCAAGCCAAGGCCCATGCCCGCTACCTGCAGCAATGGGGCGTGCGCAGCGAACTGGTCGACGCCACGCGTGTGGCGCAGCTGGAGCCGGCGCTGGCCGGCACCGTCAACCACGCCCTGTATTTCCCCGAGGCCTGTCAGGTGCGCGAGCCCTATCAGCTCTGCCGCCGGCTGTTCGCCGCGTTCGAAGCGCGCGGCGGCCAGTTCGTCCAGCAGGCGGTCGAAAGCGTCTCGGCGGATGCGCAGCAGGTACGGCTGAAGACGTCGGACGCCGTATTGCCCTTCGATCGGGCGGTGATCTGCACCGGCGCCTGGAGCAAGACGCTGCTGCAGGGCACCGGCCTCGAGGTGCCGCTGGAAGCGGAGCGCGGCTATCACCTGAGCATGGACAGTGCGGCCGTCAGCCTCAACCGGCCGATCGGCTCGGCCGAGCGCCGCTTCGTCATCAGCCCGCTGGATTCCGGTCTGCGCGCGGTGGGTTTTACCGAGCTGGGCGGCCTGCACCTGCAGCCGATTGCGCGGCGATTCAAGACCCTGCGCCGGCATAGCAGTGCCTTGCTGCCGGCGCTCGGCGATCCGGCGCTGAACTGCCGCGAATGGATGGGCCACCGCCCCACCCTGCCCGACTCGCTGCCGGTGATCGATCGTCACCCGCAACATGCCCGGCTGCTGTTCGCCTTCGGCAATCAGCATCTGGGCCTGACCCAGGCGGCGATCAGCGCGGAACTGGTGGTCGACCTGATGAGCGGGGCAACCCCGGCCATCGACCCGCAGCCTTACCGGGTCGAGCGATTCTGAAACGGGTGCGAAGCATGCCGGCAATAAATGGCTATGTCCCAGCGATCTGTTGCTTGCAGCAATGCTCTGAAGGAGCCAGGGCAGACGCCAAGTCATTGCTGGCGATGCTGTGCTGTTGCCGGCCCGGATCGCCAGCAAGCTGGCTCCTACAGATGGCGTGTGCTCGCCGGGGCCGGCGGCGGTATCCGCTCAACGGCTTTCATCCAGGCAAAAAAAACCGGCCCAACACAACGAGGTGTGGGCCGGCAAAGCACTATCGGGTCGTCGTGGGGCCCGAGCCGGGCATCAGCAGTGAAATCCTGACTCGGGCGCCCCGCCTGCAGACGACCGGCTGCAGGCGGGGATGAAACCCATCGGGTCAAGCCATCTGGCGGTCGACCTCGTCGAACTGGACTTGCAGCGCGGCCTCGGGCGCTTCGCTCAGCAGGCTGACGACGACGATGCCGACGCTGGCCAGGATGAAGCCGGGGATGATTTCATACAGGTCGAAAATCCCGCCGGACAGTTGCTTCCAGACCACCACGGTCAGGCCGCCGAGGATGATGCCGGCCAGGGCGCCATTGCGGTTCATGCGATTCCAGTACAACGACAGCAGGATGGCCGGGCCGAAGGCGGCGCCGAAGCCGGCCCAGGCGTAGGACACCAGGCCCAGTACGGTGGTATCTGGATTCAGAGCCAGGACCAGGGCGATGATGGCGATCAGCACCACGGCGCCACGACCGATCCATACCAGCTCGGCGTCGCCGGCGTCTTTCTTGAGGATGGCCTTGTAGAAGTCTTCGGCCAGGGCCGAGGAGCTGACCAGCAGTTGCGAGTCGGCGGTGGACATGATCGCAGCCAGCACGGCGGCCATCAGGATACCGGCCACTACCGGGTGGAACAGGCTGTTGACCAGCACCATGAACACGGTTTCGGCGTCGCCCAGGTCGGTTTCCAGATAGCCGACGCCAATCCAGCCGATGGCCAGGGCGGCGATCAGGGTCAGGGCGGTCCAGCTGACGGCAATGCGCCGCGCGGTCGGAATGTCCTTGTCATCGGAGATCGCCTTGAACCGCGCGAGGATGTGCGGCTGGCCGAAGTAGCCCAGGCCCCAACCGAGCAGCGAGAGGATCGCGATGATGCCGAGCGGCTCGCCCTTGGCATCGTTGAAGAAGGTCAACAACTCGGGGTTCTTCGCCGCGATCGCCAGATGCGCGGCATCCACGCCGCCCACGGCATTGAGCGCGAACACCGGCACCAGCACCAGTGCCGCGGCCATCAGCAGGCCTTGCACCACGTCGGTCCAGGCCACGGCGAGGAAGCCGCCGAACAGGGTGTAGGACACCACGGCCAGGGTGCCGACGACCACGGCGATCTGGTAGTCGAAGCCGAACACGGTCTCGAACAACTTGCCGGATGCCACCAGGCCGGAGCTGGTGTAGAAGAGGAAGAAGGTCAGGATGATCAACGCCGACACCACGCGCAGGGCGCGGGATTTGTCGTTGAAGCGGTTCTCGAAGTAGGACGGCATGGTCACCGAATCATTGGCCGTGTGCGAATACACACGCAGGCGCTGGGCAACGAACAGCCAGTTCAGCCAGGTACCGGCCAGCAGGCCGACGGCGATCCAGGTGGCTTCGAAACCAGCTGCCAGGGCATAGCCCGGCAGACCCAGCAGCAGCCAGCCACTCATATCGGAAGCGCCAGCCGACAGCGCCGCGGTGGTCGGACCGATGGAACGGCCGCCGAGGATATAGTCGGACAAATTGCTGGTGCGCTTGTAGGCCACCAGGCCTAGCCACAACATCATCACCAGGTAGACCACGAAGGTCACCCCTACAACAAAAACGTTTTGCTCGTTCATCTTGTTGTTCTCTTGTTGGCACGGCTCGGGCCGTGACTCTAGTTGTAAAGCGACCGCCGTATGCGGCCACTGCCTTGAAACCACCGACCGGGTGCACGCCTGACCATCCGGCCGGGGGCGGGACAGGCCTCGTGAGCCTGCCCCTGAAATGCCTCATTTAGCGCACTAAACTCCCCGTTCTTCGAGTAACGCAACGCCAGCAGCGGCCGCTGCTGGCGTTGCGTTTTTTCACAAGCTCTTAGTCCTCGTCGACCAGCGACAGCAGCGAAGCGTTGCCGCCCACTGCGGTGGTGTTGACCGACGTGGCGCGTTCGTTGACGAAGCGCAACAGGTAGCTCGGGCCACCGGCCTTCGGCCCGGTACCCGACAGGCCGCAACCGCCGAACGGTTGCACGCCGACCACCGCACCGATCTGGTTGCGGTTGACATAGAGGTTGCCGACTCGCGCCAACGCCTCGATGCGCTCTGCGGTTTCCTCGTTACGCGTATGCACGCCGAGGGTCAGGCCGTAACCGGTGCCGTTGATCGCGGCGATCACCTGCTCCAGCTCGCTGGCCTGGTAACGCACGATGTGCAGGATGGGGCCGAAATTTTCTTTCTGCAGTTCGGCGATGCCGCCGATCTCGAACGCCACCGGGGCGACGAAGTGACCGTTCAGGTCAGCCGGCAGCGGCGTTTCGGCAATCAGCTTGCCTTCGCCCTTGAGCTGGGCGATATGCGCCAGCAAACCTTCGCGCGCCTCGGCATCGATTACCGGACCGACGTCGCTTTCACGTTGGTGGGTCGGACCGACCTTCAGTTCGGCCATGGCACCCTTGAGCAGCTCGAGCACGCGCTCGGCGATGTCGGCCTGCACATAGAGCACGCGCAGGGCCGAGCAACGCTGGCCGGCGCTGGTGAAGGCCGACTGCACGGCATCCTTGATCACCTGCTCCGGCAGCGCGGTGGAGTCGACGATCATCGCGTTCTGCCCGCCGGTCTCGGCGATCAATGCGGCGATCGGGCCGGCCTTCTCGGCCAGTTGACGGTTGATGATCCGCGCCGTGTCGGTCGAGCCAGTGAAGCACACCCCGGCGACCCGGGCATCGCGGCAGAACACGCCACCCAGGGTGGCGCCGTCGCCCGGCAGGAAGGCGATCACATCCTTGGGCAGGCCGGCTTCGAACATCAGTTCCAGGGCACGGGCGGCGATCAGGCTGGTCTGCTCGGCCGGCTTGGCCAGCACGCAGTTGCCGGACACCAGGGCGGCGGCGATCTGGCCCAGGTAGATGGCCAGGGGAAAGTTCCACGGGCTGACGCAGACGAAGATGCCGCGACCTTCATGGAACAGTTCGTTGCGCTCGCCGGTCGGGCCTTTCAGCTCTTCGCGGCCCAGACGCAGGCGCGCCTGCAGGGCGTAGTAGTG
>NZ_JBFIIG010000113.1:0-13403 GCF_041601375.1 Pseudomonas sp. | reverse complement strand
TTTCCCATCCGTACACGGCGCCCCAGTCCACCTTGGAGACCCGAGCGAGATCGGCATCGCGAACTTGGCGCGCCCCGACTACGGCGATCCGGTCGAAGTACGTTCCGGAGAACTGCCCGTGTTCTGGGCCTGTGGCGTCACCCCCCAGTCGGTCATCGCCGCGATGCGTCCCCGGTTCTGCATTACCCATGCACCGGGCCACATGTTGGTGACTGATTTGCGCAACAGCAACCAATCAGTGTTCTAGCTCGACCCATGAGCGAGCCGTTACCCGCCTTCACTCAAGGGAAATAAAACCCCGATAAGCAGCGCAATACCCAACGAAACGCACCCGGGGTCAGCAGGCTCCGAGATGCTGGCTTGAATCCCGCTCAACCCAGAGGACTGCTCCATGAAAACAATAATTGCCGCACTCGCCAGTACCCTGATCATCGGTTCAGCTTGCGCTGAGGAACTACCCACTACCCAACTCAGGATCATCGGTGGCTTGAGTAACCTCACTGCCTACAACGACTACGAAAAGCCATTCTGGAACAAGACCATTCCAGAGCTCTCCAATGGCCAGGTCACTGCCGACATCAAGGGCTTCAACGAGATGGGCCTGAAGGGCCCGGAATTGCTGCGCCTTATGTCCCAGGGGGTGGTCGAGTTTGGCACCGCGTCCTTGTCCTACTTCGCCAGCGACGACCCAATCAACGAAGCCATCGATCTGGCCGGCCTAGCCCCGGACGTGACAACTGCGCGCGCAGTGACCGATGCCTTCGAGCCGATATACGCCGATTACTACAGCGACAACACCAACATCAAGTTGCTCGGTATTTCCACGTACCCCGGCCAAGTGCTGTTTTGTAACGCCGACATCCAGGGGCTGGCCGATATCAAGGGCAAGAAGGTCCGTACCAGTAGCCGCACCCAGGCCGATTTCATTGCAGCCCTGGGCGGCGTCAGCGTGACCCTGGCTTTCGGTGAAGTAGTCCCTGCCATGCAGAACAAGCTGGTCGATTGCGCGATTACCGGTTCGCTGTCGGGCTACTCCGCAAAGTGGTACGAAGTATCCACTCACCTGTATGCCTTGCCGATCAACTGGAATCAGCAGATCCATGCGGTCAACCAAAAAACCTGGGCCAAGCTCGAGCCGCAGGTGCGTGAGTTCCTGCAAAGCAACATCACCACCTTGGTCGACGACATCTGGAGCGCCGCCGCCCGCCAGACCCAGGAAGGCTACGACTGCAACAGTGGTGCGCCGAGCTGCCCTTACCCGGTCAAGGGCAAGATGGTCCTGGTACAGCCAAGCGAGGCCGACCGCCAACTGCTGCAGAGCCTTCGTGACGACGTGCTGAACAAATGGGCCGCACGCTGTTCCGCGCAATGCGTGACGGATTTCAACGCCACTGTGGGCAAAACGCTGAATATCTCGGCGAACAAGTAAGTCGCCACGCCGCGAGCCTTCTCGGCGGGAGGCCTCGCGCAACTAGAAGCGGGGCGTCCAGCCCCCACGGAGTAATGCCATGACTTCCCCTTGTTTAGTCGTGCTCTCGCGCCTGCTGGCGCAGGCGCGACGGTTATCGCGCGCCGCTGTTTGGGTTGGCGGCGGGCTGACGCTCGCCAGCGTGCTGTTGATCGCTTATGACGTCAGCATGCGCCGGCTGTTCGGTATCACCATCGGCGGCGCCGACGAACTGTCCAGCTATGCATTTGCCATCAGCATCAGCTGGGCGTTGGCGTTTACCGCTCTGGAGCGCGCCAATGTCCGGGTGGACGTGCTCTACCAATATTTACCCGTGCGCATCAGTGCGCTGCTGGACTGGATCGCCCTGGTCACCCTCGGTGTGTTCGCTGTCTACCTCACCTACTACGCCTATGACGTGGCAATGACCTCATGGATCCACAACTCCGCGGCCAACACGCCCCTTGCAACGCCTCTGTGGCTGCCTCAAACACTCTGGGTACTCGGCCTGGCCTGGTTCTCTCTGGTACTGGCGTTGATGCTGATCCGCTCCTCTATAGCCCTGGTCACTGGCGATATCGAAACCCTGAAACTGCTGTGCGGAGTCAAGTCGGCGCAGGAAGAAGCGGCTGAAGAGGCCGCCACGGGCGAACGCCTTGTTCGGGGAGAACAAGCATGATCGCTGTCGCACTGATTATTCTGCTGACGCTGATCGGCCTCAGTATTCCGGTTGCCGCTGCTCTGGGTGTACTCGGCCTGATTCTCGACCCGCTCTACTCCATGCTGCCGTTGAGCCGGGCAATGGGAGAACTGGCCTGGAGTTCAAGCAACGAATTCCTCCTGGTAGCGATTCCATTGTTCATCATGCTCGGCGAAATCCTGTTGCGCGCCGGCTTCGCCGAACGCATGTACAGCTCGATGAGCCTGTGGCTGTCGTGGCTGCCGGGCGGACTGATGCACGCCAACATCGGCGCCTCCACCCTGTTCTCCGCGACCTCCGGTTCCAGCGTGGCGACCGCCGCCACCGTCGGCACGGTGGCGCTGCCGCAAATCAAGCGCTTCGGTTACAACGAACCGTTGTTTCTCGGCAGCATCGCCGCCGGCGGCACCCTCGGCATTCTGATCCCGCCGTCGATCAACCTGGTGATCTACGGCGTATTGACCAATTCATCGGTGCCCAAGCTTTACTTGGCGGGAATCATCCCCGGCCTCCTGATGGCGGCCATGTTCATGCTGATCATCGTCATCGCCTGCATCGCCAAACCGCACTGGGGTGGCCAGCGCATACACGCGAGTTGGGGCGAGCGCTTCACCAGCCTGATCCACCTGTTGCCGCCCCTCGGTATTTTCCTCCTCGTCGTGGGCTCGATCTACGCTGGCATCGCCACTCCGACTGAAGCCGCCGCACTCGGCGTGGTCGGCGCGCTGATCCTGGCCGCCTGCTTCCGCCGTCTGAATTTGAAGATGCTTGGTGAGGTGGTGGAAAGCTCGATGCGCGCCAGCGCGATGATCATGCTGATCGTCATCGCCGCCGCCTTTCTCAACTTCATCATGTCGGCCACCGGGCTGACCACGGCGATCACCGAAACCATCACCGGCCTGGGGCTGTCGCCGCTGTGGATGATCCTCGCCATCGTAATTTTCTATCTGCTGCTCGGCTGCTTCATGGAAACCCTGTCGATGATGATCACGACTATCCCCATAGTCGCGCCGATCATGATCGCGCTGGGCTTCGACCCGATCTGGCTCGGCATCGTGATCATCGTGCTGGTCGAGACCGCGCTTATCACCCCGCCGGTGGGCCTCAACCTGTTCGTCGTGCAGAGCCTGCGCAAAAGCGGCTCGATGCAGGCCGTCATCATCGGCAGCCTGCCTTTCGTAGCAGCCCTGTTCGCCATGGTCGCCCTGCTCACGGTCTTCCCCGGCTTGGCCCTGTGGCTGCCCTCAATATTCAGCAACTAATCCGCCACACGAACAACGCAGCGGCGAGCTCGCCGCTGCCCTGCCGGCCGGCCGGCGCCAGGCCTCTAATCAGGAAACCAGGATCATGAAGCTAAGCTTTAACCTCGAAACCGAACTCGGCACACAAAGCCTGCAGACCGACATCCAGCAACTGATAGTCGCCGGGTGGGCCGGTCGCGATCACGCAGCCATCGAGCATCATATCGAGGAATTGGCCGCAATTGGCGTACCGCGACCGAGCGCGGTACCGCTTTACTATCGCGTGGCCAGCAACCAGCTGAGTCAGGAGGATAATCTGCAGGTGATCGGCGAGCACTCCTCCGGCGAAGTCGAGGCCTTCGTCTTCGCCGTCGCTGGCGAGCATTACCTCAGCATTGCCTCCGACCACACCGACCGCAAGCTGGAAGCCTACAGCGTCGCCCTGTCGAAACAGCTGTGCATCAAACCTGTGGCACGCAGCGCCTGGCGCCTGGACGAGGTGGCGGACTACTGGGATGAATTGCAGATACGCTCGCGCATTCTCGAGAATGGTGCAGAAGTGCTCTATCAGGACGGCAGCCTGTCCAGCCTGCGCAGCGCCCAGGACCTTATCGCCGATTACACCGGTGGCCCCCAGCTCAACGACGGCAGCGGCATGACCTGCGGCACCGTGACGGTGATTGGCGGAATTCGTCCCGCACGCGTGTTCGAAATGGAGCTGTTCGACCCCCGGCGCCAGCGCAGCATCCGCCATCGCTACAGCCTGTCGATTCTGCCAGAAATAGCCTGATCCCTAGCGCGAGGACCATCGAACATGTTGCCGACCATCGAAGCCCTGGCCAACGAACTGGCTGCCGGACGTACCACATCCGTCGAACTAACCCGAGCGGCATTGGCGCGTGCCTGCGACCCAGCAGGCGAAGGCCCACGCGTGTTTACCCTGCTCGACAGCGAGCGTGCGCTGGCCAGTGCACAAGCCTCTGACCTACTGCGCGCAGCTGGCCTTGTCCGGTCTCCGCTGGACGGACTGCCGATCTCACTCAAGGACCTGTTCGATATTGCCGGGCAAACCACCTGCGCCGGCTCGACTCTGCTGCGTGACGCCCCCCCAGCCAGCCGCAATGCGCTGGTCGTGGAGCGCCTCCATGCAGCTGGCGCCGTGATAGTCGGCCGCACCAACATGACCGAGTTTGCCTACTCCGGCCTCGGCCTCAATCCGCACTATGGCACCCCGCGCAATCCATGGGATCGCGCCAATGGGAGGATACCGGGCGGCTCGTCATCCGGCGCGGCGGTCTCCGTGAGCGATGGTATGGCCGTGGCGGCGATCGGATCTGATACCGGCGGCTCCGTGCGGATTCCGGCAGCCCTCTGCGGACTGGCTGGCTTCAAGCCGACCGCCCGACGGGTAGCCATGGACGGTGTGCTGCCATTATCGACTGCACTCGACTCCATCGGCCCACTGGCGGCGTCGGTGCGCTGCTGCGCAATAGTCGACGCCATTCTGGCCGGCGAGACGCAAGACTTGCCCGCTGCGGCTGTACTCACCGACAGCAGTTTCGCCATCCCTAGCGACATCGCCCTCGATGATCTCGATGACAGCGTGGCTCAGGCCTTCGAGACAGCCTGCTCACGCTTGTCCGCAGCTGGCGCGCGGATTCGCCGTATCGCCATCCCGGAGTTCAGTGCATTGGCCAGCTTAAATGCACGTGCCACCTTCAGCGCGGCCGAAGCCTGGGCCTGGCACCGTGGCCACATCGCGCATAACGCCGCTGCCTACGACCCACGAGTGGTGTCACGGATCGTCCTTGGGGAAAAGATAAGCGCAGCCGACTACATCGATCTCGTCGTCGCGCGTAAACGCTGGATCGCCGCAGTGGAACAGCGCATTGCGCCATTCGATGCACTGCTCATGCCTACGGTGCCGCGGGTCGCACCTCGAATCGACGCCCTAGAGCAGGATGAACACGCTTATTTCCGTACCAATGGCCTGATGCTGCGTAACCCAAGTCTGATCAATTTTCTCGACGGCTGCGCCTTATCGCTGCCCTGCCACACCTCCGGCAGCGCGCCGGTCGGCCTGATGATCGCTGCCGCTGGCGGCGCCGATCGCCGTGTTCTGGCACTGGGCTTGGCGGTCGAAGCCGAACTCGCCGCGGCCTATTGACGTTATCTCGGGAGTCGAAGAATGCAGCGAGCACTGATCGTACCTGTCGAAGACTTGAGCGCCGAGGCTTTCGCGCCCTTCGGCTGGATACTCGGCAAGCCCTTTCCATCTGACCCCACTGCCTGCGCGTACAGTCATCCAGGCAGCGACTTCTGGCATGAGCACATCTTCATCCCTGGCAATGGTGGTGAAACTGAAGTGCTGTGGGTGAATTACCGCAACAAGACGTTGCAGCTGAATGCTCTAGAGGTGCATTGGCTCACGCAACAGGCCATTGTTCCGCTTGGCGGGGAAATCCTGCATGTGGTTTGCCCTGGCGTCGACGGCAGCCGACTGCCCGACCTCAGTCGACTAAAAGCTTTCCGTATTGGCGACAAGCAAGGCATATGCATGGCGCCTGGATGCTGGCATGCGAGCTTCGTGCTTGAAGGCCAAGTCACTTGCCTCATGCTGACACGCCGATCAACCACAGTAGACCTCGTGAATCATCTAATACATGGCTGCCAGGCCGAGGAAACCTCTGTCGTTGAGCTGGGAACACTCTTTGATGGACAGATTCTACTGAGCCCTGAAAAGTGAATGCTCCTAAAGCGCAAGACGCTAACCTCCCCTCTCATTCCATCGAACACTAGAACCACACCTAGACATGCCTACTCAGGCAGTTGCAGCAACACGGCGGCTCTTGCCCAAGCCATTGCCTAGCATCTGTCACGTGGCAAGGATGCTGAGTCGCGCATAGCCGACACAACGGCAAATGCATTAAAGTCTAGGCCGTCGTTGCGCCTGGCACGACGTACATCCCCCATTAAAGAGTCCAACGATGGAACACCGTGAAGCGCTGCTCACGCTGCGAACCTTTCTTTCTACCCAGATCCTCGGCCAGGAAAAACTCATCGATCGGCTGCTGATTGCCCTGCTCGCCGACGGTCATATGCTGGTCGAGGGCGCGCCCGGGCTGGCCAAGACCAAGGCGATCAAGGAACTGGCCGAAGGCATCGAAGCCGAATTCCATCGCATCCAGTTCACCCCGGACCTGTTGCCCGCCGACATCACCGGCACCGAGATCTACCGCCCGGAAACCGGCAGCTTCGTGTTCCAGCAGGGGCCGATCTTCCACAACCTGGTGCTGGCCGACGAGATCAACCGCGCCCCGGCCAAGGTGCAATCGGCGCTGCTCGAAGCCATGGCCGAGCGCCAGGTCAGCGTGGGTCGCAGCACCTACGAGCTGTCGCCGCTGTTTCTGGTGATGGCCACGCAGAACCCGATCGAGCAGGAGGGCACCTACCCGCTGCCCGAAGCCCAGCTCGACCGTTTCCTGATGCTGGTGAAGATCGGCTTCCCGGATTCCAACGTCGAGCGCAAGATCCTCGCTCAGGCCCGCGGCGAGGCGCTGCATGGCGAAACCAAGCCCGAGCACCGGGTCAGCCAGCAGGCGATCTTCTCTGCGCGCCGGGAAATCCTCGGCCTGTACATGGCCGATGCGGTGGAGGAATACCTGGTGCAACTGGTGATGGCCTCGCGCACGCCGGGCAAGTTCGACCCGGAACTGGCCGAATGGATCGCCTACGGCGCCAGCCCGCGCGGCTCGATTGCCCTGGATCGCTGCGCCCGCGCCCACGCCTGGCTGGCCGGGCGCGACTTCGTCAGCCCGGAAGACATCCAGGCGGTGCTGTTCGATGTGCTGCGGCATCGCATCATCCTGTCGTTCGAAGCCGAAGCCGCCGGCATCGACCAGGACCGCGTGGTGCAACGCATTCTCGATGTGGTGGCGGTGGCATAGATGCAGCCAGCCATGAGTCATCAGCCGCCAGCCATGACCCGGATGCCACCCGGGAATCGGCGAACCACGCGCCCGGATTGCATCCGGGCCAGCTGCTGAAGCGCCATGCACAGCCAGCCCACCCAACCCGGCGTCCGGGTCAATCTCGCCGAGCTGATCGAGATGCGTCACCGCGTGCGCGAGGTGCAGCTGTTCTCCACCCCGGCGCAACGCAGCCCGTTGATCGGCCTACACCACTCCAAGCTGCGCGGACGTGGGGTGGATTTCGACCAGGTGCGGGTGTACCAGGCCGGCGACGACGTGCGCAGCATCGATTGGCGGGTCACCGCGCGCACCCAGGAGCCGCACACCAAGCTGTTCCATGAGGAACGCGAGCGGCCGATCTATATCCTGGTGGAGCAAAGCCCGCGCCTGTTCTTCGGCTCCGGGCTGATGTTCAAATCGGTGCTCGCCGCCCAGGCCGCCAGCCTGATCGGTTGGGCCGCACTGGGCCATAACGACCGCATCGGCGGCCTGGTGTTCGGCGATCAGGAGCAGCACGAAATCAAACCGCGGCGCAGCAAGCAAAGCCTGTTGCAGCTGCTCAATCGCCTGGCCCGCGCCAACCAGGCGCTGTCCAGCGACATGCAAGCCAGCCGCGACAGCTTCGGCCTGGCCCTGCGCCGCGCCCGCGAAGTGCTGCGTCCCGGCAGCCTGGCGGTGATCATCTGCGACGAACGTACCCTCGGTGACAACAGCGAACAACAATTGAACCTGCTGGCGCGCCATACCGACCTGCTGCTGCTGCCGATCTCCGACCCGCTCGACCATGCCCTGCCGGCTGCCGGCCTGCTGCGTTTCGCCGAACGCGCTGCGCAACTGGAACTCGACACCCATGACGCCGGCCTGCGCCAGGCCTATCGCGCCCAGGGCGAGGCACGCCTGGCGCGCTGGCAACGCCTGGCGCAGAAGCTCGGCGTGCCCTTGCTGGCGCTGAGCACCCAGCGTGAGATGATCGAACAACTGCGCGACCACCTCAACGCGCAACGCCCCGGTAAACGGCTATGAACCCGCTGGATCAACTCGAGCCCCTGATCGCCCCGGCGCCGATCGACTGGTGGCCGCCTGCGCCCGGCTGGTGGTTGCTGGCCCTGCTCGTGCCGCTGCTGCTCTGGGGCCTGACGCGCCTGTGGCAACCACTGCGCCGCGCGCGCAAGGCGAGGGTCAGCGACAACGCCCTCGATCCCCTGCGGCTGGCCGCCCTGGCGGAACTCGAACGACTGGGCAAACCCTACGCCGGCGCGCCCGCCGGGCCCTGGCTGCAGCAGCTCAACGGCCTGCTCAAGCGCCTGTGCCGCCAGCACTACCCGCAGAGCCACAGCCACACCCTGAGCAGCCGTGGCTGGCTGGCGTTTCTCGACAGCCGCTGCCCGGCGGCCGGGCTGACCCGCTGGATGATTCTGGTCGAAGGGGCCTATAAACCGCACTGCACGCTCGATGACAAGGCCATCGACGGACTCAACCAGGCGGTTGCCATCTGGATTCGCAAGCATGTTTGAGTTCGCCTGGCCGTGGATCGTCCTGCTCGCGCCGCTGCCCTGGCTGCTGCGCCTGCTGCTGCCGGCAGCGGACAGCGGCGAGGCGGCCCTGAAAGTCAGCTTCCTCGGCGAGCTGGAGGGTTTGGCCGGTCGTCGCGCGCGGGCCAACCTGCCGGCCTGGCGCCAGCAGGCGCCCTTCGCCCTGCTCTGGTTGCTGCTGCTCACGGCCGCCGCCCGCCCGGAGTGGGTCGGCGAGCCGTTGCCGATTCCCGCCAGCGGCCGCGACCTGCTGATCGCGGTGGATGTATCCGGCTCCATGGCCTACGCCGACATGCGCTGGCAAGACGAGGAAGTCGACCGCCTGACCCTGGTCAAACACCTGCTCGGCGATTTCGTCGAAGGCCGTCAGGGCGATCGCGTCGGCCTGATCCTGTTCGGCAGCAGGGCCTATCTGCAGGCGCCCCTGACCTTCGACCGACGCACCGTGCGCACCTGGCTGGACGAAGCGGTGATCGGCATCGCCGGCAAGAACACCGCCATCGGCGATGCCATTGGCCTGTCGGTCAAGCGCCTGCGCCAACGCCCGGCCGACAGCCGCGTGCTGGTACTGGTGACCGATGGCGCCAATACTGGTGGTGAGATCGAACCTATGATCGCGGCGCGCCTGGCCGCCGCGGAAGGCATCAAGATCTACCCGATCGGCATTGGCGCGGATCCGCAACAAGGCGGGATCGCCGGCCTGTTCGGCCTCAATCCGGGGCTGGATCTGGACGAGCCGAGTCTGCGCGCGATAGCCGAGGTGACCGGCGGCGACTACTTCCGCGCCCGCGACGGCGCCGAACTGCGGGCCATCGAGCAGCAGCTCGACCGCCTCGAGCCGGTGGTGCAGCAGCCGACCCTGGCGCGCCCGGCCCAGGCCTTGTATGCCTGGCCGCTGAGCGCCGCGCTGCTGCTGAGTATGTTGCTGGTGGGCCGCGAGCTCTGGCCGCAACTGCAACAACGGCTGCGCCTATTGGCGCAACGTCCCTGGCGGAGACAGCCATGATCGAAGACTGGCTACTGGCTGTATGGCCGCACTGGTTGCGCCCTTACTGGCTGCTGCTGGTGCCACTGCTGGCGGGATTGCTCTGGCAACTCTGGCACCGGGAGAGGCGCGCCGGCCGCTGGCAACTGCTGCTGCCGCCGGCGTTTCATGCGGCGCTGCTCAGCGGCGGCCGGGGCCACGCCAGCCGCCTGCCCTGGATCGCCCTAGGGCTGGCCTGGATGCTGGCCCTTTTGGCCCTGCTGGGACCCAGCTGGCAACGCCTGGAGCAAAGCAACCTGAAACCCGCCGATCCGCTGGTGATCATGCTCGAATTGACCCCACAGATGCTCGCCAGCGACGGCTCGCCCAACCGCCTGGAGCAGGCCAAACGCAAGCTGCTCGATCTGCTCCAGGCCCGCCGCGATGCGCAGACCGCCATCGTCGTATACGCCGGCAGCGCCCACACTCTGGTGCCGCTTTCCGACGACCTGGCCACCAGCCACAACCTGCTCGAATCGCTGACGCCCTCGATCATGCCCGAGCCAGGCCGGCGCGCGGACCTGGCGCTGAGTCTGGCCCTGCAACTGCTGGAACAGGGCGGACAAGGCCAGGGCCGCATCCTCCTGATCGGCAGCGGCCTCGATCAGCAGGAGCGCCTCGGCATCAGCCAGGCACTCGACACGCGCGGCACGCGCCTGCACATACTCGGAATCGGCAGCGCCGAAGGTGCGCCTATCGTTCAGGAAAACGGCTCGTTGCTCAAAGACGCCCAGGGCGCGATTCTGATTCCGCGGCTCGACAGTGCCGGCCTCGCCCGTTTCGCCCGGGAGATCGGTGGACGCTATCGCCCGGCCAGCCTGGATGACCGCGACCTGGATGACCTCGGCCTGCTCGCCGCGCCCCAACAACTGCGCAGCGACAGCGGACAGACGCGCCTGCAGACCTGGGCCGACCAGGGCCACTGGCTGCTCCTGCCGCTGCTGCTGCTGGCCGCCTGCGCCGGCCGCCGGGGCTGGTTGTTCTGCCTGCCGCTGCTGATGCTAGGCGTGCCGCAGACCAGCTACGCCTTCAGCTTTGACGACCTCTGGTGGCGCGCCGATCAACAGGGCCAGCGCCTGCTCGAGGCACAGCGCCCAGGCGAAGCCGCCGCACGCTTCGCCGATCCGCAGTGGCAAGGCCTGGCGCTCTACCAGGCCGGCGATTACCCGGCCGCCGCCGAACGCTTCGCCCGCGGCGACAACGCGGTCGCCCACTACAACCGCGGTAATGCCCTGGCCCGCAGCAATGAACTGGAGGCCGCCCTGGAGGCCTACAGCCAAGCCCTGGAATTGCAGCCCGACCTGCTCCCGGCGCAGACCAACAAGGCCCTGATCGAACAGCTGCTGCAGCAAAGCCAACAACAAGAACAACAGGACCAGCAGCAACAACCGGATGCACAAGCAGACGAAACGCCAACCCCGCCGCCGCAACCACAGGCAGGTTCAGCCGAGCCCGATGCCGACAAGCCGCCACCCGCCGCCGGCCAAGCCAGCCCGGGCGACGAGGAACAAGCGCCCAGCCAACCCACGCCCGGCGACAGCGATGTGCCGACGCCCAGCGAACCGGACGATGACCTGGAGGGCGAGGAACAGATTGCCAGTGCCGCGGCGCCCCTCGATGGCGAGCGGCGCCAGGCCCTGGAACAGTGGCTGCGGCAAATCCCCGATGAGCCGGGCGAGCTGCTGCGGCGCAAATTCTGGTACGAACAGCAACAGCGTCAGGAACTAACTCGATGACCCGCCTGCTCTGCACCCTTCTCCTCAGCCTGCTGGCATTCCAGGCCAGCGCGCAAAGCTTCAGCGCGAGCATCGACCGCGCCCGCCTGAGCGCCAGCGAAACCTTCGAACTGACCCTCGAATCCGACGACGCCACCCAGTTCGGCAAACCCGACCTCAGCCCACTCGACACCCTGTTCGACGTGCTCGGCACCCGCCAGGTCAACCGCCTGACCACGGTCAACGGAGAGTCCCGCGCCATCACCCGCTGGATCGTCACCCTGCAACCGAAACAGAGCGGCTACGTAGTGGTGCCGCCGCTGACCCTGGGCGACCTGCAGACCCTACCGATCACCCTGCACGTGCAGGCAGCCAGCGGCGACAGCGCGGCCAGCAAACTGGCCCCGGTATTCATCGACGCCAGCCTCGATCAGTCCAGCGTCTACGTACAGGAACAGAGCGTGCTGACCCTGCGCATCTACCACTCCGTCTCGCTGTATGACGACAGCAGCCTGAGCCCGCTGGAAATGTCCGATGCCCGCATCGAACAACTCGGCAAACCGCGCACCTACGAGAAAGACATCAACGGCATCCGCCATGGCGTGATCGAACTGCGCTACGCGATCTTCCCCCAGCGCAGCGGCGAACTGACCATTCCCGCCCAGGCGTTCACCGCCACCCTGGTCGACCGCGCCGGCGACAACGACTTCCAGCCATTCGGCCCGCGCCCCGGCAAGGTCGCACGGGTCAAGTCACCGCAAATTCCCCTGACGGTCAAAGCCAAGCCCACCGACTACCCCGCCGATGCGCCGTGGCTACCGGCCCGTGCGTTGAACCTGGCGGAAACCTGGAGCCCGCAACCGGACGACGTCAAAGTCGGCGACTCGCTGACGCGCAACCTGATGCTCAAGGCCGACGGCCTGTCCAGCGCCCAACTCTATCCCTTGCCCGCCACCGAGGCCGACGGCCTGCGGCGCTACCCGGATCAACCGCAACTGGCCAACCAGATCAGCGACCGCGGCGTGATCGGCAGCCGCGAGGAGCGCGAAGCCCTGGTGCCCAATCGCAGCGGCCAGTTCGAACTGCCGGCGGTGGAAATCGTCTGGTGGAACACCCTCGAAGACCGCCTGGAACGTGCCAGCCTGCCGGCCCGACGCCTGATGGTTGCGCCGGCTCCGGGCCTCGAGGCAGAGCCGCTGCCCAGCGAAACGCCGACCCAGGCCTGGGTCCAAGGCCCGCCGTTGTGGCCCTGGCAACTGAGCAGCGCCATTCTCAGCCTCAGCACCCTGCTCGGCTTCGGCCTCTGGTGGCATGCCCGCCGCCAACCGGCCATCGCCCGCGCCAACCAGACCGGCCCCAGCCCGCGCACCCTGCTCGACGACCTCAAACGCGCCTGCCTGGCCAACGACTCGCAAGCCACCCGCCACGCCCTCGACGCCTGGGCCCGCCAGCAACCGGAAACCCTCGCCGAAATGGCCGCCCGCTTCGTGCCCCTGTCCGATGCCCTGGATGGCCTGAATGGCGCGCTCTACAGCGAGATCGGCCAGCACTGGCAAGGCGAAGACCTCTGGCGCGCCATCCGCACCCTGCCCAGCAACGCGGCCGGCAGCAACCCCAGCACCCAGGAAACCAGCCCACTGCCGCCGCTCTACCCGCGCTAAGCAACGCCGCCGGCACACCACGTGCGACCCGAACGCCAAAAGCAAAAAACCCCTGAAAGATTGCTCTCTCAGGGGTTTTGCGAAAGTGGCGGTGAAGGTGGGATTCGAACCC
>NZ_JBFIIG010000112.1:0-13712 GCF_041601375.1 Pseudomonas sp. | reverse complement strand
GGCCACCGCCTGCATCTGCTCGCGAATCTGCTGCATGCCGGCCAGCGCCTCCTCCACCGCCTGGCGCCCGCCCAGGGCCACCTGACGGGTGCGTTCGGTGCTTTCGGCCACCGCCTGCGACTTGTTGCCGGCGAGTACCGCGGTCTGCTTGACCTCCTCCACCGTGGTGGCGATCTCGCTGATCGCGGTGGCGGTTTCCTGGGTGCTTGAGGCCACCTGGCTGGTGGCGGCGAGAATCTCCTCGCTGGAGCTGGCCAGTACGGCGATGCCTTCGTTCATCTCCTGCACCAGTTCGCGCAGGTACAGGCTCATGGCGACGAATGCCTGGGCCAGCCGGCCTACCTCGTCCTGCCGGCTGCTGGCAATGACTTCGCGGGGGATCTCGCCGCGGCCGATGCGCTCGGCCCAGCCGGTCAGGCGTGCCAGCGGCAAGGCGATATGCCGGCTGAGCAACCAGGCCAGGATCGCGCTGGCGCCCACCAGCAACAGGCTCAAGTTGAGGATCCGCTCGCGCAGGGCCTGCAGCGCCTGGCGTGAGTGGACCTGGGCCTCGGCGGTGCGCCGATCGGTCAGCTTGGCCAGTTGCAAGCCCAATTCGTGGATTCTGTCGACCCGCTCCTGTTGTATGCCGCGGCTCAGCTGTCGCGCCTGCTCCAACTGGCCACTGCGGATAAGCTGCAGTTGCTGCTCGCGCGTCTGCGCCGCCAGGCTGCGCACCGCCAGCAACTGCTCGAGAATATCGCCGACTTCAGAATCGTCGCGGGCCGCCAACTGCAGGCGCTTCACCTGCTGGTCATTTTTCTCGCTGTGCGAGCGAATTTCCGCCTCGCGCTCATCCAGCTCCTCAGGCGTGCCCTCGTCTATCGCCAACAGCAGATCGCTGCGCTGGGCTGCGATGTTGATGCGCAACTCCTTCGCCGCGGAGAGCCGTTCATAGTTGTGCTTGAACTGCAGCTCTTCGCTTTCCTGCAGGCCGACGAATCGTTGCAGAGTGAAGAAGAGAAGGCCACCGAAGCCCAGGATCAGCACCGCGAAGGCCATGATCAGCTTGCTGCCTATGTTGAACCGCAAAACTTTGCCCATCTGCATGCCTCTCCTGTGCTCTGGCTTGAGCCTATTCTTCGACCATTACGCGTAGATTCGGGTCGCCCAGCAGGCGCGCACCGTCGAGTACCGTGCATTGCTCGGCGGTGACCCCCAGCAGGTAGTTCGCCCGCACCCCGGACAGGTTGGCCGGCCCGCCTTGCAAGGCCTCGCGACGAATTGGTGCAACCCCCAGGACGCGGTCGATCAACAGGCCGAATTCCATTTCCGGGTTTTGCAGAATCAGCAGGAAACTGCGCTCGGCAAGGCCGTTGATCGGCAGTTCGAACAGCACCCGCAGGTCCAGCACCGAGACGATGCGGCCGCGCACGTTGACGATACCCAGCACGTAGGCCGGGGTGCTCGGCAAGGGCGTGTACTGGTGCAAGGGCAGCACCTGGGCAACGTGCTCGCTGCCGATGGCATACAGCTCATTGCTGAGGCTGAAGGTCAGCACCTCCAGTTGATCCTGCGGCGCCTCGGCCTGCTCCGCGCAGGCCCATTGTCGGGTGCGCTCGCTTAGGCGGGCAGCCCACCGTTCGGGGACCATGGCGAAGCCGTCGAGCAGGCGCCGTTCGAACTCGGCCAGGCGTTCGTGCAGGTGCGCCCAGCGCGTATCGTCGTTCAAGGGCTCGGGCATGGGTGTTGCTCCTCCTGCAGTTGCTCGCACAGCCGGCGCAATTGCGCGCAGCTCATGCCATCGCCTTGCGGCACCAGGGCCTGCTCATCCTGCTCGCCGAGCAACTGGCGGCAGACCTGTAACGCCTTGTCGCTGGCCCGCCCGCGGCCTTGCACACGCAACAGACGCGCCTGCAGGAAGTGGCCAAGGATGAAGCCGGGGTCGAGGTAGAGGGTTTTCTGCAACGCCAACAGGGCCGCCGGAATATCGCCACTCTGCTGTGCCAGCAGGGCCTGCAGCCAGTAACCCATGACCGAGCCGGGATCCAGCAGCAGCGCCCGCTGCAGCCAGTCCTGCGCCTCGTCGAGGCACTGCTGGTCGGCCCAACTGCGCGCCAGCAGCAGGCAGGCCTGGTGCTGATGGGCGTGGCTCAGGCCGGCGCAGGCCAGATAGGCCAGCAGGGCCTCGCGGGCAGCGGCGTACTGGCCGGCATCCAGGGCCCGTTGCGCCTGTTCCCAGAAAGCGTCGGAAGTAGCGCCAGCATCTGTACGGCTGAGGGGCGGCCAGGGCTGTTCGACGACAACGGCCGGTGCGGCCCGGGGTGGTTCCGGGAGCTGGCCGCCGGCAACGGCCGGGGTGGCGGGTGGCGCGCGGCCCAGGTCCGTTGCGCGGTCGGCCGGCCCGCTGTCGAGGCTGGGCGCGCCGCGCCGGGGGCTGCTGCTCGAGGCATTCAGGGCATAGTTGCAACCGGCCCAGAAGCCATTGAGCCCGGCCTGGGTGGCGATGCCGGCCTCGACCGCACTCAACAGCAACAGGCCGTCGCGATCCAGGCAGCCGAGCAGCCGGTGCAGCACGCTGGCCGCGCGGGTCTGCGAGAAATACATCAGTACGTTGCGGCAGAGAATCAGGTCGGCGCCTTGCATCGGACAGGCATGCAGACCATCGGCCAGGTTGTACTGGATAAAGCGGATGCGCCCGCGCCAGGCCGGTCGCACCCGCCACAAGCGGCCCTCGGCCTGGAAGTGCTGGCTGCGGAAGGCCGCTTCGTTGCGGCGAAAGGCATTGGCGCCATACAGGCTCTGCTCAGCTCGTGCGAGAAAGGCCGCGTTGATGTCGCTGGCGAGCAGTTCCAGCGTCCAGCTGTCGCGCTCCGCGCCGAGCAGCCGATCGAGCAGGAACAGCAGGCTGTAGGCCTCCTCGCCGGTGCAGCAGCCGGCACTCCACAGGCGCAGGCTGCGCTGCCCGGCCTGGCGTCGGCGCGCCAGCAGCGGGCCCAGGTGATTGACTGCCAGCCAGTCGAGCGCCTCGGCATCGCGGCGAAAATAGGTCTCGCCGACGCTGAACACGGGGATCAGCGTCTGCACCAGGGACGCATCCCAGTCGGCGAAGGCCAGGTGCTGCAGCCAGGGCTCGAGATCCGTGATTTGCAACTCCAGGGCCAGCAGTTGCAGGCGCCGCAGCAAGTCGGCAGCACGCGGCCCGGAGAAATCCATCCCCAGGTGCTGATGCACCTTGTGATTCAAGGCCGCCAGCAGGGAGGGCGAGCAGCGCGCGTCATTCCGCTGCATCGGTCAATCTCCCGTCATCGCTCAACAGGGCAGCCAGTTGCAGCTCGTCGCTATCGCTGAGCAGCTGTTCGACGTCCTGGATCAGCAGCAGTCCTTCACGGGTCCGCAGAACGCCGCGCAGCAGGTTGGAGGGGACCCGCGGATCCGGTGCCGGAATGAAGTCCTCGGCCACAGCGCTATACACCGACTCCACCCGCTCCACCGGGAGCAGGAGCTCGCGCGTGCTGCTGCGCAGCCAGATGAAGGGTTGCCACAGGCCGGGCACAGGTGGGACCCAGCCGAAACGCCGGGCCAGATCCACCACCGGCAGCAGCTTGCCGCGCACATTGACCAGCCCGCAGACCGTCTCGGGCGCCCCCGGCAGGGGGGTGGCCTGCAGGGCCGGCAGCACGCGCACCACTTGATCGAGGGTGACCGCTAAACGCTGATCGGCCAGCCAGAAGGGCAACATCACGAATCTGTCCATAGATGTGTCCCTGTTACCGTACGCTGGATATCCTCCTAGGATCCTAGCTCAGAAGCGGCCAACGTCCAGTGCCGTCGACGAGAGTTTCAAGGCTGCTAGGGCTCTGCCACAACCGCCGCAGGCGCCTGCCAACCGCCGCCCAGGGCGGTGATCAGTTGCACGCTGGCGGTCAGGCGGCTGCCGAGCAGGGTCAGGTTGTTGCGCTCATTGTTCAACGCGGTGGCCTGCACGTTGACCACGCTGTTGAAGTCGACGGCGCCGGCGCGATACTGGTTCTCGATCAGGCGCAGGGACTCGCGGGCAGCGTCCAGCGCCTGTTGCTGGAACACGGCCTCCTGTTCCTGCACCCGCAGTTGCACCAGGTAGTCTTCCACCTCGCGGAAGCTGTCCAGCACGGCCTGACGGTATTGCGCGACGGTCTGATCGTAGGCCGCCTCGCTGCGCTCCAGCTCGGCGCGGCGCGCGCCACCGTCGAACAGGTTCAGCGCCAGTTGCGGGCCGAGCGACCAGAAGCGGTTGGGCAGGCTGACCCAGTCGGCGAAGCTGCTGCCGCGGTAGCCGCCGCTGGCCGAGAGCGTCAGATCCGGGTACCAGGCCGCTTCGGCCACGCCGATCTCTGCATTGGCGGCGATCACCCGGCGTTCGGCGGCAGCCACATCCGGGCGGCGCTCCAACAGTTGCGAGGGCAGCGCCACGGGAATCGCCGGCAAGGTCGGCATTTGCTCGCGCGGCACTATGCTCAGTTCGCTCGGCGGCACGCCGATCAGCACGGCAATCGCGTGTTCCAACTGGGCGCGCTGCCACTGCAGATCAATGGCCTGGGCCTCGGTGCTCTTCAGCTGGGTCAGCGCCTGGCTGACGTCGGATTTTGCCACTATGCCCGCGCGGTACTGGTTCTCGGTGAGGCGCAGCGAACGCGCGTAGGCGGCCACGGTGGCGTCGAGCAGACGCTGCTGATCATCCAGCACGCGCAGTTGCAGGTAGCTCTGCACCAGCTCGGCCTGCAGGCTGAGCTTGAGCGCGGCCAGATCGGCGGCGCTGGCGGCGAAACCGGCGCGGCTGGACTCCAGCGAGCGCCGTAGCTTGCCCCAGACATCCAGTTCCCAGGCGGCGTTCAGGCTCAGGTCGTAGCTCGTCGAGATACTCGCCGCATTCGAACCGCTGACGCCGAAACCATCCGCGGTGCGCAGGCTGCTGTCGCCACCACCCTGCCCGGCCCGGCTCACCCCGGCGCTGCTCGACAGGCTCGGGTAGAAGGCCGCGCGCGCGCCGCGTACCAGGGCGCGGGCCTGGCGGTACTGGGCCTCGCTGGCGGCGAGGTTCTGGTTGGACAGGTTGAGGCGGCCGACCAGGGCGTTCAACTCGTCATCGCCGTACAGCTCCCACCAGGCGCCGCGTTCCAGGGCATCGCCGGGGGCTGCGACTGTCCAGCCCTCGATCTGCTTGAACTGCGCCGGGGTGGCCAGCGGCGGGCGCTGGTAGTCCGGGCCAATGGCGCAGGCACTCAGGGCCAGGCTCAAGGCCAGCAAGGTGGGTAAACGGTAGGCAACTAGGGCTTTCATAAGGCTATGTACCAATCAGGTGATGCATAAGGCGTTTGGGCGATGCAGGGTCAGCAATCGGTAGGGTGCACCGTGCGCACCAGCGCAAGCCATAAACTCTTGGTGCGCACGGCGCACCCTACGATGTTGAACTGCCCCGCACTCAACGCCAGCGGCTGGACACAACACCGTACTGGGAGATAAGTGTTCATAGCGGATTTTCCAGGGCAGCATCGGTACGCACGCCGCGCCAGCGGTTGACCCGGTGGCGCAGGCGGTCGAAATACAGGTAGATCACCGGCGTGGTGTAGAGGGTCAGCAACTGGCTGAGGATCAGCCCGCCGACGATGGTGATGCCCAGCGGCTGGCGCATTTCCGAGCCTTCGGCGCTGCCCAGCACCAGCGGCAGGGCACCGAGGATTGCCGCCAGGGTGGTCATCATGATCGGCCGGAAGCGCAGCAGGCAGGCGCGGCGGATCGACTCCTGGGGGCTCAGCTGCTCCTGACGCTCCAGTTGCAGGGCCAGATCGATCATCAGGATGGCGTTCTTCTTGACGATGCCGATCAGCAGGAACAGCCCGAGCAGCGAGATCAGGCTGAATTCGATGCTCATCAGCTGCAACGCGAGCAAGGCACCGACCCCGGCCGAGGGCAGGGTCGAGAGGATGGTCAGCGGGTGGATATAGCTCTCGTAGAGCACGCCGAGAACGATATACACCACCCCCAAGGCCAGCAGGATCATCCAGGGCTGGTTCCGCTGGGTCTGCTGGAAGGCCGCGCCGGTGCCGCCGAGCATGCCCTGTACCCCGCCGGGCAGATTGAGCCGCGCCACCGCGCGCTCGATGGCCAGGCTGGCCTGTTCCAGACCGACGCCTTCGGCCAGGGCGAAACTGATGTTCTCTGCGGCGAACTGGCCCTGGTGGTATACCCGGTCCTCCTCGATGCTGCGCTCCCAGCGGGAGAAGCTCGACAGCGGCACCCGGGCACCGTCCCCGGTGATCAACTGGATCTGTGCCAGCGCTTCGGGGTGCTGGGCGTATTGCGGGTTGATTTCCATCACCACGCTGTACTGGTTGAGGCTGTCGTAGATAGTCGACACCTGACGCTGGCTGAAGGCGTTGTTGAGCACACTGGTGATCATGGCCATGTCCACGCCCAGACGCTTGGCCGCATCGCGGTCGACCAGCAGGCGGATCTGCTGGGCGCCCTCGGCTTCCTTGGCGTCGATATCCGTGAGTTCGGGCAAGGCACGCAGCGCCTCACGCACAATCGGTAGCCACTGGCGCAGCAGATCCAGGTCACCGGACAGCAGCATGTACTCATTCTCTGAACTGCGCCCTTCACGCCCGCCGATCTGCAGGTCCTGATCGGGCATGAGGAACATCCGTCCGCCGGGAACCTTGGGCACACTGCGGCGCAGGCGCTCGATCACCTGTTGCGAAGACAGCTGGCGCTCACTCACCGGTTTCAGCCGTACGATCATGAAGGCGTTGTTGATCCCGCCGGAGCCGCCAATAAAGCCGGCGACGCTGTCCACCGCCGGGTCGGCCAGCAGCGCACGGCGGAAAACCTCCATCTTCGGTTGCATGACTTGGAACGACAGGCCGTCGTCGCCGCGGATGAAACCGATCAGTTGGCCGGTGTCCTGCTGCGGCAGGAAGGTCTTGGGCACGCTGACGAACAGGAAGACATTCAGCGCGATGGTCGCCAGCAGGCTCAGCAGCATCAACAGCGAGTGGTTCAGCGCCCAATCCAGGCTGCGCCGATAGAGCTCCAGCACCCGCACCTGCAGCCGCGCGCCGTAGCGCTGCCCCGCCCCCGCCTGGCATTCGGGGGTTGCGGGCTGGAGCCAGCGCGCGCAGAGCATCGGCGTCAGGCTCAGCGACACCAGCAGGGAGATGACGATGGCCACCGCCAGGGTGATGGAGAACTCGCGGAACAGGCGTTCGACGATGCCGCCCATGAACAGGATCGAGACGAACACCGCGACCAGCGACAGGTTCATCGCCAGCAGGGTGAAGCCCACCTCGCGGGCGCCCTTGAAGGCCGCGGCCATGGGCGCCTCGCCGGCCTCGATGTGCCGCGCGATGTTCTCCAGTACGACGATGGCGTCGTCCACCACCAGACCGGTGGCGATGATCAGCGCCATCAGCGACAGGTTGTTCAGGGAGAAATCCAGCAGGTACATGGCGGCGAAAGTGCCGACCAAGGAGACCGGCACCGCCAGCGCCGGAATCAGCGCCGCCCGCCAGCGGCCGAGGAAGGCGAACACCACCAGTATCACCAGGGCCACGGCGATCAGCAGGGTGCGCTCGGCTTCGTGCAGGGTGGCGCGGATCACCGGCGAGCGGTCCATCGCCACCGCAAGCGTGACGCTGGCCGGGATCACCGCGCGCAGCGCCGGCAACTGATCGCGGATGTCGGCGATGGTCTCGATGATATTGGCCCCGCTCTGCCGGTTGACCACCAGCAGCACGGCCTGCTGGTCATTGTAGAAACCGCTGTTGTAGCGGTCCTCGACGCCGTCGCTGACCGTCGCCACATCGCCCAGGCGTACCGCCGCGCCGTCCTGGTAGCGGATGATCAGCGGCAGGTAGTCGGCGGCCTTTTCCAACTGGTCGCTGGCCTGCACCTGCCAGTGCCGGTCGCCATCCTCCACCGCGCCCTTGGGCCGCTTGGCATTGGCCGCGACTATGGCCTGGCGCACCTCGTCCAGGGCGATGCCGTACTGGTCGAGCAGACGCGGCTCCAGGGCCACGCGCACCGCCGGCAGCGAGCTGCCGCCGATGGTCACCTCGCCGACGCCGCCGACCTGGGCCAGCTTCTGTGCCAGGAGGGTCGAAGCCACGTCATACAGCTGGCCCTTGTCCAGCACCGCGCTGGTCAGCGACAGCACCATGATCGGCGCCTGCGACGGGTTGACCTTGCGGTAGCTCGGCATGCTGCGCATCCCGCTGGGCAGCAGTTCGCGCGCGGCATTGATCGCCGCCTGCACCTCGCGGGCGGCGGCGTTGATGTCCTTGTCCAGCTCGAACTGCAGCATGATCCGCGTGTTGCCCTGGCTGCTGCGGCTGTTCATCTGGCTGATGCCGGCGATGGTGCCGAGCGAGCGCTCCAGCGGCGTCGCCACACTGGAGGCCATGATCTGCGGGCTGGCCCCCGGCAAGCTGGCCTGCACCGTGATGGTCGGGAAATCCATCTGCGGCAGCGGCGCCACCGCCAGCAGGCCGAAGCTGACCCCGCCGAGCAACAGGATCGCCAGGCTCAGCAGCAGGGTGGCGACCGGCCGGCGGATAAAGGGCGCGGACAGGTTCATCGCTCGACGACCAGGCCCGCCGCGCTGCGCCCGCTCAGGCGCCGCGCCAGGCGGTCGAAGTACAGGTAGATCACCGGGGTGGTGAACAGGGTCAGCACCTGGCTCAGCAGCAGGCCGCCGACCATCACCAGACCCAGCGGCTGACGCAGCTCGGCGCCGGAGCCGCTCGCCAGCATCAGCGGGATGGCGCCGAACAGCGCGGCCAGGGTGGTCATCAGGATCGGGCGGAAACGCAGCAGCGCCGCCTGGTAGATGGCCTCCTCCGGGCTCATGCCCTGGTTGCGTTCGGCGTCGAGGGCGAAGTCGATCATCATGATCGCGTTCTTCTTGACGATGCCGATCAGCAGGATGATGCCGATGACCGCGATCAGGCCCAGCTCGTTGCCGGTCAGCAGCAGCGCCAGCAGCGCGCCGACCCCGGCCGAGGGCAGGGTCGAGAGGATGGTGATCGGGTGGATGTAGCTCTCGTAGAGCACGCCGAGGACGATGTACATGGTGACGATCGCCGCCAGAATCAGCAGCAGGGTGCTCGACAGCGAGGCGCGGAAGGCCTCGGCCGCGCCCTGGAACCGGCTCTGCACCCCTGCCGGCAAACCGATGTCGCGCTGCACCTGTTCGATCAGCGCCACCGCCTCGCCGAGGGCGACCCCTTCGGCCAGGTTGAACGACAGGGTCGCGGCCGGGAACTGGCCGATATGGTTGATCAGCAGGCTGGCGGCGCGCTCGTCGATGCGCGCCAGCGACGACAAGGGGATTTGCCCGCCGGCGGCGGTCGCCACATGGATCTGGCGCAGTGCGGCCGGGCCGAGGCTGCCGGCGCTGTCGCTCTCCAGCACCACCCGATACTGGCTGGTCTGGGTGTAGATGGTGGAGATCTGGCGCTGGCCGAAGGCGTCGTAGAGGGCGTCGTCGATATCGGCGATGCTCACGCCGAGGCGCCCGGCACTGTCCCGGTCGATCTGCAGGAATACCTGCAGGCCGCGACTTTGCAGGTCGCTGGCCACATCGCTGAGTTGCGGCTGTTGGCGCAGCGCGGTGACCAGCTTGGGCACCCACTCCTCCAGCAGAGCCAGCTGCGGCGATTCCAGGCTGAACTGGTACTGGGTACGACTGACCCGATCCTCGATGCTCAGGTCCTGCACCGGCTGCAGGTACAGCTCGATGCCGCTGAGCTTGGCCAGTTCGGGGCGCAGCCGTTCGATCACCTGGCTGGCGCTCAGATCACGTTCGGCATGCGGCTTGAGATTGATCAGCAGGCGCCCGCTGTTGAGGGTCGGGTTGTCGCCGTCCACACCTATATAGGACGACAGACTGAGCACGGCCGGATCCCGCAGGATCACCTCGGCCAGGCGCTGCTGGCGCTCGCTCATGGCGCCGAAGGAAATCGACTGCGGCGCCTCGGAAATCCCCTGGATCACCCCGGTGTCCTGCACCGGGAAGAAGCCCTTGGGCACCGCCAGGTAGAGGACCACGGTCAGGGCCAGGGTGGCGATGGCGACCAACAGGGTCAGCGGCTGACGCTTGAGCACCCATTGCAGCCAGCTGCCGTAGCGCACGATCATGGCGTCGATAATCGCACCGCTGGCCCTGTAGAAGCGCCCCTGCTGCGCCTGCGGCTCGTGCTTGAGCAGACGCGCGCACATCATCGGCGTCAGCGTCAGCGAAACCACCAGGGAAATCAGGATCGCCACCGCCAGGGTGATGGCGAACTCACGGAACAGCCGGCCGACCACGTCGGCCATGAACAGCAGCGGAATCAGCACGGCGATCAGCGAGAGGGTCAGCGAGATCAGGGTGAAACCGATCTGCCTGGCGCCCTTGAGCGCCGCATTCAGCGGGGTTTCGCCGGCTTCCAGGTGGCGGGCGATGTTTTCCAGCATGACGATGGCGTCGTCGACCACGAAGCCGGTGGCGATGGTCAGGGCCATCAGGGTCAGGTTGTTGAGGGTGAAGCCGGCCAGGTACATCACGCCGAAGGTGCCGATCAGCGACAGCGGCACCACGATCGACGGAATGATGGTGGCCGACAGTTTGCGCAGGAACAGGAAGGTCACCAGCACCACCAGCAGCACCGCCAGCAGCAACTCGTGCTGCACGTCCGCTACCGCGGCGCGGATGGTCTGGGTGCGGTCGGTCAGCACGCGGACCTCGACATCCGCCGGCAAGCCTTGGCTGAGGTTGGGCAGCAAGGCCTGGATGCGCTCGACCACCTCGATCACGTTGGCGCCGGGCTGGCGCTGGACATTGACCAGCACCGCCTCGCTCTGATTGGCCCAGGCTGCCAGGCGCTGGTTTTCCGCTCCGTCGACGATCTCGGCGACATCCTTCAGGCGCAGCGCCGCACCGTCCTGGTAACTGAGGATCAGCTCGCGGTATTCCGCCGGCGACTTGAGCTGGTCGTTGGCATCCAGTTGCGAGACCCGGGTCGGGCCATCGAAGTTGCCCTTCGGCTGGTTGACGTTGCTCGCGGTGATCAGGTTGCGCACGTCACTCAGGTTCAGGCCATAGGCGGCCAGGGCTTGCGGATTGACCCGGATGCGCACCGCCGGACGCTGGCCACCGGCCAGGGTGACCAGGCCGACGCCGCTGGTTTGCGCCAGTTTCTGCGCCAGGCGGGTATCGACCAGGTCGAAGACCTGCGGCAACGGCAGGCTGTCCGAACGAATCGCCAGGGTCAGCACCGGGGTGTCCGCCGGATTGACCTTGTTGTACACCGGCGGCGCCGGCAGGTCGCCGGGCAGCAGGTTGCTCGCGCCGTTGATCGCCGCCTGCACCTCCTGTTCGGCGACATCCAGGTGCACGCCCAGGCTGAAGCGCAGGGTGATCACCGAGGCGCCGCCGGAGCTGGTCGAGGACATCTGCTGCAAGCCGGCCATCTGGCCGAACTGGCGCTCCAGCGGCGCGGTCACCGCACTGGTCATCACGTCCGGGCTGGCGCCCGGATAAAGGGTCATCACGCGAATGGTCGGGTAATCCACCTCGGGCAAGGCCGACACCGGCAGCAGGCGGTAGGCGATCAGGCCGCTGAGGAAGATCGCCAGCATGATCAGGGTAGTGGCGACCGGGCGCAGGATGAACAGGCGGGAAGCGTTCATGCGTCCGCCGGAGTCCGCACGCTGGTTTGCTTGACGGTGGGTGCCTGGCCATCGCCGACCACCTCGACCAGGCTGCCGTCACGCAGGCGGTCGGTGCCCTCCAGCACCAGGCGCTCGCCGGGCTCTAGGCCCTGCTCGATCAGCGTCATCTGGCCATTGCTCGGCCCGGCCACCACCGCTCGCAGCTGCACCTTGTCCTGTCCATCGATCACATAGACGAAGGTGCCACGCGCCCCGAACTGCAGGGCCGCGGCGGGAATCAGCAGTGCCTGCTCGCGAGTCTCGACCAGCAGGCGGACATTGACGAACTGATTGGGGAACAGCAGCTCTTCGGCATTCTCGAAGCGCGCCTTGAGCTTGACCGTGCCGGTGGCGGTATCGATCAGGTTGTCCAGGCTGTCGAGCCGCCCCTCGGCCAGCTTGAGTTTCTCGTTGCGGTCCCAGGCTTCGACGCGCAGGGTCTGCCCCGCCCTGAACGGGCGCAGCACCGCCGGCAGCTCGGCCTCGGGCAGGGTGAACATCAGGGAAATCGGCAGGGTCTGGGTAATCACCACCAGCGGCAGGGCGTCGGTGGAGCTGACCAGATTGCCGAGATCCACCTGACGCAGACCGAGACGGCCGCCGATGGGCGCGCGCACCTGGGTGAAGTCGAGATTGAGGCGCGCCTCGGCCACCGCCGCCTGATTGCTCTTGAGGATGCCGCGGTACTGGTTGACCAGGGCCTGCTGGGTGTCCAGGGTCTGCCTGGCGATCGAGTCTTCGGCGTACAGGCCACGGTAACGGGCCAGGTCCGACTCGGCATTGTGCAACTGCGCCTGATTCTCCTGCTGCACCCCCAGGGCCTGTTGCAGGGCCACTTCATAGGGCCGCGGATCGATCACCGCCAGCAGATCGCCGGCCTCGACCCGCTGGCCGTCCTCGAACAGCAGCTTGACCAGCTCACCGTCCACCCGGCCACGCACATGAACCGTGTTGTAGGCGGTCACCGTGCCCAGGGCCTTCAGCTCGATCGGGAAATCGCCCCGCGTGACAGTCGCCACCCGCACCGGCACCGGGCCGCCATCGCCCCAGCGACCGCCGGCCAGGGGCTGCCGTTCAGCGGGCCAGAACCACCAGATCAGGGCGATGCTGGCCGCCAACAGCAGCAGGCCGATCAGCCATTGGCGCGACGGCTTCGAGGCTTGGGGTATTGCGTTTGTTTCAGGCATGGCGGGGACACTTCCTTGGAATGCCTGAACGATAAGCAGTGTCGGGCATGAAGCAAAGCCTCTTTACCGGCTATTTACCTCCGGCTTACCTTGCTAAGCCCCTGAGCCATAAATGAAAACGGCCTCCAAGGGAGGCCGTCGGCTGTGTTGCCAGGTATTACTTGAGTACAGCCATGGCCGCCTCATAGTTCGGCTCGTCGCCGATCTCTTTGACCAGTTCGCTGTGCAGGACCTTGTCGTTCTCGTCCAGCACCACCACGGCGCGGGCGGCAATGCCGGTCAGCGGGCCGTCGGCGATGGCTACGCCGTAGTCCTTGAGAAACTCGGCACCGCGCATGGTCGACAGGTTGACCACGTTGTCCAGGGCTTCGGCCCCGCAGAAACGCGCCTGGGCGAATGGCAGGTCGGCGGAGATGCACAGCACCACGGTGTTATCCAGCTTGCCGGCTCCGGCGTTGAAGGTGCGCACCGAGGTCGCGCAGGTCGGGGTATCGACGCTGGGGAAAATATTCAGCACTTTACGCTTGCCCGCCAGGCTGGCCAGGCTGACATCGGCCAGATCGGTGCCGACCAGGGTGAAGGCCGGAGCTTGCTGACCGACCTCTGGAAACTGACCATCGACTTGTACCGGGCCGCCATGCAGGGTTACTTGAGTCATTGAGGAGTCCTCTCTCTGTCTGGGAATGAAAAACGAATGCAGAGTTAAGCATGCCATCTAGGAAAAAACCCGGAAACTCGGGTTTTTTCCTTGCACCACCAGGTGCTGAACGGCCTCGTGCCTGTCGGCTGCGGCCACCTGTAGGAGCGGGCCATGCC
>NZ_JBFIIG010000111.1:0-13729 GCF_041601375.1 Pseudomonas sp. | reverse complement strand
TCAATACCATTCAAGAGCAAGGACCATCTGGAGCGGTTTTGACAAAGGCTCCAGATCAGACCGGAAGGTGTGGCAGCAATCGTCCACACCCTGAGTTTCATGGCCCGCTGCCGGAGATCGACAGCCGGGCAGGATCAACCCGTTTCAAACGCTAGGTGCCAGATATTGTTCGGTCGATACCACCTGCGCATAGGCGAATGCCAGGGCAGCCATGAAGGCAGCGTGCACCTGCACGGCGGGAACAGTCACGCCCTCGAAGTCCAGGTCGTGCGTGGCACATGCATCCGCGATAACGGTATTGGCATAGCCATAATCAGCGGCGGCCCTGACCATGGCATCCACACACATGTGGCTCATGTTGCCGGCGATCGTCAATTGCTCAATCGCGTTCTCGTCCAGAATCGCTTTCAAGGGGGCATGAGGGTGTTTTTAACTTTGTGTAAACGGTCATTTGGCAGGAGACTGCCAGGAGCTCATCCCGATCAAACGCCCCCCAACTTCCGCCGTCTACGGGAGAAACACCACTTAACCGCTAGAATTTTGGCCGCCATCAATGATTAGCTTGGTGACCGCAACTTAGGTGTGGCTATTCTTTTTTCAAACACCCTAACCAGCCCGTAACACAATGCCCCCCCCGAAACCCGCCGGTCGAGGTGTCAGCGAGGCAACTCACGCCCGCCGAAGTCTGGGTCTCACTGACTTCCTTGCCACTTACAGCGAAGATGTCTCGGTCCAGGATGAGGAAGTCGGCCTGCTTTCCTTTGCTGAGCGAGCCGATCTGCTTATCCATTCCCATGGTCCTGGCAGAGCTAAGCGTGTAGGCATACATCACAGTCTCTCGATCTAGGCTTTCCTCAGCGTCCAAAACACCCTTCGGCCCTCAAATGTCCATGTGCAAGAAGCACCTAGAAGCGATTGGGAGCTGGCGCGCGAATAGCCCATCATGGCCCTGCATTGAAGCAATGCCGAGGTCAGAGGCCGAATATACGTGTGCAGTCGGCACGGGCGCCAAAGTTGAGGACGCTTGCAATGAGGGGGAGTCCATATGCGGCCGCTTGAAAGTGTTCACGACACTTGGGGCTATTCACTTAACCCAGCACCATCACGCCTTTGGGCGCTCCCCCAACGAGGTATAGCCGGGCCACTGGCGTAACAGGGTGTCGACGAACTTCTCGGCTGCCGGGGATAGTGACGAACCGTGGCGCCGTACCAGACCGAGCGTACGGCTGATGACCGGGTCAACCAGCGGCAGCTGAACCAGGATCGGGTGATCCTCGGCCGGCATGGCCAGGCTAGGCAGCGCAGCGACTCCGAGACCGGCCTCGACCATGCCCAGCGAGGTCGACAGGTGTTGTACCTCGTAGAACCAGCTGGGCCGCCAGTCCAGATTGGCCAGGCCATGATCCAGTAACACACGGTTGCCGCTCAGGCGTCCGACGCCGATCAGGCGGTAATCACTGAGTTCGCGCCAGGCCACTTGCGGCTGATTGGCCAGTGGATGGTCGCGGCGGCAGGCCAGCACAAAGGGCTCGTTGACCAGGGGGGTGAAGTCGATCTCAGCGCTCTGACCACTGAGCATGTTGATGCCGAAATCCGCTTCGCCACGCAACACCGCTTCCAGCCCCTCGTGAGCGCTCAAATCGAGAATGCGGATGCGGATCTTCGGGTACTGGCGATTGAACTCGCGGATCACCGTCGGCAGGAAGTAGAAGGCCGCAGTGGGAATGCAGGCCAGCGTCACCTGACCCGACTGTCGCTCGGCCAACTCCTGAATGCCCAGGATCGATCGTTCGAAATCATCCAACAGGCGTTGCGCCTTGGGCAGAAAGTCGCGACCTACTGCAGTCAGGCTGACGCGGCGGGTAGTTCTATCGAGCAACTGAGTGCCCAACCCCTCCTCCAGTTTCTGCATACGCCTGGTCAGCGCGGGTTGTGATAGGTGAATGGCAGTGGCCGCTTCATGAAAACTGCCCAACTCGGCGATTTTCACGAAGGCGCGCAGGTCTTGGAGCTCGTAATTCATGCGTAACCCTTATCAATTTGCGGCAGTTTTTGCCTTTCACTTATCGACTTATGAGAGTCGGGGCTTGAGTTTGCTGAGATCTCAGCGATCCGCAAGGTATTGAAAAGACATTAATGCGCATAGAGCAATAAAGGCAACGATATATGCAATTTACAAATCAAAGTCAGCCGCTCAATATTTGTCTCACGCAACAAACAACAGCTTTATTGCAACGGAGACATCATGCAAGCCATTCCTTGCGTTCTTATGCGCGGCGGTACCTCCAGAGGTCCTGTGTTCCTCGCCAACCACCTGCCGAGCGATCCCGCCCAACGCGATGAGCTCCTGCTGAAAATCATGGGCTCGGGTCATGAGTTGGAGATCGACGGGATCGGCGGAGGCAGTGCCCAGACCAGCAAGGTCGCGATCGTCAGCACTTCCAGCCACCCGGATGCGGATGTCGACTACCTGTTCGTACAGGTGATGGTGGCGCAGCGTCGGGTCGATACGGCCCCCAACTGCGGCAACATGCTCTGTGCCATCGGCCCATTCGCCATCGAGCATGGCCTGGTCAATGCCGCTACACCGGTCACCCGGGTGCGCATTCGCAACGTCAACACCAATACCCTGATCGACTCCGAAGTGCTGACCCCCAACGGCCGCGTGCGCTATGAAGGCGATACCAGCATCGATGGCGTACCCGGCACCGCGGCGCCGATCAAGCTCACCTTCCTCGATGCCGCCGGTGCCAAGACCGGCCGCTTGCTGCCCACCGGCCAGGTACGCGATCGCTTCGATGGCGTTGAGGTCACCTGCATCGACATGGCAATGCCGATGGTGCTGGTGCATGCCGAGGCCTTGGGCAAGACCGGCTATGAAACACCCGCCGAGCTGGATGCCGACGCCGAGTTGTTGCTGCGCCTGGAAAGCATCCGTCTGCAGGCCGGTCGCGCCATGGGCCTGGGCGATGTGACGCAGATGGTCATCCCCAAGCCGGTGCTGCTGTCGCCGGCGCGCCATGGCGGCAGCCTGAATACCCGCTACTTCATGCCGCACAACTGCCACCGCGCCCTGGCCGCCACCGGCGCCATAGGCTTGGCCAGCGCCTGCGCACTGCCCGGCAGCGTGGCCTTCGACCTGGCGCCGGTGCAGGGCGTCGCCCTGGTTCGCCTGGAACACCCGGGCGGTCAGATCGAGGTGTCACTGGAGTGCGCCGAGGACGAGCCGCCCGAAACCATGCGGGCCTCGCTGATTCGCACCGCGCGACGGCTGTTCACCGGCGACGTGTTCGTGCCCCGCTCGCGAAACGCGAGGGGGTAGCTGGAGCGGCAAGCCCACGGCGGCGATGGCCAGGCCGTGGACTGGGGAGGACGACCGCCCTGGATGCCGCCCGTTTAACCCCGCCCGATCCGGCGGTCATTGCAAGCAACGGAGAGTATCGATGCACATCAATAAGAATAAATACACCCATGGGCACACTGCGTTGCTCGCCGTCAGCCTGGTCATGCCGCTCAGTGCCATGGCCCTGGACACGACGGGGCACAGCCTCGAGCTGAAGGCGCGCGGCATTCACTTCGACCGGGACTTCGAAACCGACAGCAGCGATCGCACGCAGTCGGCGCTGGGCCTGCAACTCAACTACGAGTCGCCCTATTTCGCCGATGTGATCGGCGTCGGCATTTCCGGCTACAGCGTTAACAAGCTGGATAACAGCGGCAGGAATACCTCCGACATTCTCTCTGTCGATAATAATGGCGAGCTGCATGACTCCTTCGGTCAGGTCGCCCAGGCCTTCGTCAAGCTCAAGTATCAGGATCTGGCCACCGCCAAACTTGGCCGCCAGCTGCACAAGTCCATGCTGCTTTCCAGCTCGGGTAGCCGTGCCGTCCCGAACACCTTCTCGGGCGGCAGTTTCCAGCTCATGCCGCTCAAGGGTCTGAGCCTGTATGGAGCGCGCTATAACGAATGGTCTCCACGCGCCGAGAGCTCCTTCGAGGAATTCAAGACCGACAACTCCGCCGACGGCGCCATCGACTACATCGACAGCCTGGGTGCCAGCTATGTGGCCGGCCCCTTCAGCATCAATCTGGAACACCTGCGGGCCCAGGACTTCCTGAAGAAGACTGGCCTGGTCGCCTCGTACAACTTCAAACTGGCCGATCAGTCCAGCCTCAAGCTGACCGGCGGCATCCACACCTCCAGCGATGACGGCAAGCTCTTCGTCACCGGCTCCGAAAGCGCCGAACTGGACGACGAGGACCTGCCGGGAGCGATCAACGGCGTGACAACCAGCGACAACGACGGCCAAGGCATTTATCTTGCCGCCAACTGGAAGCTGGGCAACGTGGAGCTGGGCGCCGCAGTGGCGAAGTTCGACGGCGCCTGGATCGAGGACAACTTCGCCGGCGATCACGGTACTAACCCCTTCCCAACCGGCGGGGTGCTGGCCGACTTCAGCAACAACGACGAAAAAGTCTGGATGCTCTCCGCCGGCTACGACTGGCAAGACCATGTGAAGGGCCTGAAGACCGTCGTCAGCTACAAGGACGGCAGCGATGCCAAGAACAGCGCCAACGCCGCCCTCGGCGAAGCGGACGAGAACGAACTCGCCTTCGACCTGACCTATCAGGTCCCCGTGATCAAGGGTCTGGCGGTTCGTTACATCTATCTCGACTACCACTCGGCCAAGACCGGCCGCCTGGATGGCGTGAAGGAAGACGAAACCGACCACCGCGTCTACGTCGACTACAGCTATCGCTTCTTTTGATCGAGACCGCCTGGAACCAGGCTCCCGGCTGGGAGCCGACGAAAGTCACTTGACTCCCAGCCCAATCGTGGCGTGCTGGTAATACGGCGCGCAACTCCTGCAAACAAATCCAAAAACAGGAACGTAACCATGAAGAAAGTCATCCTTAGCAAACTTCTGCCCCTCGCCTGCGCCTTGATGCTGGGCAGCGTTAACGCTCACGCCGGCGAACCGTCGCGTCCTGAGTGCATTGCCCCGAGCAAGCCCGGCGGTGGTTTCGACCTGACCTGCAAGCTGGCCCAGGCCGGCCTCAAGGATCACCACCTGCTCGACTCGCCGATGCGCGTCACCTACATGCCCGGCGGCATCGGTGCGGTCGCCTACAACGCCATCGCGGCCAATCGCCGTAACGAGCCGGGGACCCTGATTGCGTTCTCCGGCGCTTCGCTGCTCAACCTGGCTCTGGGCAAGTACGGTCGCTACGACGAAAACGCGGTGCAGTGGCTCACCACCATCGGCACCGACTACGGCACCCTGGCAGTGCGTGAGGATTCGCCGTTCAAGACCCTCGAGGATGTGATCCAGGCGCTGAAGAAAGATCCCAAGAGCATTACCGTCGGTGGCGGTGGCAGCATCGGTGGCCAGGGCTGGGTGAAGATTGCCCTGCTGGCCAAGGCCGCTGGCGTCGATCCCCGCGAACTGCGCTACGCGGCCTTCGAAGGCGGCGCCGAGCATTACATGGCATTGATGGGCAAGCATGTCGACCTGGTGACCGGCAGTGCCAGTGAAATCCGCGCGCAGCGTGGCAACAAGATCCGCCCGTTGGTGGTCTATAGCGAGGAACGCCTGCCGGGTGAACTGGCAGACGTCCCCACCGCCAAAGAGCAAGGCTATGACATTCAATGGCCGTTGATCCGTGGCTATTACATGGGTCCTGAGGTCAAGCAAGAAGACCTCGACTGGTGGAAAGCGGCCTTTGCCAACTTGCAAAGTTCGGAAGAGTTCCAGCAGTACCTGCAAGATCGCGATGTGCTCCCGCTGAATGTCACTGGTCAAGCGTTGAGCGACCTGGTGAAGAGGCAGGTTGAGGATTATCGCAAGCTGGGTGAAGAGTTTGGCCTGGTCGCCGAGTAAATCCATCGACGGTGTGGGTTGCCGCTGCGGGCAGCCCAGCCAGGAGCAGAATGATGCACGATCGTATTTTTGCAGGCGTTAACCTGCTGATCTGTGTGACTTTGATAGCGTTGGCCTGGGGCTATCAGGCCCCCTTCGCTTACGAGCCCGTGGGCCCACGTGCCTATCCCTTGCTGTTGTTATCACTGCTTGTACTGGGTGCGCTTTACCAAGTGCTAAAACCAGTCAAACAGACCGAGGCCAGGGAAGAGCCACCGCTGAATCGTCAGGTAATCCGCAAGATCGCTCTCTGTATCGCGGCGATGGTGGCCTACGCCGCTTTGTTCGATGTGCTCGGTTTCATCCTCAGCAGCGCGCTGTTCGCGGTCGCCATGGCTTATCTGTATGACGCAACCCGCATGCAGAGCACTGTCGGCGGCATAGTGATCGCCGTTGGGCTCTATCTGCTGTTCGACTATGGCCTCGATGTGCCTCTGCCACTCGGCATGCTCGCGAAACTGGGGAGCTGACCTATGGACACTATTCATTATCTGGGCCTCGGCTTCGGCGTGGCCCTGACACCCTACAACTTGATTACGGCTTTTTGCGGCACCCTGATTGGCACCATTGTCGGCCTGCTGCCTGGTTTAGGGCCGGTCAACGGCGTCGCCCTGTTGATCCCGATTGCCTTCGCCCTCGGCCTGCCGCCGGAAACCGCCTTGATTCTGCTCGCGGCGGTCTATCTGGGCTGCGAATATGGCGGACGAATCTCCTCGATCCTGCTGAATATTCCCGGCGAAGCCTCGGCTGTGATGACCACCCTCGATGGCTACCCTTTGGCCCAACAGGGCAAGGCCGGTATCGCCCTGTCGCTGTCGGCCTGGAGCTCGTTTATCGGCGGCACCATCGCGACTATCGGCGTGGTGCTGTTCGCGCCGCTGCTGGCTAAATGGGCCGTGGCCTTTGGGCCAGCGGAATATTTCGTGTTGATGGTGTTCGCGATTACCTGCCTGGCCGGCATGGCCGACAAAAAACCGCTGAAAACCGCCATGGCGGCGTTCATCGGTCTGGCCCTGTCCTGTGTCGGCATCGATGCCAACAGCGGCGTGTATCGCTTCACCTTCGGCAGCCTGGGTTTGGCCGACGGCATTCAGTTCATCGTCCTGGTGCTCGGGTTGTTCAGCATCAGCGAAATCCTGGTGCTGCTGGAAAGAACCCACCATGGCCACAAGGCGGCCAAAGCCACCGGACGCATGCTGTTCAACTTCAAGGAAGGCGCCTTCGTACTGGCCACCAACCTGCGCAGTGGTGTGGTCGGTTTCGTCCTGGGCGTGTTGCCTGGCGCCGGGGCGACCCTGGCCAGCGCAGTGGCTTACATGTCCGAGAAGCGCATGGCGAGCAAGGACAACCAGTTCGGCAAGGGTGACCTGCGCGGTTTGGCCGCCCCGGAGACCGCCAACAGCGGCGCGGCTTGTGGCTCCATGGTGCCGATGCTGACCCTCGGCGTACCCGGCTCCGGCACCACCGCGGTGATGCTCGGCGCGCTGACGCTGTACAACATCACGCCGGGACCGATGCTGTTTCAGAACCAGCCCGAAGTGGTCTGGGGCCTGATCGCCTCGTTGTTCGTCGCCAACGTCATGCTGCTGGTGATGAACGTGCCGATGGTGCGCATCTTCACCCGCATCCTCGCAGTGCCGACCTGGGCGCTGGTACCGGCAATTGCCATCATCACCTCGATTGGCGTGTATGCGGTGCATTCGACCACCTTCGATCTGTTCCTGATGATCGGCATCGGTGTGTGTGGCTACATCCTGCGCAAGCTGGACTACTCGCTGTCGGCGGTACTGCTCGGGTTCATCCTGGGTGGCATGATGGAGGACAACCTGCGGCGTGCGCTTTCGCTTTCCAATGGCGAGCTGGACATCCTCTGGGGCAGCCCGATTACCCTGGCCGTCTGGGCGCTGGTAGGGCTGATGGTGGCCTATCCGATCTTCCGTGCCGTGCGCGCACGCAAGAGCGCAAAACTGCAAATCGCCAGCTGATCCCTTCCCTGTCTCAGTGAGGACATCATGGGCGAGCCTATCGCCCTTGATGACATCAACATGCATATCGTAATTCCCGACGACTACCAGCACGTTATCCGTTCACTCGACTGCTTCTCCCTACTCGACGGCCATCAGGTCAGCATTTATCACGACGTACAAAAGAGCCTGAATGTGCTGGCGCAACGCTTTCGCGACGCGGACGCCCTGGTACTGACCCGCGAACGAACCAGCATCGGCGCGCAGTTATTAGCCCAATTGCCAAGGCTCAAGCTGATCAGTCAAACCGGCAAGGCGGGCGTGCATATCGACCTGGAAGCCTGCAGCCTGCAGGGTGTCACTGTACTGGAGGGTCGCGGCTCGCCGATTGCACCGGCCGAGCTGACCTGGGCGCTGATTCTCAACGCCCGGCGCCAACTGATACCGGCGATCCAGGGTCTGTACGCGGGACACTGGCAAACCAATCTCGGTGAGCGCCTGTACGGCCAGACCTTGGGTATCTGGGGTTACGGCAGGATCGGTCAGCGTCTGGCTCGCTATGCCCAGGCCTTCGATATGCCCGTGCTGGTCTGGGGTAGCGAGGCGTCGAAGGACGCGGCGGTACGCGACGGGCATCGAGCCGCGAGCTGCAAGCAAGCCTTCTTCAGCGAAGTCGATGTGCTGAGTCTCAATTTGCGCCTGACCGAGAGCACCCGGCATGTGGTCAACGTCGACGATCTGCTGCAGATGAAGCCCAGCGCACTGTTGGTCAACACCAGCCGCGCGGAACTGCTCGCGCCAGGCGCCCTGCTCGAGGCTTTGAGCACCGGGCGACCCGGCTATGCGGCGCTGGATGTACTGGATGACGAGCCGATCCTGGACGAAGCGCACCCGCTGCTCAATCACCCAAGAGTCCTCTGCACCCCGCACCTGGGCTACACCGAGAGGCACAGTTATGAACTGTATTTCGGCGATGCGTTTGCCAACGTGCAGGCCTTCTTTCGTGGTGATCCTTGTCAACTGGTCAAGCCGGCGACAGCGTGACAGCGACTGCCCGACCCGGTCACGAAGTAGCGGGCGGACCTTCTGAATAGGGGCGTGGCGGGAAACATCAAGCCAAAGCTGCGGACGTGAGACCGACAGAACACCCTGTTTTTGTCGCCATTGGCTCCGATGGGTGGGGATGGTCGGCACTGCCGCTCGGCTCGAAGCCGAGAACGCCGTGCGGCAGCAAGGGCTGGAAGTCTGGGCTGTATTGGATATTCACCAGACCACTGAATAAAGCTTGGCTATAATCCGCTCCTTTCAGACGCCAGAAGGAACCGCCCATGAACAAAGCTGAACTGATTGAAGCCATCGCCGCCTCGACTGACCTGCCCAAGGCCACTGCTGGCCGCGCCCTGGATGCCATCACCGGCGCCATCTCTTCTGCCCTGCAAAATGGCGAAAGCGTCAGCCTCGTGGGGTTCGGCACCTTCGCGGTGAAGGCACGCGCTGCACGCGATGGACGCAACCCGCAAACCGGTGCCACGATCAAGATCGCAGCGGCCAAGCTGCCCGGCTTCAAAGCCGGCAAGACGCTGAAAGATGCGGTGAACTGAGCGCGTCGCAGAACGACGAAAGGGCCTGATTCAGGCCCTTTTTGCATATACGCAAGCCACTCAGGCCTGACTCATGTGCCGCTCCAGCAACTCTCGGCGTTGCTTGGCCTCGACGGACAAGGCCGTGGTGGGACTCAGCAACAGCCGCTGCAGGCCGATCGGTTCGCCAGTCTCGTCACACCAGCCATAACTGCCATCGTCGATCCGCGCCAAGGCTTGCTGGAATGCGGGAAGCGTCCTGCGGTCGCGCTCAATCAGGTGCAGCAGCGTCATGCGCTCCTCTTCGATAGAGGCGACATCCGCCACATCGATCGGCCGTTCCAGCTCGGCCAGACGCGCCTTGCCGCTCTCGACACGTTCGCTGCACTCCTCCAACTGGGCGAGCAGCAGCGCCTTGAAAAAAACCAACTGAGCCTCGTTCATGTAGTCGGACTCAGGGGCCGAAAGTAGTTCGTCTCGTGTCATGCCATGTATCCTCTTCACCCACCTGCTCCGCTTTCTGGATAGCTGAGCCCATGCTCATCTCGTCGCTCCAGCGCCTCATGGGCCAATTATCCAACATTGATCGTCATCGGAGCCAGCCAAAATGGCTCTTCACCCAGCCCCGGCGGCCGTCCTTTATCCATCCCCAAGCCTGATCGACAGCGGAATAGAACCCATCTTCCGCACCCCGACCAGTATTGCGGCGGTGCTCTCCGACATCGAAGCCCTGGTAATTCACCTGGGTGGGCGAGGTGTTCGAGCGTGCGGCGCATAGCTGATGCCATTGCCCTCCCCCCACTGACCTTGCTGAGTCAGAGGGGGGCTAACACTACCTCGGACATGACGACTTCGCTTTCTGGCTGCTCTTATCAGAGGCAGCCTTTGCCCGCCTGCCAAGCCATCCCCCGGCCTCACTGAAAATCCCGACTCCGCACATCCAGCCCAACCAACAGCGGCGTCAAGTCGCTCAGACGCCCCGCGATCAGATGACGCACGCCGTCCTTGGACTCCAGGTGGCCATCCACTCGTAACAATTGCGAGTGGACCAATACCCGCCGTTGACGCTCGGCGAGGTCGTGCCAAACCACCACATTGACCATGCCGTACTCGTCCTCCAGGGTGACGAAGATCACCCCGCTGGCCGTCTGCGGCCGCTGCCGGCCGGTCACCAGGCCGGCCACGCTGACGTTGCGCCCATGCTCGACGGTGAGCAGATCGCGCGAGCTGCGGCAGCGCTGGGCTTTGAGCTGGCAGCGCAGCATGGCCAGTGGATGCGGGCCCAGGGTGGTACCGACGGTGGCGTAATCGGTATGCAGATCCTCGCCCACCGTCGGCAATGGCAACGCCACCCGGGCCTCCTCCCGCGCCGGCAGATTGGCGAACAACGGCGGCTGCACCTCGACGCCGGCCACCGCCCAGCGGGCGCTGTGGCGATGCCCGGCCAGGCCGCGCAAGGCACCGCAATCGGCCAACAGTTCTCGCGCCCGGGCATCGAGCCCGGCGCGGTAGCAGAGGTCGGCGACATCGGCGAAGGGCCGCTCGCGCCGGGAGTCTTCGATGCACCGAGCATCCTCTTCGCGGAACCCGCGCACCAGGCGCAGGCCCAGACGAATGGCCAAGGCCCCCTCCTTGCCTGGCTCCAGGGAGCAATCCCACTCGCTGTGGCACACGTCCAGCGGGCGCACTTCGATGTCGTGACGGCGCGCGTCCTGTAGCACCTGGTCGGGGCTGTAGAAGCCCATCGGCCAACTGTTGATCAGCGCGCAGGCGTAGATGGCCGGCTCGTGGCATTTCAGCCAGCAACTGGCATAGGTGAGCAAGGCGAAACTGGCCGCGTGGGACTCCGGAAAACCGTAGCTGCCGAAGCCCTTGATCTGCTCGAAGATGCGCGCGGTGAAGTCCGCCGTGTAACCCTTTGCGAGCATGCGCTCGGTCAGGCGCTGGCGATGCGGCTCCAGGCCGCCGTGGCGCTTCCAGGCAGCCATGGAGCGCCGCAACTCATCGGCCTCGCCCGGCGTGTAGTCGGCGGCGACTATCGCCAGCTGCATGACCTGCTCCTGGAACAGCGGAACCCCCAGGGTGCGCTTGAAGACGACCTCGAGTTCCGCGGAGGGATAGACGACCGCCTCCTCGCCATTACGGCGGCGCAGGTAGGGATGAACCATGTCCCCCTGGATCGGCCCGGGACGGACGATGGCGACCTGGATCACCAGGTCGTAGAAAGTCTGCGGCCGCAGGCGCGGCAGCATCGCCATCTGCGCGCGCGATTCGATCTGGAACACGCCAATGGTGTCGGCGCGACTGATCATTGCGTAGGTGGCGGGGTCTTCCGCAGGCAGGGTCGCCAGAGCCCAGCGCCGACCACGATGACGCTCGATCAGGTCGAAGCTGCGCCGCAACGCACTGAGCATGCCGAGGGCGAGGATGTCGACCTTGAGCAGGCCGACCAGGTCGAGGTCGTCCTTGTCCCACTGGATGATGGTGCGCTCGGCCATGGCCGCGTTCTCCACCGGCACCAGGGTATCCAGTGGTTGCTCGGAGATGACGAAGCCGCCCGGGTGCTGCGATAGGTGACGGGGAAAGCCGATCAGCTCGCCGGTCAGCGCCAGTACCCGGCGCAACACCGGGCTGTCCGGATCGAAGCCGGCTTCACGTAGCCGCTCGAGCGGCGGCTCCTTATCACTCCAGCGGCCACAACAATCAGCCAGGGCGCTGACCTGGTCCGGCGGCAGGCCAAGGGCCTTGGCGATATCGCGCACCGCGCCGGCGCCGTGATAGGTGCTGGCGACGGCGGTAAGCGCTGCCCTGCCCCGGCCATAACGCCGGAATACGTACTGCAGCACTTCCTCGCGCCGCTCGTGCTCGAAGTCCACATCGATATCCGGTGGCTCGTTGCGCTCCTTGGAGAGGAAGCGCTCGAACAGCATGTTCATGCGCGCCGGGTCGATTTCGGTGATGCCCAGGACGTAGCACACCGTCGAGTTGGCCGCCGAGCCGCGACCCTGGCAGAGGATGCTCTGGGTGCGGGCGAACTGGACGACATCGTGCACGGTGAGGAAATAGCTTTCATAGCCCAGCTCGGCGATCAGCCCCAACTCCTTCTCAGCCTGTTCGCGGCACTTCGCCGGTATGCCCTTGGGCCAACGCCAACGCATGCCCTGCTCGGTCAGCTCGCGCAGCCAGGTGGTCGGTGTATGGCCTTCAGGCACCAGCTCGCGGGGGTACTGGTAACGCAACTGGCCGAGGTCGAAGGTGCAGCGCACGGCGATACGCAGCGTCTCGGCCAGCAGCTCCGGCGGGTAGAGCTCGGCCAGCGCCTGGCGTGAACGCAAATGCCGTTCGCCATTAGCGAACAGCCGCTGACCGGCGTCGGCCACCGTGCAGTGGTGGCGGATGGCGGTCATGCAGTCCTGCAGGGCGCGGCGACCACGGGCATGCATGTGCACATCGCCAGTGGCCACCATCGGTATGCCCAGCGTGACGGCCAGTGCCTGCAGGTGCGCCAGGTGCTGCGCATCGTCCGCGCCATGGTGCAGTTCCACCGCCAGCCACAGGCGCTCGCCGAAAAGGCTGCGCAGCCACTGCCCTGGCGCCGGATCGGGCGTCTCGTCGGCGATCCATAACGCCAGCAGCCCCTCCAACGGCGCGCTGAAATCCTCGCGCAGCAGGCGGTACTCGCCTTTCGCCGCGCGCCGTCGCGCCAGGGTGATGAGCCGGCACAGGCGCTGGTAGCCGGCGAGATTCTCAACCAGCAGCACCAGCTTGGGGCCGTCTTCGATACGCATCTCGCTGCCGACGATCAGCGGCAGCTCGCAGGTCTTGGCGGCCTGCCAGGCACGCACGATGCCGGCCAGGGTGCACTCGTCGGTGATCGCCAAGGCCTGGTAACCGTGGCGCTTGGCCCGCTCGAACAGCTCGCGGGCGCTGGAGGCGCCACGCTGGAAGCTGAAGTTGGACAGGCAGTGCAGCTCGGCGTAATCACTGTTCATGCGAACCAGCCCTGCAACATGAACGGCCCGCTTTCGCCGAGCGGACGATAGGCCCAGGCACGTTGCCCGGAACGGGTTTCGATCAGGTAGTAGTCGCGGCGCACGTCGCCACCGTCCCACCAGCCCGATTCGATGCGTTCGGGGCCAGCCAGGATGCGCGCAGCAGATTCGCGTAGCGGCATGGGTTGGCGCAACAACCAGCCCGGGCGTGGCGGGCCTTGCAGGATAGGTCCTGGTTCGGCATCGCCGGCCGCCTGCCAGGCGTGCTCGGG
>NZ_JBFIIG010000110.1:0-13737 GCF_041601375.1 Pseudomonas sp. | reverse complement strand
CTCGCTGTTCAAGGCGCAGAAAACCGCCAGCGCCGATCAGCCCGTCGTGGAGCAGGGGCTGGCGAAAGTCGAGATCCAGTGGCTGGAGGCCCAGCCGATGCAGCGCCAGCACGTGGTCCAGGGCCAGGTCGAAGCCTGGCGCCGGGTCGAATTGCGCGCGCAGATCAGCGCCAGCGTGCTGCGCCTGGACCGGGACAAGGGCCAGCCGGTCGAACAGGGCGAGCTGCTCCTCAGCCTGTCGCCGGACGACCGCACCGCCCAGGTGGCGCGCAGCGAAGCCGAGGTGCGCCAGCGCGAGACCGACGTCAGTTCGGCCAAACGCCTGCGCGAGCGCAACCTGTTTTCCGCCAACGAGCTGCTGCGTCTGGACAGCGAGCTGGCCAAGGCCCGCGCCGAACTGGCCACCGCCCGCCTGCACCTGCGCAACACCCGGATCGAGGCACCCTTCGCCGGGGTCTACGACGCGCGCCAGGTCGAGCTGGGCGACTTCGTCCAGCCCGGGCAGAGCCTGCTGACCCTGGTCGACATCCGCCAGCTCAAGGTCAGCGCGCAGATCGCCCAGCAGGAGGTGATCCAGCTGACCCTTGGCCAGCCGGTACGCGTGCAGCTGCTCGACGGCCGCGAGCTTGCCGGTGAGCTGCATTTCATCGCCGCCGCCGCCGACCCCGACTCGCGCAGCTTCCGCATCGAGGTGCGGGTCGACAACCCCGAGCGGCAGCGCCTGGCTGGGGCCAGCGCCACCCTGCACATCCAGACCGGCGAGGCCATGGCCCACCGCCTCTCCCCGGCCCTGCTCAGTCTGGATCAGGCCGGCCGGCATGGGGTGAAGTGGGTCAACGCGCAGCAACGGGTCGAGTTCACCCCGGTCACGCTGATCAGCGTCGACAATCAGGGCGCCTGGGTCAGCGGTCTGCCGCCGCGGGTCGCGCTGATCACCCTCGGCCAGGGTTTCGTCGAACCCGGCCAGCAGGTGCTCAGCCAACTCGCCAGCGAGGACAGCTGAAATGCACGCCCTGATCGCCGCGGCGCTGGATCGCAGCCGCACCAGCCTGCTGCTGCTGGCCTTTCTGCTGATCGGCGGCCTGGCCGCCTATGTGGCCATCCCCAAGGAAGCCAACCCGGACGTCAGCATCCCGATCATCTACGTCTCGGTCAGCCTGGAAGGGATCAGCCCGGAAGACGCCGAGCGCCTGCTGGTCAGGCCGCTCGAGCAGGAGTTGCGCAGCCTCGAAGCGGTCAAGGAAATGCGCTCGATGGCCAGCGAGGGGCATGCCTCGGTGACCCTGGAATTCGATGCCGGCTTCGACGCCAAGGCGGCGCTGATCGATGTGCGCGAGAAGGTCGACAGCGCGCGCAGCAAACTGCCGGAGGAAGCCGAGGAACCGACGGTCAACGAGGTCAACGTGGCGCTGTTCCCGGTGCTGTCGATCGGCCTGTCCGGGCCCATCGCCGAAGCGCAGCTGGTGTATGTCGCCCGCCAGTTGAAGGAGAACATCGAAGGCATCGCCGAGGTGCTCTCGGTGGAGATCGGCGGCGATCGCGAAGACCTGCTGGAAATCGTCGTCGACCCGCAGGTGCTCGACGGCTACGGCATCGACTACAGCGAGCTGTTCAACCTGGTCAGCCGCAACAACCGCCTGGTCGCCGCCGGCAGCCTGGACACCGGCGCCGGACGCATGAGCCTGAAGGTCCCCGGGGTGATCGAGAACCTGGAAGACGTGCTGGCCATGCCGATCAAGGTGATCGGCGGCAGCGTGGTGACCTTCGGCGACGTCGCCAGCATCCAGCGCACCTTCAAGGACCCGACCGGTTTCGCCCGGATCAACGGCCAGCCCGCCATCGTCCTGGAGGTGGCCAAGCGCAGCGGCGCCAACATCATCGCCACCATCGAGCAGATCAAGGCGCTGATGGTCCAGGCCCAGCCGCTGCTGCCCGAAGGCCTGCAGGTCAACTACATCATGGATCAGTCGCAGGAAGTCGAGAGCCTGCTCGGCGACCTGCTCAACAACGTGATGACCGCCATCGTCCTGGTGCTGATCCTGGTGGTGGCGAGCATGGGCCTGCGCTCGGCGCTGCTGGTCGGCCTGACCATTCCCGGCGCCTTCCTGACCGGCATCCTGCTGATCTGGATGCTCGGCTTCACCCTCAACATAGTCGTGCTGTTCAGCCTGATCCTGGTCGCCGGGATGCTGGTGGATGGCGCCATCGTGGTCTCCGAGCTGGCCGACCGCAACCTGCACCAGGGCCAGAACCCGCGCCAGGCGTGGGCCAACGCGGCGACGCGAATGGCCTGGCCGGTGATCGCCTCCACCGCCACCACCCTGGCGGTGTTCCTGCCGCTGCTGTTCTGGCCCGGGGTGGTCGGCCAGTTCATGAAATACCTGCCGGCCACGGTGATCGTCTGCCTGCTCGCCTCCCTGGCCATGGCCCTGGTGTTCCTGCCGGTACTGGGTGCGGTAACCGGCGGTCGCCCGCAGCCGCTGCCGGGCACGCCCAGCCGTGGCGCCCGGGCCTACCGCAAGCTGCTCGACAGACTGCTGCGCCGGCCGGGCCTGGCCCTGCTCGGCATTCTCGCGCTGGTTGCCCTGATCTATGCCGGCTACGGCCGCTACAACCATGGCGTGGAGTTCTTCCCCGAGGTCGAGCCGGATAATGCGCAGATCTGGCTGCGCGCCCGCGGCGATCTGTCGGTGCAGGAAAAGGACGCCCTGCTGCAACAGGTCGAACGTCGCCTGCTCGGCATGAGCGAGGTCAAGGCGCTGTACGCCCGCTCCCTGGCCCAGCCGGACGGCCAGCTCGGGGTCGACGTGATCGGCACCCTGCAGTTCCAGTTCGTCGACTGGCATGAGCGGCGCCCGGCCCGGCAGATTCTCGCCGACATGCGCGAGCGCAGTGCCGACATTCCCGGGGTGGTCCTCGAGTTCCGCGGACAGGAACAAGGCCCCAGCGGGGGCAAACCGGTCAAGCTGCAGATCGGCGCCCTGGATCCGGCCAAGGCCGATCGATTCGTCGAGCGGCTGCGCGCCAGCATGCTCAGCATCGGCGGCTTCCAGGACATCGAAGACGACCGCGCCCTGCCCGGCATCGAATGGCGGATCAAGGTCGACCGCGAGGCCGCCGCCCGCTTCGGCGCCGACGTGCTGAGCGTCGGCAACGCCGTGCAGATGGTCAGCAATGGCCTGAAACTGGCGACCTACCGGCCGGAGGACGCCACCGACGAGGTCGACATCCGCGTGCGCCTGCCCGCCGACTGGCGTTCGCTCGACCAACTCGGCCGCCTGACCCTGAACACGCCCAGTGGCCAGGTGCCGCTGGGCAACTTCGTCGCGCTCGAGCCGGCGCCCAAGGTCGGCACCCTGCGCCGGGTCGATGGCAACCGCACCATCACCCTGCAGGCCGATCTGGCCGAAGGCGCGCGCCTGGACGAACGCCTGCAAGCACTGCGCGAAGCCATGGGCGAGCCGCCGACGGACGTGCAGCTGACCTTCGCCGGCGAGGATGCCGACCAGCGCGAGGCCGCGGTCTTCCTGGCCACCGCCTTCGGCGTGGCGATCTTCCTCATGGCGCTGATCCTGGTGACCCAGTTCAACAGCCTGTACCAGGCCCTGCTGGTGCTGTCCGCCATAGTCCTGTCCACCGCCGGGGTGCTGATGGGCCTGCTGGTCAACGGCCAGTCGTTCGGCATCGTCATGGTCGGTATGGGCCTGATCGCCCTGGCCGGCATCGTGGTGAACAACAACATCATCCTCATCGACACCTACAACCAGCTGCGCCGCCAGGGCCTGGAGCCGCGCGCGGCGGCGCTGGAAACCGGCAGCCTGCGCCTGCGCCCGGTGCTGCTCACGGCGGTGACCACCATTCTCGGCCTGATGCCCATGGTACTCAGCGTCAACGTCGACCTGCTGGCCCCGAGTCTGGGCGTCGGCGCGCCCTCGACCCAGTGGTGGACCCAGCTGTCCAGCGCCATCGCCGGCGGCCTGAGCTTCGCCACCGTGCTGACGTTGCTATTAACACCCTGCCTGCTGGTACTGGGCGCGCGTTTCGAACGCCGCCCGCCGCCGCTGGAAACCTTCGACGACGACCTCCTCGACCTGCCGGAACACCTGCTGGCGGCGCAACCAGCCAAGGCCAGCCTGAGCAGCAAGCAGGCAACCTGAGGCTGACGAGGGGCGCGGAATCATTCATACCATCTGCAAATACCGCTTGCGGGCCGGCGCCGGGTAGGCCGCATCGATCAGCGCCAGGTCCTCGGCGCTCAACTGCAAGGACGCCGCTTCGACATTCAACTGCAGATGCACGGAGTCGACCGCCTTGGGAATGACGATCACCCCGGGCTGGCGCAAGGCCCAGGCCAGGACCACCTGCGCCGGGGTGACGGCGTGTCGTTCGGCCACCTCGCGCAGCGCCGGGTTGCGCAACAATTGCCCGCCCTGGCCCAGCGGGCAGTAGGCTATCAGCGGCATGCCCTGGCGCTGCTGCCAGGGTAGCAGGTCGAACTCGACGCCACGCGCCTCGGGGTTGTACAGCACCTGATTGGTCGCGCAGGCCGGCTCATTCAGTTCCTGCAGGTCGTCCAGGTCGAAGTTGGACACGCCCCAGCGCTTGATCTTGCCCTGCTCGCGCAAGCGCTCGAAAGCCTCGACGGTTTCCGCCAGCGGATACTGGCCGCGCCAGTGCAGCAGGTAGAGATCGATGCAGTCGCTCTTCAGGCGCTGCAAGCTGCGTTCGCAAGCGGCGGCAACCCCGCTGCGACTGGCGTTGTGCGGATAGACCTTGCTGACCAGGAACACGCGGTCGCGCAACCCGGCAATCGCCTCGCCCACCACCACTTCGGCGCCACCCTCGCCATACATCTCCGCGGTATCGATCAGGCTCAGCCCGAGCTCGATGCCCAGGCGCAACGCCGCCACTTCCGCGCGGCGCTGCGCGGCATCCTCGCCCATCCGCCAGGTGCCTTGGCCGATCACCGGCACCGGTGCAGCGGCCAGCTCAAGCGTACGCATCGTCTCGCCTCCTCATTCAATTCACTCGCCAGGGATCAGAGTACTGCGCGATATGCGGCTCACCCCGGACATGACCGCTTGCTCAATCGGCGACCTGCTCGTAGCCGCGTCCGCGCCATTGCATCAGGCAGAAACCATGGCCGAACGGGTCGCTCATGCGGGCCAGACGGCCCCATATATAGTCGCCGACCTCGCCTTCGCGACGCGCCCCGGCCGCCTGCGCCTGTGCCAGGGCGGCATCCAGGTCCTCGACCAGCAGATCCAGGTGCAGCGGCGTCCAGTGCCGCCGGTAACTGCGCAGCTGTTCGCCGTCGGCAAAGGCGGCGCTGCCGGCTGGCTTGGCCAACAGGTAGATCGGCAGCGGCGCGCCCTGCAGTTCGACCACAGTGCCGCCGAACAGGTAGCGGCCCACCCGCCAGTCGAAGGCCCGGGCATAGAAGTCCAGGGCAGCTGGCAGATCCGGCACATCGATATTCAGCAGCAGTTGCATGTCCACCTCCCGCCGAAGGCTATGCCGCTCTGTTGCGCTCGGAACTCAACAGCAGCAACAGCGACACCGGCTGTTCGCTCTCCGGGTGCAGCGGCTCCTGCAGCCACTGCAGGCGCCAGCCGGTTTGCTTGAGCAGGCTCAGCCAGGACTCCAGGGTGCGAAAGAACCAGGGCATCGGCTGCGCGAAGCCCGCGCCGAAACCGGCGAAGCTTTCCACCCGCCAGCCGTCGCGATAGGCTGCATCATTGCAGGCGCGCCAGGGATGCAGGGTCTGGATCAACAGATGGCCGCCCGCCGCCAATACCCCGTGCAGCGCCTCCAGGGTCGGCGCCAGCGGCTCTTCGAGCAGGGCGAAGTTGCACACCAGCACGTCGAAGCGGCCCAGTTGCGCGGCCTGGCTTGCCAGCTCGGCATAACCGCAGACCCGGTAGCAGGCCAGCGGGCTATCTGCGCCCCGCGCCACCTCGATCAACGGCGCCGAGGCGTCCACCCCCACCGCCTCGATGCCGCGTGCGGCCAGGCCACGACACAACCAGCCCTCGCCGCAACCGACATCCAGAACCCGCGCGGGACTCAGCGCCAGCACCGCCTGCAGAATCGCCGCATCGGTGACCAGGCGGCGGCTTTCGCTGCGCCGCTCGCGCACGGCGGCGGTCCAGGCGTCGGCATTGACCTGCCAACTGAGGGCGAGCTGTTCGCGGTGATCGTGCTGCATGAGTCCCTCGCTGCGCGTGCGACGACAGAACCGATTATAGTGCCTGCACTTCGCCGTGGCCGGTCCATAAAGCCGCGCATGCAGTCGCCGGCTTGCCGCTGCTGCACCACGCCCTGTTGGAATATTTTTTGACTTGGCAAATAGCAACAGCGTCTAACTCAACAAGCAGTGACTAAGCTGTTGTGAAGGGCTATTTGAGGTCAGACCAAGCAATTATGGGCGTACTATGGCAATCCGACGCGCCGGAGAAGGCGCTTCCGACCAACGACAAACCGGCGCTCTACCTGAAGCCGGTTAAACGCGCCAGCAAGCTGCGCATCGCCGTCTGGTTGCTGCTGACATTGCTGATGGCCGCTGCGGCGCTGCTGCTCATTTTCGAACTGCGCACCGCGCATTTCCAGGCCCACTACCTCAGCCGCTACGGCAACAGCCTGAGCTACAGCGTGCAACCTGGCCCCAGCCCGGCGATCCTCTACCCGCAGGACGGTCCCTTCGACAAACGCCAGGGTTACGCCTACCTGCCGCAGATGCTGGAGCGCCTGCAGCAGCGCGACTTCCAGATCACCCGCCAGGCGCGCTTCTCGCCGGCTTTGCTCGACTACACGCAACGCGGCTTCTTCGCGCCCTTTACGGAGAAAGCCCAGACCGGGCTGCTCATCAGCGACTGCCGCGGCATACCTTTTTACCAGTTCCGCTACCCGCAGCAGCACTACCCGAGTTTCAGCGCCATCCCGCCGCTGGTGGTCGCCAGCCTGCTGTTCATCGAGAACCGCCACCTGCTCGACCCCGAACAACCACAGGCCAACCCGGCGGTGGACTGGCCGCGCTTCACCATGGCCGCGCTGTCGCAGGTCGGCAAGGTGCTGGATGTGCAGGATCAATCCGCCGGTGGCAGCACCCTGGCCACCCAGCTGGAGAAATACCGCCACTCGGCGGACGGCCTGACCCACTCGGCCAAGGAAAAACTGCGGCAGATGGTCTCGGCCAGCGTGCGCGCCTACCAAGGCGGCCCGCAAACCCTGACGGCGCGGCAGAACATCGTGCGCGACTACCTCAACAGCGTGCCGCTCTCCGCCGCGCCCGGGCATGGCGAGGTACACGGCCTGGCCGATGGCCTGCGCATCTGGTTCGGTGCCGACTTCGCCAGGGTCAACCGCCTGCTCGACCCCGAACGCTCGCCCGAGGCGAGCACTGCCGAACGCGGCCTGGCCCTGCGCCAGGTGCTGGCCATGATGATCGCCCAGCGCCGGCCCTCCTATTACCTGGCCCAGGGTCGGCACGAGCTGGCCGGCCTGGTCGACAGCCATATCCGCCTGCTGGCGAGCGGCGGCCTGATCGACACGCCACTGCGCGATGCCGCCCTGGCAAACCCGCTCAGCTACCGCAACTGGGCGCTGCAGCCGAACCTGCAAACGGTGGACGGCAACAAGGGCATCAGTGTGGCCCGCACGCGCCTCTCCGCGCTGCTCAATATGCCGTTCTACGACCTCGACCGCCTCGACCTCGCCGCCAGCACCACCCTCAACGACGAACTGCAGCAAGCGGTTAGCACCTATCTGGAGCAACTCGCCGACCCCGCCTTTGCCGAGCAGATCGGCCTGTTCGGCGAACGCTTGCTGTCCGCCGAAAAAACCGGCGAAGTGCGCTACAGCTTCACCCTGCTCGAACGCACGGCCAATGGCAGCCGGGTGCGCGTGCAGACCGACAACACCGACCAACCCTTCGACATCAACGAAGGCAGCAAACTGGAACTCGGCTCCACCGCCAAACTGCGCGTACTGGCCACCTACCTGGAAATCATCGCCGAATTGCACCAGCGCCATGCCGGGCAAAGCGCTGCCGAGCTGCGCGCCGTGGAGGTTGCCGAGCAGGACTATCTGAGCCACTGGGCCATCGACTACCTGAGCCGCGACCCCGACGCCAGCTTGCCAGCCATGCTCGAGGACGCGCTGGAGCGCAAGTATTCCGCCAGTCCCTTTGAGCGCTTCTTCACCGGTGGCGGCCTGCACACCTTCGGCAACTTCCGCCGCGAAGACAACGGCCGCAACCCGACCCTGCGCGAAGCGCTACGCGAGTCGATCAACCTGCCGTTCATCCGCCTGATGCGCGACCTGGTGCGCTACAGCACCTACCAGGCACCGGGCAACAGCGCCGAATTGATGAAGGACGACAAGGACCCGCGGCGCCAGGCCTACCTCCGCCGCTTCGCCGACCGCGAGGGCACGACCTTCCTCCTGCGTTTCTGGCGCAAATACCAGGACCAGCCGGCACAACAGCGCCTCGAGACATTCCTCAGCGGCCTGCGCCGCACCTCGTCTCGCCTCGCCGCCGTGCACCGCTACCTGATGCCGGAAGTCGACGAGGCGACCTTCGCCGCCTTCCTGCGCGCCCATGCGCCCAACGAAAAACTCAGCGACAAGCGCATCCGCGAGCTGTACCTGAACTACGGCCCCGGTGCCTACAGCCTGCCCGACCAGGGCTATATCGCCCGCGTCCACCCACTGGAACTGTGGCTACTCGGTTACCTGCGGGAACGACCCGAGGCCAGCTTCAGCGACGCCGTGCTCGCCAGCCGCGACCAGCGTCAGGAAGTCTACGGCTGGCTGTTCCGCAGCCGGCACAAGAGCGCCCGCGACAGCCGTATCCGCATCATGCTGGAGGTCGAGGCCTTCCTCGACATCCACCAGCGCTGGCAGAAGCACGGCTACCCCTTCGAGTACCTGGTGCCGTCGCTGGCCACCGCCATCGGCAGTTCCGGCGACCGCCCGGCGGCACTGGCCGAGTTGATGGGCATCATCCAGAACGACGGCGTCCGCCAACCCACGGTGCGCATCGACAGCCTGCACTTCGCCGCCGACACGCCCTACGACACCCGGGTCGAACGCAATGCCCTGAACGGCAAACGGGTTATGCCCAGCGAAGTGGCCGCTGCGCTGCGTGGCGCACTCTCGCAAGTGGTCGAAGGCGGCACCGCCCGGCGGCTGCAAGGCAGCTTCAGTTTGCCCGACGGTCGCCTGCTGACCCTCGGCGGCAAGACCGGCACCGGCGACAACCGGGTCGAAACCGTCGGCCGGGGCGGCCGCGTACTCAGCTCACGGACGATTAACCGCACCGCCACCTTCGTCTTCTTCATCGGCCCACGCCATTACGGCACCCTCACCGCCTTCGTCCCCGGTAGCGCCGCCGAGAAATTCACCTTCACCTCGGCGCTGCCGGTGCAGGTACTCAAAGGCATGGCGCCGATCCTCGCGCCTTATCTGCAGCCGGGCAGCTACAGCCAATGCGTCCCCCCGCTGGCAGCGGTACAGGCCAGTTGGCGGTAGACACCGGGCGTAGAGCCCATGCTCATCTGCAAGGACTGCCAGAGCCACCCCACCGGGATCCCGTAGCCCGAAAAAGCCCGGGCGCAACCCGGGACTCGGCAGTGGCCATACACCCCTCCCCGGATTGCGTCCGGGCTACGGATCTGAGCGCCTCTCTCATCAAACAATAACTACGTCGTTGTTTTATATATAAATTAAATCCACATAAAGCCCTGCAAGAGCGGGCCATGGCCGCAGCCCCCATCGCGGGCGTGGCGCGCCTCCTACGGGTACGGCAGTGTTCTTGTCGGAGGGGCTTTAGCCGCGAATATTTTGACGGGCTTGCGGCCTTCGCGACCATGGCCCGCTCCTACGGGTGCGGCAGTGTTCTTGTGGGAGGGGCTTTAACCGCGAATATTTGACAGGTTTGCGGCCCATCGCAGCCATAGGCCGCTCCTGCAGGAGGCGTGCTGTCCCGTGGCCCGGACAAGCCCAGGCGCAACCCGGGATGCACTGGTCAGCCCTTCTGCAGGCGGATATACAGCGCCTCGACCTTCTCCCGCGCCCAGGGAGTCTTGCGCAGGAAGGTCAGGCTGGACTTGATGCTCGGATCACTCTTGAAACAGCGGATATCGATGCGCGCCGCCAGGCCATCCCAGCCCAGCTTGGCCACCAGGTCGTTGAGGATGGCTTCCAGGGTGACACCATGCAGCGGATCTTTCGGCGTTTGAGTCATGCGGAACCTGTGTCGACAGCGTGGCGAGGCGCACCGGCTGACAGACTTGTGGCACGCGTAAGGGGGATATTCTGACCTGACTCAGCAGCCAGCTCCAGCGCAAAAGCACCGCCCCAGGCTCTGCGGCCCCGGCCAGCCTCAACCAGCGTCGATGATGAACGGCAGTTCGCGGTTGTGTGCCGGGTCGAACTGGCGGCGGGCGGTATGGTTGAGGTGACGGCCGTAGACATGAAACGACAGGCTGGTGTGCGGCGTTTCATTGATCACGCTATGGATGCTGCCGCTGGGCATCGTCAGCACCTGCCCGGGTGCAATGCACTGCTCGTCCAGGCGCTGCAATTCGGCATAACCGGGGCGCGTGGCATCGTCCAGGCGTTGCCAGAAGATATTGCGCTCACTGCCCTCGACGCCCACCACCACCGCCCAGGTGTCGTGGTCATGAGGGGGCACGCCGCGTCCGGGCAGCCAGCTGTCGACCACCACGAACAGCGACTGATCGGCCTCGACGTGCAGCAGACTGGTGCCAAAGCCCAGCTGCGGATCGGCGTTGTACATGTCCGCGCGCAGCCAACCGCGTTCGGCGGCGACCCGCTGGGCCAGCGGTGCAATTTGCCCCAGCAGGCTGGTTTCATCGACGGCGCTCGCGACGAGGCGCCGCAGATCGTCGATAAAGCGCTCCAGGTTGTAACTATCGATGCTCATCCACAGTGCTCCAGCCCCGTCACATCCTGGGCAGCCGTAATGAAAAAGGCCCGCCTCCGAGCAGGAGGCAGGCCCTTGTCTTACACCACGCGCAAGTCTCAGCTGGCCGAGGCGCGCGGGTCGTCAACGCTGGTGAATTGCAGGCTGGCTGCAGATTCGGTCAGCAGGGCGCGATGCAGGGCCATGGCCATCAGCACCAGGATCACCGCGATCGGCAAGGCGGCGCAGATACTCGCGGTCTGTACGCTCTTGAGGCCGCCCGACCAGAGCAGGGCCGCGGCGATGGCACCGACCATCAACCCCCAGGCCACGCGACTCCAGGTCGGCGGATGGATATTGCCGCGGGCGGCCAGGGTGCTCACCACCAGGGTGCCGGAGTCGGCCGAGGTGACGAAGTAGGTCACGATCAGCAGCGAGGCCAGCGCGCCGAGCAGGCCGCCGATGGCCATGCCCGAGGACTGCTCGATCTTGTCGAACAGGGTGAATAGCGAGTAGGTGGCGTCGGCCTTGGTCGCCAGCAGGATGGCCCCGCCAGTGAACTCGGCTGTTTCACCGCTCAGTGCCTGACTCGCTACCTGCTCCTGATGCGCCAGGCGATCGGCCTTCTCGTAAAACAGCGCGGCGCCGCCGAAGGTACCGATCCAGACGAAGCTGAACAGCACCGGAATGATCAGCGAACCCATCACCAGCTGGCGAATGGTGCGGCCACGGGAAATCCGCGCGATGAAGGTGCCGACGAAGGGCGCCCAGGTCAGCCACCAGGCCCAGTAGAAGGCGGTCCACCAGTTCTGCCAACCGGCATCGTTCTGGGTGTCGCTCCACAGGCTCATGCCGATAACGCTCTGGGCATAACCGGAGGTGCCTTCGAGAATGGTGTTGAGGATGTAGCGGGTCGGCCCGAACGCCATCACCGCGGCCAGGATGACCAGCGACAACAGCATGTTCCACAACGACAGCAGCTTGATGCCACGGTCGACGCCGGACACCACCGACATGATCGCAATCAGGGAAATCGCCAGGATCAGGCCCATCTTCAGGCCGATGCCCAGCTCGAAGCCGCTCAGGGTCTTGATCCCGGTCGCCAGTTGCTCGACGCCGAGGCCGAAGGAGGTGGCGATGCCGAACGCGGTGACGACCACGATCAGGATGTCGAACAGGCTACCCAGCCAGCCGTTCATCCGCGCCTCGCCGAACAGCGGGGTCAGGGTCGAGCGGATCGACAGCGGCTTGCCCTTGCGGAAGGAGAAGTAGGCCAGGCACAGCGCCGGCAGCAGGTACAGCGCCCAGGCATGCATGCCCCAATGGAAGAAGGTCACGCGCATCGCCGACTCGGCCGACTCGGCACTCAGGGTGGTGACGCTGAAGGGGTTGCCAGCGTAATGCCACATGGGTTCGGCCACCGACCAGAACAGCAGGCCAATGCCCATGCCGGCACTGAACAACATGGACAACCAGGAAATCGTACTGAACTCGGGCTTTTCGCCGTCCTTACCCAGGGTGACATTGCCGTAACGGCTGGTCATCAGATACAACAGGTAAACCAGCACGGCCGAGGCCATGGCCAGATAGAACCACTTGAAGTTCTGCAGGATAGTCGTGGACAGTTCGCCGAATAGTGCCCCGGCTTGCTCACCCATAACGGCGCAAAAGCCGACGAAGGCCGCAATTATCAGGATCGAGATCAAGGTTATCCCGGCATCGACGCCGCGAAAAACCCCGCTGGAATTACTCATAGCATGTGCTCCATTATTATTGTCTGTATGCCGCTGTGCACGCGGGGCTCAAGGCGAGCCGATGAATCTGTGCGGTTACCTCCAGGCTGTTTTATCAGCCCCGATAATTCGATAAAAACCAACTTCTGACACATGATTTTTATACGGGCTATTAATGCGTTTAAATCATTAACCGACTCGCAACATCATTTGTTTCCCCTTCCCTAAACAACACTCGAGCTTGCACACGGAAACCACCCCCGACCGGGGCAACAACACTATCCATACGTTTGCCAAGTGCATCCGCACGCCACGCCAAAACTTGGCGAACGGATGATTATTTGGCGGCTGACTATAGGGTCATGGGGCAATCCAAAAGTATTCTATCCACGTCCTCCGCCGATCCATTCGCGCCACACTCGGCGCAAGTGGCTCAGCCAACGACAGAGGCAGGCGAGGCGCCTGCCTCGTCGGCGAGGCCGTAGGTCAGCCGCGCGGCTCCTGGCTCAGCGCCTTGAGAAAGCCGATCATCAGCAGCAGCATCAGTGCCATGAACGGCAGGCCCATGGCCACGGCCCCGGCCTGGATGCCTTTGAGCGCCGTATCGCCGCCAATCACGAACAAGGTGATGGTCACCAGGGCAATCATCACCAGCCAGAGCACGCGCTGCACCGGCGAGGTACCCGGGTCGCCGCCCGCCGCCAGGTTGTCGACCACCAGGGCACCGGAGTCCATGGAGGTGACCATGAAGATGACCAGCAGGACCACCACCAGCACCGAGGTGACGGCCGCCAGCGGCAGCATTTCGAGGAACTGGAAGATCGCCATGTTGACGTCCGTCAGACCGGCCGCCAGCGCGCCACTGCCGTCGATGACCTGGGCTATGGCGCCGCCACCGAAGGCGCTGAACCAGAAGATCGCCACTATGGTCGGCACCACCATTACCACGCCGACCATCTGCCGCAGCGTGCGGCCCCGGGAGACGCGGGCGACGAACACCCCGACCAGCGGACCCCAGGTGCACCACCAGGCCCAATAGAACACGGTCCAGCCCTGGAACCAGTCCTGGTCCGGACG
>NZ_JBFIIG010000109.1:0-13934 GCF_041601375.1 Pseudomonas sp. | reverse complement strand
TGTTCTATTCGCTGCCCTTCGTCGTGCAACCCCTGCAGAACGCCTTCGAGGCCATCGGCCGCGCGCCGCTGGAGGCGGCGGCGACCCTGCGCGCCAATCCCTGGGACGCCTTCTTCACGGTGGTGCTGCCGCTGGCCAGACCCGGCTTCATGACCGCGGCCATCCTCGGTTTCGCCCACACCGTGGGCGAGTTCGGCGTGGTGCTGATGATCGGCGGCAATATTCCCGGCAAGACCCAGGTGGCCTCGGTGCAGATCTACAACCACGTGGAAACCCTGGAATACGCCCAGGCCCACTGGCTGGCCGGCGGCATGGTGCTGTTCTCCTTCATCGTATTGCTGGCGCTCTACTCGGGCCGCCGCGTCAGGCAGGGCTGGGCATGATCGAGCATCCGTTCGGCGACACGCCGATGACCCCGGCCGAGGCCACGCAGAAGCTGATCCGCGCCCGCTTCAAGATCGCGCGCCCGGGCTTTGCCCTGGATGTCGACCTGTGCCTGCCCGGCCGCGGCATCACCGCGCTGTTCGGCCATTCGGGCTCGGGCAAGACCAGCTGCCTGCGTTGCTTCGCCGGCCTGGACCAGGCGCCCGACGGCTACCTGCAAGTCAACGGCGAGCTGTGGCAGGACAGCGCGAACGGCCAGTTCGTTGCGCCGCACCGGCGTGCACTGGGTTACGTGTTCCAGGACGCCAACCTGTTCGCCCACCTGTCGGTGCGGCGCAACCTGGAGTTCGGCCACAAACGCATCCCCGCCCACAGCCGCCGGGTGCCGCTGGAGCAGGCGGTCGAACTGCTCGGCATCGGCCACCTGCTGCAACGCATGCCGGAGCACCTCTCCGGCGGCGAACGCCAGCGCGTGGCCATCGCCCGCGCCCTGCTGACCAGCCCGCGCCTGCTGCTGCTGGACGAACCGCTGGCCTCGCTCGACCTCAAGCGCAAGCTGGAGGTGCTGCCCTACCTGGAGCGCCTGCACGAGGAGCTGGACATCCCGATCCTCTACGTCAGCCATTCGCCCGACGAGGTGGCGCGCCTGGCCGATCACCTGGTGGTGCTGGAGGAAGGTCGGGTGCAGGCCAGCGGGCCGCTCAAGGAAACCCTGCTGAGGAGCGATCTGCCCTTCCTGTTCGAGGAGGATGCCGAGGCCGTGGTCGACGGCAGCGTCAGCCACTACGAGCCGGACTATCGACTGCTGAGCATTCGCCTGAGCGGCACCGACGCCCTGCTGCAGCTGACCCATGCACCCCTGCCTGCGGGCAAGCCGGTGCGGGTGAAAATCAAGGCGCGGGACGTCAGCCTGAGCCTGCAGCAGGCCGAGGGCACCAGCCTGCTCAACCTGCTGCCGGCGCGGGTCGAGCACTGGCTGGCGCTGGACAACCAGGCGCAGATGCTGGTCAGCCTGAAGGTCGGCGACGAGCGGATGATCGCCCGCATCACCCGCTACTCCTTCGACCGGCTGAACATCCATCAGCAGCAGGCACTGTGGGTGCAGGTCAAATCCGTCTCGCTGCTGGCGTCCGACTGAGCAATCAGTACCAAGCCGGCAATCCTTGCCGGCACATTACCGACGAAATCACTCTTTCGAGGCATGCCTGCAAACCGCAGGCGCAGTACCCTCTTGCGGTTGATCGATAGGCCCCACGGTCTCCGCATTGCTCAAAACAACAACAAGGAGCACCCCGGAATGCGCAACACGCCGTTCTTTCGTCACGTTTTCCTCTGCCTGGCCGGCACCCTCGCCTGCCTCGCGCCGCTGGCTTTCGCCGAGGCGATCAGCCTCCAGGAGCAGGTTCAGGTTCAGGCCAGCCGGGCGACCAGCAGCCTGATGCTGTTACGCGGAGAAGGTTTCCAAAAGAAACACCAGAACACCCTCGAAGCCGACCTGCAGGCCCTGGCCGGCGCGATACAAAGCCTGCCGCAAGGCAGCGATGCCCTGCGCAGTGCGCACCAGGAACTGGTGCTGCAGATCCGCCAAGGCGTGGCCTTTGGCCCGAACGAAGCCGACATGCCCTGGCGCTACCCGGAAGCACTGAGCAAGGCGCTGCTGGGCGTGCTGCAGGAGGCCCGTCAGCTGGCACCAGCAGGCGACAGCGAGCTGGCCGCCAAGCTCGAATACCTCTGCGTGCAGTACCTGAGCCGCTCCTATCTGGGCAATTTCGAAGTCCCCCGCGAACAGATCGACAGCTACCTCAGTCAGGACGAGCGCAAGCTGGTACCCGCCGTCGACGGCGAGCTGGCCACGCTGACTGCCCAGGCCGATCCCGAGTGGAGAAAGGTGACGGTTCGCTGGGAATACCTGAAAGCCGCACTCAGCGACCTGAACAGCCAGAGCAATACCCTGCAAAGCATCTCCGGCCGAGCCTTTGCGCCCATGACCGTATATCGCCACACCCGCTCGCTGAGCCAGCAGTGGATGGCGCTGCAGTAACTCGGCGCGACCGCGGCCGCAGGCGGGGTTTCGGCCGGCAGCGGAACAACCTCGAGTCTGGCTGGGCTGCAGCGGATCGCCGCCCGGCCCCTGCAGCGCTCCCCGAACGGAAGCGGCGAAAGCAGTGCTCAGAGGTTGTGAAAATATCGAGCGCCGTAGCGAGACCGTCTCCAGACGTTCGCAGCAAGGCGCGCTACGGGTGTCTGGAAGCAGCCGCAGTAGGCGAGCGTTTTTTCACAAGCGCTCAACCCTTCGTCTTCTTCTTCGCCCGGATACAGGTCGGCCCGGCACGCTGCACCACCGCCCGCTCGACCTCCTGGCGCAGGCCCAGCAGGAACGCCGCTTCGGCGGCGACGAACAGCGGGCCGATCAGCAGCCCCATGAGGTCATCGACGAACGCCGGCTTGCGCCCCTCGTAGTAATGGCCGACGAACTGGATGATCCAGCCGGCGACGAACAGCGCCAGGCCGCTGCCCAGCCACAGCGTCGTCGACTGCAGCGCCAGCAGCGCGCCCGCCCACAGGCAGAGCCACAGCAGCGCGGCCATCAGCAGGCCGAAACGCAGATCGAGACGCAGGTAGAACACGCCGGCCGCCAGCGCGACCAAGGTCGCCGGCGACAGCCACAGACCGGCCAGCTGCAGCCCTCGACGCGACAGCAACACGGCGACGGCCAGCACGATCAGCGGAATGCCGATGAAATGACTGCGGATATTGCGGCGGTCGCGGTGATAGGCGGCGTACTGGGCGAGGTGATCGACAAGGGTTTTCATTATGATGGGGCTCATGCAGGCAGGCCTGTGCATGGTGGCGCAGCCGCACCGGCGCACTCTGTCAGCTAACCGACAAACTCTGGAGAAGCGCATGCAAGACCCGCGCGCCTACCGTGCCTGCCTGCAGGGCGGACACTGGTTCGGCGCCCTGCCCGCGGCCCTGCAGGATGCGCTGCTCGCGGCGGCCCGGGTGCAACGACTGGACGCCGGACAGCGGCTGTTTCGCCGCGGCGATCCGCCCAGCGGGCTGTATGCGGTGGTCGAGGGCGCCATGCGCATCGGCGCGGTCAGTGCCCAGGGCAAGGAGGCGTTGCTGACCCTGATCGAAGCACCCTACTGGTTCGGCGAAGTCTCCCTGTTCGACGGCCAGCCGCGCACCCACGATGCCTTCGCCGAAGGCGCCAGCACCCTGCTGCTGGTGCCGCAGTCCGCCCTGCTCGAGCTGCTCGAACGCCAGCCGCAGTACTGGCGCGACTTCGCCCTGCTGATGAGCCAGAAACTACGCCTGGCGTTTATCGCCCTGGAACAGATGAGCCTGCTGCCCGCCGCCCCGCGCCTGGCCCGACGACTGCTGATGATCGCCGAGAACTACGGCGAGGGCGAATCGCGCCGGGTGATCCACCTGGCCCAGGAGCAACTGGCGCTGATGCTGGCGATCTCCCGGCAGACCACCAACCAGATCCTCAACGAGCTGCAGGCCCAGGGCATCCTGCGCCTGACCTATGGCGAGATCGAGATCCTCGACCTCGCCCGCCTGCGCCAGGCCGCCTCCCCGTAGGGTGCGCTGCGCGCACCACTCACTCGGACGACCAGGCACCCCAGCACCTTGGTGCGCAGGGCGCACCCCACCTGGCGAAGTCCAACGACAATCCCGCTTACCGCAATTTTTCCAGCATCTGGTAGTACCACATGCCCGCGGCCAGCATCGGGTTGCCGAGCATATCGCCCAGCGGCACCTTGATCTGCTTGCAGGCGGCGAAGGTGTCGAACTGCTCCAGGGTGCCGGTCAGGGCGCTGGCCATGATCTCGCCCATGATGTGGCTGGTGGCAATGCCGTGGCCGGAGTAGCCCTGGCAATACCAGACGTTGTCCGAGAGCTTGCCCAGCTGCGGGATGCGGTTGACCACGATGCCCATGGCGCAGCTCCACTGGAAGTCGATCGCCACCCCCTTGAGCTGCGGGAAGGTGCGCTCGATGCCGGGGCGCAGCTCGGCGGCGATGTCCCGCGAGTCGCGCCCCGAGTAGTTGCAGCCACCACCGAACAGCAGGCGTTTGTCGGCGGTCAGGCGGTAGTAGTCGAGGACGAAACGGCAGTCGTAGACGGCCAGGTCCTGCGGGTTGAGCTGCTCGGCCAGCTCGCCCAGCGGCGCGGTGGTGACGATGCCGCCCATGGCCGGGAAGATCAGGCCCTTGAGCCGTTTCGCCTCCAGCTTGTGGTAGACGTCGCCGGCCAGCAGCACCTGCTTGGCGTTGATCCGCCCTTCGGCGGTGACCACCGCCGGGTTGGCACCGTGGACGATCTCCAGCACCGGCGAGTGCTCGAAGATCAGCGCGCCCAGGCTCGCCGCGGCCCTGGCCTCACCGATGCACAGGTTGAGCGGGTGCAGGTGCAGGTTGCGGCTGTTCTTCAGCGCGCCGCAGTAGAGGTCGCTGGCCAGATGACTCTGCACGCCGGCGCGGTCGAGCAGGGTCACCTCGTCGCCCATGCCATGGCGCACGGCTTCGGCGTAGGACGCCTCCAGCTCCTGCAGATGCGCCGGCTTCATCGCCGCGTGCAGGTGGCCGCGCTTGAGGTCGCACGCGATGGCGTACTTGGCCACCCGCTGCTTGATGATGGCGTGGCCGCGCCAGCGCAGCTGCCAGATGAAGTCGTCCACCTCCTCGCCCAGGCGGCTGCGCATCTGCTTGCGCATGGCCGCGTCGCCCGACAGGCTGCCGGTGACCTGGCCGCCATTGCGCCCGGTGGCGCCCCAGCCGATCTTGTGGGCCTCGACGATGGCCACCTTGAGGCCGCGCTCGGCCAGTTCGACGGCGCTGGCGACCCCGGTGAAACCACCGCCGATGATCACCACATCGACGCTGATCTGGCCTTGCAGGGTCGGGTAATCGGTTTCCTCATTGAGGCTGGCGCTGTAGTAGGACGGGCAGCGTTCGGCTGCGGGAGTCACGGGTTGGGTGATGGCGTTCATTGCAGAATCCTCGCGGCGGTTGTCGCCGTAGGGTGCGCCGTGCGCACCAGAGATAAGGTCGGTGCGCACGGCGCACCCTACGAACGTCAGGCGTTGCTCAGGTACCAGCGCCAATCCTGCTCGCCGACCTCGGCCATGAACTGGCGGTACTCGGCGCGTTTGATCGCCAGGTACACCTTGAGAAACTCCTGACCCAGGGCTTCGCGCGCCCAGGTGGACCGCTCCAGCGCCTGGATCGAGGTCAGCCAGTCGGTGGGCAGCAGCTCCTTGGCCTGGGCATAGCCGTTGCCCTCGATCGGCGCGCCCGGATCGAGCCGCTCGCGGATGCCGCGATGGATACCGGCGAGGATCGCCGCGGCGGCCAGATAGGGGTTGGCATCGGCGCCGCAGATGCGGTGCTCGATATGCCGGGTATTGGCCGGCCCGCCGGGCACCCGCAGGCTCACGGTGCGGTTGTCCACGCCCCAGGTTGGCGCCAGCGGCGCGTAGCTGTTGGCCTGGAAACGCCGGTAGGAGTTGGCGTTGGGGCAGAACAGCAACAAGGAGTCGAGCAGGCTCGCCAGCATGCCCGCGACCGCCTGGCCCAACAGCGGCGTGCCGGCCGGCTGCTCGCTGGCGAACAGGTTGTGGCCCTGGGCATCGCTCAGGCTGACGTGCATGTGCATGCCGGTGCCGGCCAGGTGATCGAAGGGTTTGGCCATGAAGCAGGCCTGCATCCCGTGCCGGTGCGCCACGCCCTTGACCAGGCGCTTGTAGCGCACCGCCTGATCCATGGCCAGCAACGCATCGCCGTGCTCCAGGGTGATTTCCACCTGGCCCGGGGCGTATTCGGAAATCGCCGTGCGCGCCGGGATGTCTTGCGCCTTGCAGGCGGCGTAGAGGTCGGCGAGGACCGGCTCGATCTGCTCCAGCTCGCGCAGGCCATAGACCTGGGTGCTGCGCGGACGGCCGCCGTCACGGTCGAGCGCCGGCTGCGGGCGACCCTGGTGATCGCGCTGCTGGTCGAGCAGGTAGAACTCCAGTTCGCAGGCCATCACCGGGTGGTAACCCTCGGCCTTGAGCGCATCGATCACCCGGGTCAGCAGGTGCCGCGGGTCAGCGACGGTAGCCGGCATGCCTTCGCTTGGGTGCATGCTGACCTGCACCGCGGCGGTGGGGATCTGCCGCCAGGGCATGCGGCTCAGGCTGCCGGCCAGCGGGTAGGCGCGGCAGTCGATATCGCCAACCTCCCAGACCAGTCCGGTGTCCTCGACGTCATCGCCATTGATGCTCAGGCCGAGGATGGTACTCGGCAGCGGTCGACCGCTGGCGTAGACGGCGAGCAGCTCGTCGCGGTGCAGCAGTTTGCCGCGCGGCACGCCATTGGCGTCGAGGATGAACAGCTCGAACAGCTCGATATCGGGGTTTTGTGCCAGGAATTCCTGGGCATCTTGCACGGAGGCGAATGGCATGGGGCTCTCGTTAGCGCCAAGGGCGCACGTCCAACCTGCAACACCGCTAGGGTGGGCGGCAGGACACAATCATCGGAAGGGCCGCACGCGGGTGCAGCCGACTTATTCAGACTAGAACGAAAGCGCTATCCGGTGGGCGGGCATGACGGCAATGCCATAACGCCCAGAACGCGAGGGTTTGCGGCAGCAGGCAATTGCCTCGATCCGTTGCGCAGCCGTGCCGCTCACGCAGACGCGGGGCACACGGTGAGGCAAGGAACAACGGCGCGGAAGAACACATGGCCAGCAGGTTCACACAGGCTAAAGCATCGGTTAAATCTGATTTTTCACATGCTTGGTTGCTGTATGGCTAAACATTAGACCTAAAGGCCTGGTTTCAACGAGCGCGCAGGTTGGCCAGCACCCGCTCGGCATTCTCGGCGCACTGCATGCCCTCTGGTTTGCCCTCGATGGTGGCGATGATCGCCAGCAGCTGGGCCTTGTTCTGCACCAGGACCTGCTGCATGGCCTCGATCTCGCCGACCTTGCGCTGCAGGCTGGCCAGCAATTCATCATGGGCCCAGTCCTGCGAATCGGCTTTCGGCAGCAGGCGACGGATTTCCTCCAGGCTGAAGCCGGCCTGCTGCGCGCAGCCGATGATGCCCAGGGTCTGCAGCGCCTGCTCCGGGTAGCTGCGGTAGCCATTGGCCTGGCGCTGGGCGTTGATCAAGCCGCTGGCTTCATAGAAGCGGATGCGCGAGGGCGCGAGGCCGCTGCGCCTGGCCAGCTCACCAATCTTCATCATCTTCACTCCGGGCTCTTGACCTTAAAGTTGACTTTAACCTTAGCCTTGCTCCATCTGCCACCCCCGGAGTCCTCCATGAGCACCTTCGAAGCCCTGCATCTGCCCAACGGCAGTGTCATCCCCAATCGCATTGCCAAGGCGGCAATGGAAGAGAACCTGGCCGACCCGAATCAGGGCCCTTCCGCCGAGCTGCTGCGCCTGTATCGGGCCTGGGCCGAAGGTGGAGCCGGCTTGCTGCTGACCGGCAACGTGATGGTCGACCGCCGCGCCATGACCGGTCCGGGCGGCGTGGTCCTGGAAGATGAACGGCAGCTGGACAAGTTCCGCGAGTGGGCGCGCATTGGCCGGGCCAAGGGTGCGCAGATCTGGATGCAGATCAACCACCCCGGCCGGCAGATGCAGGCCAGCCTCGGCCAGCAGACCGTGGCACCCTCGGCCGTGGCGCTGGAGCTGGGTGGCCTGTCGAAGATGTTCCTGCTGCCCAAGGCGCTCCGCGATGAGGAAATCGGCGGATTGATTGAGCGCTTTGTCCGCACCGCGCAGCTGGCCGAACAGGCCGGTTTCAATGGTGTGCAGCTTCACGCGGCGCATGGCTATCTGCTCAGCCAGTTTCTCTCGCCGCTGAGCAATCAGCGCACAGACCGTTGGGGCGGTTCGCTGGAGAACCGGGCGCGCCTGCTGCTGGAGGTGGTCAAGGCGGTACGAGCGACGGTGGCCCCAGGCTTCAGTGTGGCGGTCAAGCTCAACTCGGCGGACTTCCAGCGCGGCGGTTTCGACGCGGCCGATGCCAAGCAGGTGGTGCAGTTGCTCAATGAGTTGGCGGTGGACCTGGTCGAGTTGTCGGGCGGCAGCTACGAAGCGCCGGCCATGCAGGGCGACGCCCGGGACGGCCGTACCTTGGCGCGCGAGGCGTATTTCCTCGAGTTCGCTGGCGAGATCGCCGCCGCGGCGAAGATGCCGATAATGCTCACCGGCGGCATTCGCCGCTTGCCGGTGGTCGAGCAGGTGCTGGCCAGCGGCGTGGCCATGGCCGGTATCGGCACGGCGCTGGCCATCGAGCCGCAGTTGCCGCGACGCTGGCAGGCAGGCGAAGCCGAGGCCCGCGCCGAGCTGCCGCCGATCCGCTGGAAGAACAAGGCATTCGCCTCGCTGGCCTATATGGCCACCGTGAAGTTCCAGCTGGGTCAGCTCAGCCGGGGCAAGCGCACCAATCCACAAGTATCGCCGCTGCGTGCGCTGCTGCTGGAGCAGCTGAAGGCGGCGCGGCGCACCCGACTGTACAAGCGTCTGATGGCGCGCAACGTGCCGCTCTAGGGCTCCGGCTTGTAGCCCAGGCGCAAGCCGCCCCAATGGCGACCCTGCACCCGAATGGGCACGGACAGGTCGTGCATCAGTTCGCCGGTATCGCGCATGTAGGTTTGCAGCAGCAAGCGCTGCTGATGGCTGCCGCAGCGGATGCCGGTGCGGTCGTTGAACAGGCGCTTGCTACGACTCTTCGCCGTGTCGCGCGCGCGGTCGCCGCTGGGCGGGTGATTGAAGGCGTTGTTGTGGGTCGGCACATAGCCTTCCGGGGTGCTGACGATGGCGAACACCAGCCCTTCGTGGCGCGCCAGCATCGGCTCCTGCAGAGCCGGCAAAACCTGATCGGCATAACTGTCGAAGCGGGTCTTGTACTTGGCCGGGAAGCTGCCGGGGATCGGCTGATAGTGACGATCGAACAGGTCGTCGAGGCCGACCCGACCAGCCTGGATATCGGCCTCGAACTGGGCGGCGATGCTCGCGGCGCCCTCGCGGGCGAGGTCATAGATGCGCTGGTGATAATCGTCCAGGCCCACTTCGGCGAGCTGTTCGCTGACGGTTTCCGCCTGGCCGACCAGCTGTCCGGCGGCCTCGCCCAGCTGGCGGGTCTGGGTCTCGCTGGCCCGCACGTCGCCGCGCAATTGCTCGACGGCGACGAACAGGCTGGCCAGGCGCTCGTGATTGCTCGCCGAACCGGCGCTGATCTGCGCCACCTGATCTTCCACATCCACGGCCAGGTCGGCGATGCCATGCAACTGCCCGCCGGTCTCTTCGATCTGCCGGGCGGCCTGATCCAGCTCGCTGGCCTGTTCCTGGATGTGCGCCACCACTGCCGAACTCTGCTGGCGGATATCGCTGACCATCTGGCCGACTTCTTCGGTGGCCGTGGCGGTGCGGGCGGCGAGGTTGCGCACCTCGTCGGCGACCACCGCGAAACCGCGACCCTGCTCACCGGCGCGCGCCGCTTCGATGGCGGCATTGAGGGCCAGCAGGTTGGTCTGGCTGGCGATCGACTGGATCACCTGGGTGACCTGTTCGATCTGTTCGGTACGGCTGCTCAGGCCGTCGATCAATTCGCGACTGGCCGCCGTCTGCGCGCTCAGGCGCTGCATGCGGGTAATCGCCTGGAGCAGCGCCTGCTGGCCGTCGGCACTGCTCTGGCGCACGGTCTGCGCAGATTTCAGGGTCTGTTCGGCACGCTGGGCGCTGTCCTCCTCGGTATGGGTGATGGCATTGGCGCCCTGGCTGATCTGCTCGACCGCGAGCAGCTGCGACTTCAGCTTATCGGCCAATTGCTGCACCGCATGCGCCACCTGGGCGGCGGCCAAGGCGTTATGGCAGGTGTGCTGGGACAGGCTTCGGCTCAATGTGGTGAAGTCGGCGCCCGCCGCACGGTTGACCGCTGCAGCGTGGTCGTCACCGCGCCGCCAGGGACCGAACCAGGGCCACAGGGCCAGCAACAGCAACAGGCCAATACTCAGGTAGCCGGGCAACTGGAATTGCCCAGCGGCAACAATCAAGGCGACCAGCCCGAGCACGTGCAATACGCAGGCGGTGGGAGAGCGGGTAACGGCAGAGCGCATGACGGACCTCATAGTTTTTTTCTGGCGAAACCAGGGTCAATGGCATCCTTACTCACGCAGCTCGCGCACCTGCTGCTCAAGCCGCTGAGCCGTGCGCGCAATGCAGGCGAATCGCTCGCCTATTCACTGAATCGGCAGGTGTTCGACTAACTGTAAGCAACCATCGGCCTACCCCGGCAACCACCCTGCACAGCGAGAAGTTGATTCGATCATTCAACGCCGGGTTAAGCCATGGCACTTTGGTAGCATATGGCTAGCCGGAAAGGCGATGGCGCTGGATAAAACCGTGGTCGAGGTAATCCTTCCAGCGGCCGAACAGCCGCCCGCCAGCGCTGTAGTCGCGCCAACTGAGCAAGGCGCCGCCATCGCCGGTGGCGAGCAGCGCCAGACTCTGCCGTTGTGCGCGATAGTTGCGCAGCGCCAAGCCCCGCAGCGCCGCGTTGAGATTGGCCGCCAGCACCGGTGCCTGGCGTACCGAATAGACCCCGCTCTTGCGCGCACCGGGCAGACTGGCGCAATCGCCGACAGCGAAGATGTGCGGGTGGGAAAGGCTTTGCAGGGTCGCCGCGATCTGCACGAAGCCCTCTGCATCGCAAGCCAAACCGCTCTGCGCCAGCCAGGGCAAGGCCTGCGCGCCACTGGCCAGGAGCAAACGCGGCCCCCGCCAGACCGGCGCCGCCCCGCTGATCAGGCAGTCGTCGTCGATGCGGCTGATCGGGCAGTCCTCGCGTACCCGCACACCGCGCTGGCGCAAAAGGCCGAGGGCGCGCATGCGCAGGCCGGCCGAATGCCCGGCCAGCAAGGGGCCACGGCAGAACAGCGCCAGCGCCGGCACCTGGTCGGCCAGGGCCAGGGCCAATTCGACCCCGGCCGCCCCCCCACCGAGAATTGCCATGGGCCGCGGATCCGCCTGCCAGTTCTGCCAACCGGCGAGAAAGTCGGCGAAGGGCTTGACCGCCAACACCCGCATGCCGGCCCCCTGCTGTGGCGGACAGGCCACCTGGCCGCCGACATTCAGCGACAGCCAATCGGCGCTCAGGCCACGGCCATCGCTCAGTCGCACCTGTTGCTGCACGGCAGACAGCGCCTCGGCCTCGCCGACAATCAGCTCGACCTTGGCCGCCCGGCACAGCGGCGCCAGTTCGATCCGGCAATCCGCCGCGACGTGGCGCCCGGCCAGCAGGCCCGGCAACATCCCGGAATACCATGCCTCGTGCCCGGCGCTGAGCAGGGCAATCCGCCCAGGCGGACGCTCGACCCGCGCCCAGCGGCGCAATACGCCCAGGTGGGCATGGCCGGCACCGATCAGGATTAAATCGTAGTGGCTCATGGCTGTTTGAGTCCGTCGCGGTAATGGCTGGGCGTCTGTCCGGTCCAGCGCTTGAAGGCGCGGCTGAAGCTGCTGGTGTCGGCGAAGCCGAGCAGATAGGCGATCTCGCTGATCGAACAGCGCGGGTCGCGCATGTGCTGCAGCGCCAGGTTGTGGCGGGTGTCGGCCAGCAGGCCCTCGTAGCTGCACTGCTCGTCGGCCAGATGGCGCTGCAGGCTGCGCAGGCTCAGGTGCAGGCTCTGCGCCACGCGTTCGGCCGAGGGCTCGCCGTCCGGCAGCTGCGCGGTCAGGCAGGCGCGCACCTTTTGCGCCCAGGTCGCCGCCTGCAGCTGGGCGAGGTTGCGCTCCAGCACCGCCTCGTTGAGTTCGGCCAGTTCCGGGTTGCCGTCGTCGAGGTGCTGCTCCAGCGCCGCGCGCGGGAAACGCAGCAAGTTCTCCGCCGCGGCGAAGTACAGCGGCGCGCGAAACACCGCATGCCAGGGCGCCGGGTCGGCCGGCTCGGGGCGCTCCAGGTACACCGCCAGCGGGGCGAACGCGCGGCCCAGGCGGCTGCGGCAGCTGCGCACGTAGATCGCCGCGAAGGCATCCAGCGCCTCGGGTGCCGGGGGCGGGCTATCGGCCGGCACGCGGAAGCGGAACTCGTAGCAGTCGGCGCTTTCGCGCAGTTCCAGCACCAGGGCGTCGCTGACCACCCGATGGTAGCGCTCGATGCGCTCGAACACCTCGCGCAGGCTGCTGCTGGCGTTCAGCGCATAACCGAGGGCGTGGAAGGTGGTGGCGCTGACGTACTGCGAGGTCTTCAAGCCCAGCGCCGGATCGCCGCTGGCCGCCACCGCCAGCTGCCACAGGCGCGTGGTGGCCGACAGCGGGCAGCGCGCATTGGGATCGTCGAGCAGGCGCGGGTCCAGCCCGGCCTGGCGGCACAGCGCGGCGCTGTCCAGGCCGAGGGCGTCGAGCTGCTTGCGCAGGGCGCGGGTCCAGCTGGCCAGGGTGGTGGGTTCGGCTGTCATGCAGGTTGGCGTGTCCGGTCAACAGGTTGGCGTTCAGGGTCAGGCAGCGGGCCGACTCTCGCGGCACAGTAGCAGCATGTTCAAGCAGAGGATGCAGGCATGTCCCTTTCTCCCACAAGTGTTGCCCAGATGAATGATCAACAGCGATCGGCGCATATTCGCCAACAGGTGATGGCCCATGGCGTCGAATTGCGCCAGCGTTTCCCCCTGCTCAAGCATCAGGATGCCCTCGGTGCCGGCATCCTGGCCTTGGCCCTGGCCGGCATGCTCGGCTCTGCGGCGCTGTATCTTGGCGGCCATCTGGCCTGGTGGGCCTGCCTGCTGCTGAATGCCTTCTTCGCCTCGCTGACCCACGAGCTGGAGCACGACCTGATCCACTCGATGTATTTCCGCAAGCGCCGGGTGCCACACAACCTGATGCTGGCGCTGGTCTGGCTGGCGCGCCCGAGCACCATCAACCCGTGGATCCGCCGTCACCTGCACCTCAACCACCACAAGGTTTCCGGCAGCGAGCAGGACCTGGAGGAGCGCGCCATCACCAACGGCGAACCCTGGGGTATCGCCCGTCTGCTGATGGTCGGCGACAACGTCATGGCCTCGCTGATCCGCACGCTGCGGGCGACGACCTGGGCGCACAAGCGCGCCATCCTGTGGCGCACCCTGCGCGTCTATGCACCGCTGGCGCTGCTCAACTGGGGCACCTGGTATGTGTTCCTCGGCTTCCACCTGATCGACTTCGTTGGCGGCGCCCTGGGCGCACCGATCGCCTGGTCGGCCAGCACCCTCGCGGCTATGCACATCGTCAATATCGCCGTGGTGGTGCTGGTCGGGCCCAACGTGCTGCGCACCTTCTGCCTGCACTTCGTCAGCTCCAACATGCACTACTACGGCGACGTCGAGCCGGGCAACGTGATCCAGCAGACCCAGGTGCTCAACCCCTGGTGGCTGTGGCCGCTGCAGGCCTTCTGCTTCAACTTCGGCAGCAGCCACGCGATCCACCACTTCGTGGTCAAGGAGCCCTTCTACATCCGCCAGCTCAGCGTGCCCTTCGCCCACCGGGTGATGCGCGAAGCAGGCGTGCGCTTCAACGA
>NZ_JBFIIG010000108.1:0-14223 GCF_041601375.1 Pseudomonas sp. | reverse complement strand
CTACAATAATCAATAAAATCAATGAGATATATTTTGTTTGATAAGAACGGCCCCGGATCAGAACGGTGCGGGGCAGTCGAAGCGCAGGCGTTCGCCGCTTTGCGGGTGGCTCAGGGCGAGCATGCAGGCGTGCAGGCACAGGCGCGGGTAGGCGGCCAGGGCCTGGGGCGGGGCGTAGAGGGCGTCGCCGAGCAGCGGGTGGCCGATCGACAGCATGTGCACGCGTAGCTGGTGCGAGCGGCCGGTGATCGGGGTCAGTTCGACCCGGCTGTAGTCGCCGCAGCGTTCGAGCACGCGCCAGTGGGTCAGGGCGTGTTTGCCGACCTCATGGTCGACCACATGCCGCGGCTTGGTCGGCGGGTCGTAGCGCAGCGGCAGGTCGATGCTGCCGCTGTCCTGCTCGGGCTGGCCCCAGCACAGGGCGATGTAGGCTTTTTCCGTCTCGCGGTCGTGGAACTGGCGCGACAGTTCGCGGTGGCTGTCGACGTCGCGGGCCAGGACGATGATGCCGGAGGTTTCCCAGTCCAGGCGGTGGACGATGCGCGCCTCCGGGAAGCCGTTGTCCTGCAGGCGGGTGACCAGGCAGTCCTTGTTGTCCTCGGCGCGGCCGGGCACCGAGAGCAGCAGGGTGGGCTTGTTGATCACCAGCAGGGCGGCGTCCTGGTGGAGAATTTCGACTTGGCTGAGCGGCATGGGCTTCTTGGCTGGCGGTGTTGGGGGCCTTTGTGGGAGTGGACTTGTCCACGAAGCCTTATAACGGCAAAGGCTTCGCGGCTGAAGCCGCTCCTACAGATTCTGTGTGTGGCTGGAATGAAATGGCGGCCCTTGAGGCCGCCATCCAGTCAGGTTTTGCCTGCGGATGCTTTCAGCGATCCGGCAGGGTGATGTTGAGTTCCAGGATCGAGCAACTGCCCTGGTTTTCCAGGGCGACCTGGACCTGGTCCGAGTCGATATTGACGTACTTGCGAATCACCTCGACCAGCTCCTGCTGCAGGGCCGGCAGGTAGTCCGGCTGGCTGCGCTGACCGCGCTCGTGGGCGACGATGATCTGCAGACGCTCTTTCGCAATGGACGCAGTGGGTTCCTTTTTGCGTTCACGAAAGAAGTCAAAAATATTCATTAGCGAGCTCCAAACAGGCGTTGCATGAGTCCTTTCTTCTGCACATCGAGAAAGCGATGGGTAACTTCCTTGCCGAGCAGGCGGTCGACGGCATCGCTGTAGGCCTGGCCGGCGTCGCTTTGGTCGTCGAGGATGACCGGTACGCCCTGGTTGGAGGCTTTCAGCACGGCTTGCGATTCCGGGATCACGCCGAGCAGGCGGATGGCGAGGATTTCCTCGACGTCTTCCACGCCGAGCATTTCGCCGCGGGTCACCCGCTCGGGGTTGTAGCGGGTCAGCAGCAGGTGCTCCTTGATCGGCTCTTCGCCTTTCACCGCGCGGCGCGATTTGCTCGCCAGCAGGCCGAGCATGCGGTCGGAGTCGCGCACCGAGGAAACCTCGGGGTTGGTCACGACAATCGCCTCATCGGCGAAGTACATCGCCAGGTGCGCGCCTTTCTCGATACCGGCCGGCGAGTCGCAGACCACGTATTCGAAATCCTTGCGCAGCTCCTCGATGACTTTCTCCACGCCTTCTTCGGTCAACGCGTCCTTGTCGCGGGTCTGGCTGGCGGCCAGCACGTAGAGGTTTTCCAGGCGCTTGTCCTTGATCAGCGCCTGCTTCAGCGTGGCTTCGCCGTTGACCACGTTGACGAAGTCATACACCACGCGACGCTCGCAGCCCATGATCAGGTCGAGGTTGCGCAAGCCGACGTCGAAGTCGACGATGACGGTTTTGTGCCCGCGCAGGGCGAGGCCGGTACCGATGGCGGCGCTGGTGGTGGTTTTACCCACGCCACCCTTGCCGGAAGTGACTACGAGGATCTTGGCCAAGGTGATTCACCCCAAAATGTGAAGTAAAGACGGGAACCCGAGAGCCAGATGCGGCTTCCAGATGCCTTTTTTATGTCCCTGAAAATTGGCGGCAGTATCCGTTAAAGGCGGGTGATGTTCAACACGTCACCCGACAAGCTGACCTGTATCGCCTCGCCCCATAACGGGTCGCGGCGCAGGTCTTCGGCAACCTTGTAGTGGCCGGCGATGGACAGCAGCTCCGCGCCCATTTGCTGGCAGAAAATGTGTGCTTTGGTGTTGCCCTGGATACCGGCCAGGGCGCGACCGCGCATGGGCGCGTAAACATGGATGTTGCCGTCGGCGAGAAGTTCCGCGCCGGAGCTGACCGGTGCCAGGACGATGAGGTCGCCGCCCTGGGCATAGACCTGCTGGCCGCCGCGCACCGGGCTGGTGATGATCTTGCTCGGCCTGACCTCGGGCTCTGCGGGCTTTTCCGCTTGTTTCGCCGGGGCGCTACCGTCGGTCGGGTCGACCGCGCGCTCGCGCGCGCCGGACGGCGGCAGCACCGGCAAATCCAGGGCGCCGGCGGCGGCGACGTCGTCTTCACGGTTGGCGCGCACGGCCAGGGTGCGCAGGCCATGGTTGCGGCATACGGCCATCAGTGCGGCCAGGTCGAGGCTGCCTTCGCCTTCCGGCAGCTTGTCCAGGGCCAACACCAGCGGGGTATTGCTGAAGAAGTTCGGCGCCTGGGCGACTTTCGCCGCCAGTTGCTGGTCGAGGCGCTCGAGGTCGTTGTGCGCCAGTTCCAGCACGGTGATGGCCAGCATGCTGCCCTTGAGCTGGAATACGGGGTCTTGCTCGAGTAGATCGGCTTGGCTCATGGTCTGCCTGATACGCCTTGTCGGTCGTGACGAAAGTAGCCCGGACTTATAGCGATAACCCCGCTGGGCTGCAAGCCGGCTTTTAGAGCCTGGAAAATGCCGGGCTTTGTCGTTGTGCGAATTGATCCATGGGTCGTCCTCGTTTTCGTGCCTCTTTCCTCCATTCGCGTTGCTGGCCGTTGTGGCTGGGCTGGCGCTGCTGTGGTTGCTGCTGATCTTTGTAGGACAAAAGCATCGCCGGGACGCTCGGCCTCCGCTGTGCCGAGACGCGGCGCGTCTCGGGTGCATGCCCGCGCGGACGGTTCGGCGCCTCGACCCGGGCGCGATCAAACCGAGGGGCCGCAAGCCGGGCTGAGAGGCTAGAAAAAACTCGCCTACTGCGAGCGCCTCCCGGCACCCGCTGCCGGCGTTGCGTTAGGCGAAAAACAGGGTCATTTCGCTCACTGGGCTGCCCCCGTTTTTCGCCTAACACGCCTTGCCGCGAACACCAGGAGCGCTCTCGCTACGGCGCTCGATATTTTCATAACCCCTGAGTCCTGTAGAATGCCGGGCTTTGTCGCTCGTGCGGAATCATCCATGGATCGTCCTCGTTTTCGTGCCTATTTCCTCCATCCGCGCTTTTGGCTGCTGTGGTTGGGGCTTGGCTCGCTGTGGCTGGTCTCGTTGCTGCCTTACCCGGTGTTGATGCGCATGGGGCGTTGGCTGGGAGGCTTGATGTTTCGTCTGGCGCGTTCGCGCCGGCAGATCGCCGCGCGCAACCTGAAGCTGTGTTTCCCCGAGCTGTCGGCCGCCGAGCGCGGCGCCTTGTTGCGGGAGAACTTCGCCTCGACCGGCATGACCTTCTTCGAGATGGCGATCAGTTGGTGGTGGCCGGCGGCGCGGCTGGCCAGGCTGGGGCAGGTCGAGGGGCTCGAACACCTGCGCGCGGCCGAGGCCGAAGGGCAGGGCGTGCTGCTGATGGCCCTGCATTTCACCACCCTGGAGATGGGCGGCGGGCTGCTGGGCATGCGCCAGGACATGTACGGCATGTACCGCGAGCACAAGAATCCGCTGTTCGACTTTATCCAGCGCCGTGGCCGCGAGCAGCGTCTGCAGGGCGTGATCGAGCGCGACGATGTGCGCGGCATGCTCAAGCTGCTGCGCGCCGGCAAGGTGATCTGGTACGCGCCGGACCAGGACTATGGCGCGCAGCGCAGTATTTTCGTGCCGTTGTTCGGCGTGCCGGCCGCGACTGTGACGGCGACCAGCAAGTTCGCCCGCCTCGGCCGGGCGCGGGTAATCCCCTTCACTCAGACGCGGCTGGCCGACGGCTCAGGCTATAAGGTGGTGGTGCACCCGCCGCTGGCCGATTTTCCCGGGGAGAGCGAGGAGGCCGACTGTTTGCGGGTCAATCAGTGGATCGAGGCGGCGATTCGCCAGCAGCCCGAGCAGTACCTGTGGGCCCACCGGCGCTTCAAGACGCGCCCGGCCGGCGAAGCGAAGATGTACAAGAAGCGCCGCGGCTAGGGGCTGCGGTGTTGGCGCGGCACGAGGTGCGCTCGATTAGCGATCAATTATGGCTGCACCGTAGGAGCGGCCTGTAGGAGCGGTCGGGCGGCGTTCCGCTTCAGCTCACCGCCGCTAAATAGGCAGTCTTGGTGGGCTGAAGCCCACCCTACGTTTGCTGTAGGAGCGGCTTCAGCCGCGAAGCTTTTGCTGTGCATCGAAGAGTTCGCGGCTGAAGCAGGGTGTCGCCCGGAGGATCACGCCCGGCCGCCCCTGCCAGACCCGACAGCCTTCCAGGCTGCAAATTAAAGGATTCGGAACTCCCCCTATGACGCCAAACACTCCCTCCAACCAGCCGGTCACCGGGCTGATTCTCACCGGTGGTGGCGCGCGGGCGGCTTATCAGATCGGGGTGCTGGCGGCGATTGCCGATTTGTTGCCGGATCCCGCGCAGAATCCCTTTCCGGTGATCGTCGGCACTTCGGCCGGGGCCATCAATGCGGTCGGCCTGGCGTGTGGGGCCTTGCATTTCGGCGAGGCGGTTCGCCGCCTGAACGCTGTCTGGCAGGGTTTTCATACCCATCAGGTGTATCGCAGCGACTGGTTGGGGGTATTGCGGCAGGCCAGTCGCTTTGTCGGCCACAGCTTGCTCGGTCTGGGTGGGCAGGTGCCGGTGGCGCTGCTCGACAATGCGCCGCTGCGCGAATTGATCCGCCGCGAACTGGATTTCTCCGGAATCGCGGCCGCGGTTCGCCAGCACCAGTTGCGTGCGGTGGCGGTAACGGCATTCGGTTACGAGTCCGAACATGCCGTGACCTTCTATCAGGGGCGCGCCACCATCGACCCCTGGATGCGTCATCGCCGGGTCGGGGTGCCGACCCGTTTGTCCGTCGATCATCTGCTGGCCAGCTCTTCCATCCCGCTGCTGTTCCCGGCGGTGAAGATCAACCGCGAGTATTTCGGCGACGGCGCCGTGCGCCAGTCCGCGCCTATCAGCCCGGCACTGCACCTGGGCGCGAACCGGGTGTTGGTGGTCGGCGTCAGTCATAACCCACAGGCCGAGTCGGGCAGTGCGGTCACTGCCGCTGTACGGGCCGTCAAGCCGCCGAGCCTGGCGCAAATTGGCGGGCATATGCTCAACAGCACCTTTATCGACAGCCTGGAAGGCGACATCGAACTGCTGGAACGGCTCAACCTGATGAGCAGGCTGATCCCGCCGGAGCAGCGTCCGCGTGGCCTGGGGCTCAATCCGGTGGAGGTGCTGGTGATTTCGCCGAGCCAGCCGTTGGATGCGATCGCCGCCCGCCATCGCCATGAGCTGCCGGCGGCGCTGCGCCTGTTCCTGCGTGGGCCGGGGGCGACCAAGGCCAGCGGCGCGGGGGTGCTCAGCTATCTGCTGTTCGAGGCCGGCTATTGCAACGAGCTGATCGAGCTGGGCTATCAGGATGCGATGACGCAGAAAGCCGCCTTGAGCGAGTTCCTCGGCCTGGCCGGCCCGCCGGTGGTGCAGGGGCAGCCGATCACGGCCTAGGGTGCGCGGGGCCGCCTAGGCCGTGCGCACCACTCACAGGGCCCCTTGGTGCGCACGGCGCACCCTACTCGCGTTGGCCGCGAAACCTGCCGGTCAGCTTGTGGATAATTTCCGCGCACCGTGCGCGAATGTGCCGATCAGCGTTTAAACTGCGCCTTCCCGACGCTTTCTGTCGCATTTGCGAAAGCGGCGGTTTTCCTCGGGTTGGCGCTATAAGAAGTTGTCGCATGGCGGCAATGCCCGCCCCGAATCAATCCCTACAATCCTTCCCATCACCTGCCACCCCATGCAGGTGTTACTCGTCAGGAGAGTTCCGATGTCCGTTCAGCACGACCCGGTGCAACGCGCCGATTTCGACCAAGTGATGGTTCCCAACTACGCCCCGGCCGGCTTTATTCCGGTACGCGGTGCGGGCTCCCGAGTCTGGGATCAAAGTGGTCGTGAGCTGATCGACTTCACCGGCGGCATCGCCGTGAATGCCCTGGGCCATTGCCACCCGGCCCTGGTCGCCGCCTTGACCGAACAGGCCAACACGCTGTGGCACATTTCCAACGTGTTCACCAACGAGCCGGCCCTGCGCCTGGCACACAAGCTGATCGACGCCACCTTCGCCGAGCGGGTGTTCTTCTGCAACTCCGGCGCCGAAGCCAACGAGGCCGCCTTCAAGCTGGCCCGTCGGGTGGCCTTCGACCGGTTCGGTGAAGACAAGTACGAAATCATTGCGGCGACCAACAGCTTCCACGGGCGCACCCTGTTTACCGTCAGCGTTGGCGGTCAACCCAAGTATTCCGATGGCTTCGGGCCGAAGATCCAGGGCATCAGCCATGTGCCGTACAACGATATCGAGGCGCTGCGCGCCGCGGTTTCCGCCAAGACCTGCGCCGTGGTGCTGGAGCCGATCCAGGGTGAGGGCGGCGTATTGCCGGCCGACCTGGCCTACCTGCAGGCGGCCCGCGAGCTGTGCGAGCAGCACGACGCGCTGCTGATCTTCGACGAAGTGCAGACCGGCATGGGCCGCAGCGGCTCGCTGTTCGCCTACCAGCATTACGGCGTGACACCGGACATCCTCTCCAGCGCCAAGAGCCTGGGCGGTGGTTTCCCGATCGGCGCCATGCTCACCACCGAAGCGCTGGCCAAGCACCTGGTGGTCGGCACCCACGGCACCACCTACGGCGGCAACCCGCTGGCCTGTGCGGTGGCCGAGGCGGTGATCGATGTGATCAACACCCCGCAGGTGCTGGCGGGGGTGAAGACCAAGCAGCAGCGCTTCAAGACCACCCTGGAGCAGTTCGGCGAGCAGTACGGCGTGTTCAGCCAGGTGCGCGGCCTCGGTCTGCTGATCGGCGCGGTGCTCAGCGACGCCTGGAAAGGCAAGGCCAAGGCGATTCTCGATGCCGCCGCGGCGCAAGGCGTGATGGTGCTGCAGGCCGGCCCGGACGTGGTGCGTTTCGCCCCGAGTCTGGTGGTGGAAGAGGTCGATATCGATGAAGGCCTGGCGCGTTTCGAGCGTGCGCTGGTCCAGCTGACGCAAGCCTGAGCCGACAGTCCGGCAGCGAGCCGTTTGCGCTCGCCACGGGCTGCGCTTGCTCGGCTTATGGACAGGCCGAGCCACTTCCAGGGATGACTTTCTCCGTGTGTGCTGTGGCCTTCGGGTTGCGGTTTCTCCAGGCGGTTCGCGAAGAGCGGCCTGGAATTTTTCTTGAAAAGGAGTGACACCATGCTGGTGATCCGCCCCGCGCAAATGGCCGACCTGAGTGAAGTGCAGCGTCTCGCCGCGGACAGCCCGGTTGGTGTGACTTCGCTGCCGGACGATGCCGGTCGCCTGCGCGACAAGATCGCGGCCTCGGATGCCTCGCTGGCCGCCGAGGTGAGCTTCAATGGCGAAGAAAGCTATTTCTTCGTCCTCGAAGACAGCGACAGCGGCCGCCTGCTCGGCTGTTCCGGGATTGTCGCCTCGGCCGGCTATTCCGAGCCGTTCTACAGCTTTCGCAACGAAACCTTCGTGCACAATTCGCGTGAGCTGAAGATCCACAACAAGATCCACGTGCTCTCGCTGTGCCACGACCTGACCGGCAACAGCCTGCTGACCAGTTTCTATGTCGAGCGGCCGTTGGTGGGCAGCGTCTGGTCCGAGTTGAACTCGCGTGCGCGCCTGTTGTTCGTCGCCAACCACCCGGAGCGCTTCGCCGATGCCGTGGTGGTGGAGATCGTCGGCCACAGCGACGAGCAGGGCGATTCGCCGTTCTGGGATGCCGTGGGGCGCAATTTCTTCGACATGACCTACGCCGAGGCCGAGCGCCTGTGCGGGCTGAAGAGCCGGACCTTTCTCGCCGAGCTGATGCCGCATTACCCGATCTATGTGCCGCTGCTGCCGGATGCGGCGCAGGAAGCCATGGGCCAGGTGCACCCGCGGGCCCAGGTGACCTTCGACATCCTGATGCGCGAAGGCTTCGAGACCGATCATTACATCGACATCTTCGACGGCGGGCCGACCCTGCATGCGCGCACCTCGGGGATTCGCTCGATCGCCCAGAGTCGCGTGGTGCCGGTCAGGATCGGCGAGCCGATCAAGGGTGGGCGTCCATATATGGTGAGCAATGGCCTGCTGCAGGATTTCCGCGCGATTGTCGCGGACCTGGATTGGGTGCCTGGCAAGCCGGTCACCCTCAGTCTCGAAGCTGCCGAAGCACTCGGCGTCGGCGAGGGCGCCAGCGTGCGCCTGGTTGCGGTTTAAGGAGTTAGTGCATGATCGTTCGTCCCGTCCGTACCGCCGATCTTCCGGCCCTGATTGATCTGGCGCGCACTACCGGCGCCGGCCTGACCACCCTGCCGGCCAACGAGGAGCGCCTGGCGCACCGCGTCGGCTGGGCGGAGAAGACCTTCACCGGCGAAGCCGAACGCGCCGATGCCGACTACCTGTTCGTGCTGGAAAACGACGCCGGCCTGGTGGTGGGGATCTCCGCCGTGGCCGGTGCGGTCGGTCTGCGTGAACCCTGGTACAACTACCGCCTGGGCCTGACCGTCAGCGCCTCGCAGGAACTGAATATCCATCGGCAGATTCCCACCCTGTTTCTGGCCAACGACCTGACCGGCAACTCCGAACTCTGTTCGCTGTTTCTGCGCAGCGATCACCGTTCGGGGCTCAATGGCCGGTTGCTGTCCAAGGCGCGCCTGCTGTTTATCGCCGAGTTCCGCGAGTTGTTCGGCGACAAGGTGATCGCCGAGATGCGCGGCATGTCCGACGAGCACGGGCGCTCGCCGTTCTGGGAGAGCCTGGGTCGGCACTTCTTCAAGATGGAGTTCAGCCAGGCGGACTACCTGACCGGGGTCGGCAACAAGGCCTTCATCGCCGAGTTGATGCCCAAGTTCCCGCTCTATACCTGCTTCCTCTCCGAAGACGCGCGCAACATCATCGGCCGTGTCCACCCGGACACCGAGCCGGCGCTGGCCATGCTCAAGGGCGAAGGCTTCAGCTATCAGGGCTATGTCGACATCTTCGACGCCGGCCCGGCCATAGAGGCGGAAACCGCGAAAATCCGTGCCGTGCGTGACAGCCAGGCGCTGGTGCTGGCCATAGGTACGCCGGGCGATGACGCCACTAGCTACCTGATCCACAACCGCAAGCGCGAAGACTGCCGCATCACCGTCGGCGCCGCACGCCTGGCCGCCGGCACCTTGGTGGTCGATGCGCTGACCGCCAAGCGCCTGCGCTTGTCGGTCGGCGATCAGGTAAGAGCGGTGCCGCTGTCGGCCCGTGGCTGAATACCGAGCCGCCTGGAGACGATCTGGGCCGTTCGATCGAATAACCCACCCGGCGCAAGGCCGGGTGACGAGATTGCTGGGAGTGATAAAACAAGATGAGCACTCATTACATCGCCGGTAGCTGGCAGCTGGGTCAGGGCGAAGCCCTGGAATCGTTGAACCCGGTCACTCAGGCCGTGGTCTGGCGTGGCCAGGCGGCCTCCGCCGCCCAGGTCGAGGCCGCCGTGGCGGCCGCCCGCGCCGCATTTCCGGGCTGGGCCTCGTGCTCCCTGGACTGGCGCATCGCCGCGCTGGAGCGTTTCGCCGTGGCCCTCAAGGCGCATGCCGACGAGCTGGCCCGGGCGATCGGCGAGGAGACCGGCAAGCCGCTGTGGGAGTCGGCCACCGAGGTGACCAGCATGGTCAACAAGGTCGCCATCTCGGTGCAGAGCTACCGCGAACGGACCGGCGAGAAGAGTGCCCCACTGGCCGATGCCACCGCCGTGCTGCGGCACAAGCCGCATGGCGTGGTGGCGGTGTTCGGCCCCTACAACTTCCCCGGTCACCTGCCCAATGGCCACATAGTGCCGGCGTTGCTGGCGGGCAACTGCGTGCTGTTCAAGCCCAGCGAACTGACGCCGAAAGTCGCCGAGCTGACGCTCAAGTGCTGGATCGAAGCCGGTCTGCCGGACGGCGTGCTCAATCTGCTGCAGGGCGCGCGCGACACCGGCGTGGCCCTGGCCGGCAACCCCGGCCTCGACGGGCTGTTCTTCACCGGTTCGAGCCGCACCGGCAACCTGCTGCACAGCCAGTTTGCCGGTCGCCCGGAGAAGATCCTGGCCCTGGAAATGGGCGGCAACAACCCGCTAATCGTCGATCAGCTCGCCGATGTCGAGGCGGCGGTGTACACCATCGTGCAGTCGGCCTTCATCTCCGCCGGCCAGCGCTGCACCTGCGCGCGGCGTCTGCTGGTGCCGCAGGGCGAGTGGGGCGACGCCTTGCTCGCGCGCCTGGTCCAAGTCGCCGGGCAGATCAAGGTCGGTCGCTATGACGAGCAGCCGGCGCCCTTCATGGGCTCGGTGATTTCCCTGGCGGCGGCCGAACACCTGCTGCAGGCCCAGCAGCAGCTGCTCGACAAGGGCGCCACGGCGTTGCTGGCGATGACCCAGCCGCAGCCCGGCGCGGCCTTGCTCACTCCGGGCATTATCGATGTCAGCGCGCTGGCCGAACGGGCGGACGAAGAGTTCTTCGGCCCGTTGCTGCAGGTCATCCGCTATGCCGATTTCGAGGGCGCGATCGCCGAGGCCAACAACACCCGGTTCGGCCTGGCCGCCGGTCTGCTGTCGGATTCCGCGGCGCGCTACCAGCAGTTCTGGCTGCGCAGCCGCGCCGGCATCGTCAACTGGAACAAGCAGCTCACCGGCGCCGCCAGCACGGCCCCGTTCGGTGGCGTCGGTGCTTCCGGCAACCACCGCGCCAGTGCTTACTACGCGGCGGACTACTGCGCCTACCCGGTGGCCTCGCTGGAAAGTGAACGCCTGAGCCTGCCCGCCACCCTGACCCCGGGAGTAAGCCTGTAATGTCCGGTTATGAGATGAATTTCGACGGCCTGGTCGGCCCGACCCACAACTACGGTGGCCTGTCCTACGGCAACGTCGCGTCGCAGAGCAACAGCCAGGCCGCCTCCAGCCCGAAACAGGCCGCCAAGCAGGGCCTGGCGAAGATGAAGGCGCTGATGGAGATGGGTCTCAAGCAGGGCGTGCTGGCCCCGCAGGAACGCCCGGATGTCGCGGTGCTGCGCCGCCTCGGCTTCACCGGCAGCGATGCCCGGGTGATCGAGCGGGCGGCCAAGGAGGCCATGCCGCTGCTGGTCGCCAGCTGCTCGGCCTCGAGCATGTGGACGGCCAATGCCTGCACCGTCAGCCCCAGCGCCGATACCTTTGACGGCCGCGTGCACTTCACCGCCGCCAATCTCAATTGCAAGTTCCACCGCTCTATCGAGCACCCGACCACCAGCCGTGTGCTCGGCGCCATGTTCGCCAACGAGCGGCACTTCGCCCACCACGCCGCCTTGCCGGCGGTGGCGCAGTTCGGCGACGAGGGCGCGGCCAACCACACGCGTTTCTGCAAAGACTATGGCGATGCCGGGGTGGAGTTCTTCGTGTTCGGCCGCAGCGCCTTCGACGGCCGTTTCCCGGCGCCGCAACGCTACCCGGCGCGGCAGACCCTGGAAGCCTCGCAGGCCGTGGTGCGCCTGCATGGGCTGAGCGAGGCCGGGGTGGTCTATGCTCAACAGAATCCGGCGGTGATCGATCAGGGTGTATTCCACAACGATGTGATCGCGGTGGGTAACGGCGAAGTGCTGTTCTATCACCAGGACGCCTTCCTCGATACCGACAAGGTGCTGGCCGAGCTGGCAGACAAGCTCGGCCGTCGTGGCGGCACGCTGCAGGCGGTGTGCGTGCCGCGCGATGCGGTCACGGTGGAGGACGCGGTGAAGTCCTACCTGTTCAACAGCCAGTTGTTGTCGCGCGCCGCTGGCGGCATGTTGCTGATAGTGCCGGAAGAATGCCGCAACAACGGCAATGTGTGGAATTACCTGCAGCAGCTCACCAGCGGCAGCGGGCCGATTCGCGAGGTCAAGGTGTTCGATCTCAAGCAAAGCATGCAGAACGGCGGCGGCCCGGCCTGCCTGCGCCTGCGCGTGGCGCTCAAGGAGGACGAGCTGGCGGCGGTGAATCCCGGGGTGATCATGACTCCGGATCTGTATGACACGCTCAACGTCTGGGTCGACAAGCACTACCGCGATCGCCTCAGCGAGAGCGAATTGGCCGACCCGCAATTGCTGATCGAATGCCGAACGGCATTGGATGAATTGACCCAGATCCTTAAACTGGGCGCGGTTTATCCTTTTCAATTGACCTGAGCGGCAAGCCACAAGCCTCAAGCGCAAGCTTGTCGCCCTCAACTTGCAGCTTGTGGCTTATAGCTTGGAGCTTGTTTTTATGACCGATGCCCTGCAACTGATCCTCGAAGATGAAGATGGCACCCAGCTGGAAACGACCTGCACCCGCTTTGCGGTGATGTGGCAGGGCAAGGAAGTCTGGTTCCAGCAGGTGGGTAACGGTCAGTTGATGATCGGCGTGGACGTGGCCGAGGGGGACAGCGAGTACGCCAATCTGCTGCTGCGCCCGTTGGCCACCAACCTGGTCAGCCTGGAGCTGGAGATGGAAGCGGCCGAGCCTGGCGACGACGAGCACGTGCACGGCCCCGACTGTAATCACGATTGAGGTAACTCCTATGCTTGCCCTCGGCAAACTGCTTGAACTGACCCTGGCCGGCCACGAACCGGCAGCGAAGATCCAGCTGACGCCCGAGGGCGCGCGCTTGCGCTGGCTGGCCGAAGGGGCGCTGGAAGTGACGCCGCCGGTGGCCAGTGACAACGGCCTGGACCTGCTGCTCTCGGCCGGCATCCACGGCAACGAAACCGCGCCCATCGAATTGCTCGACCGCCTGCTGCGCGGCATTGCCCGCGGCGAGCTGAAGCCGCGCGCGCGGCTCCTGTTCCTGTTCGGCAACCCGCCGGCGATCCGCCGGGGCGAGCGCTATGTCGAGCAGGACATCAATCGCCTGTTCAACGGCCAGCACGAGCAGCATGCCGGGGTCGAGGCCATGCGCGCCTGTGATCTCGAGCACCTGGCCGCGACTTTCTTCAGCAAGCCCGAGCGCACGCGCCTGCACTACGACCTGCACACGGCGATCCGTGCCTCCAAAATCGAACAGTTCGCCCTCTATCCCTGGCAGGAGGGACGGCCACGCAGCCTGCGCGAGCTGGCCCGGTTGAATGCCGCGGGGATCGAGGCGGTGCTGCTGCACAACAAGAGCTCGATCACCTTCAGTGCCTACACCTACACGCAGCTGGGGGCCGAGTCGTTCACCCTGGAGCTGGGCAAGGCGCGGGCCTTCGGCCAGAACCAGCAGGTCAATCTGGATCGACTCGAGCAGCGCCTGCAGCACATCATCGAAGGCAGCGAGCCAGAACCGCAAGTGCAGGACACCGAACTGCAGGGGCTGCAGTTGTTCGCCGTGGCGCGGGAAATCATCAAGCACAGCGACACCTTCAAGCTGCACCTGCCGGCGGATGTCGAAAACTTCAGCAAACTGCCGGTCGGCTACCTGCTGGCCGAGGATCTCGCCGGCACCCGCTGGGTGGTGGAAGAGCCGGGGGCGCGGATCATCTTCCCCAACCCCAGGGTGAAAAACGGTCTGCGCGCCGCCATCCTCATCGTCCCCGCCGAAAACGTGGCGCTGGCCTGATCGGCCGCTGGGGTGCGATCTGTAGCCCGGATGCAATCCGGGGGGCTGTATATGCCGGCATATATTCGCGGATTTCATCCGGGCTAAAGGGCTGCTCTTATCAAACAACCAATATCTCATTGATTTTATTGATTATTGTAGGAGCGGCTTTAGCCGCGAATTCTTCGCGGCACAGCAAAGCTTCGCGGCTGAAGCCGCTCCTACAGGTACCCACAAGCCGACAGACATGATTGCCCCCAGTTTGCTGCGCGACAGCGCGGCGTCTGGACGACGGGCGATCTCTCATCAAGCAATCCGTATGTAATTGATTTTATGGATTATTTAGTTCATGTAGGAGCGGCTTTAGCCGCAAATTCTTCGCGGCACAGCACAGCT
>NZ_JBFIIG010000107.1:0-14259 GCF_041601375.1 Pseudomonas sp. | reverse complement strand
TCTTCCGGGAGTTGCGCCAGGGCGGCCGGGCTGGTGCCAGTCAACGCCAGGCCGAGCAGGGCGCCGCGTATGGCCTGGCCGAGCGGATTAGTGCGGGCGGGTAGGAACGATCTCATCGCGTTTCATATTCTCCAAGGGGGCAGATGGGCCTGTATAGCGGCCTTCCCTTATGAGTCGAACGAGAATGAGAATTCACCTCATAAAATTTTCATGGCGCTGAGCTCTTTCGTTCGGGCTGTCGGGGTACACGTGGGGCTCTTTGCTCCGCCGCTCAGCGCCTATGGCAATCGCGAGCTGGATCGCGAGGCGTCTCCAGGCGCGGTAGCAGCAGGCGAGAGTTTTTTACAGCCGCTCAGCTCCCGGCCGTCAGGGTGACCCAGTAGCGGGTGCGGTAGTCGATGCGCACGGGCAGTGTCTGGGCGATCAGGGCCAGCACCTGGTCGGTGTCGGCGAGTTGGTAGGTGCCGGACAGGCGCAGGTCGGCGCTGGCGTCGCTGCACCTGAGCACGCCGCGGCGATGGCGGGCGAGTTCGGCGATGAAGTCGCCCAGGCGCATGTCGTGGGCGCTGATCACCCCATCGCTCCAGGCCCAGGGGTCGAGGCCGTTCTCCGGTGCGGGCGAAAGACTGCTGGCATTGAATAACACCCGTTCCCCGGGCTGGACTATGCGCGCGGCCGTTGTGGCGCTGTCATCGGGAAATATCGCCACGGCACCTTGGCGCACGGCAAGCAGGGTGCCGCCGCGCTGCTCGCGAACCAGGAAGCGTGTCCCCAGGGCGCGCAGATGACCGTGCTGGGTTTGCACCCAGAAGGGCCGGGCCAGGGTGGCCTCCGGGTCGGCGCCGGTGTCGATGAGGATTTCCCCATGGCGCAGGACAAGCAGCCGGCGCCGCTCGTCGAAACGGGTATCGATGGCACTGTCGCTGTTGAGTTGGATGCGGCTGCCGTCGGCCAGGTCGATCGCACGTCGCTCGCCGGTAGCGGTTCGGTATTCGGCCAACAGGTCTGGTAGCGCTCCGTGGTCGTGGCCGAGCCAGGTCAGACCTCCGGCCGCCAGCAGGCCAAGCAGTTTCAGGCTGTCGCGGCGGCGCAGGCGCTGGTTGGCGTTGTTCAGGGTGTGCCGGGTGATGGCCGGCGGTAGCCCGGTGAAGTCATCGTTCAGCGTTGCGACCCGTTGCCAGGCGCGTGCGTGTTCGGGGCTTTGCCCGAGCCAGCGGTCGAATGCCTGGGCGGTACCGTCCTCGGCCTGGTTGAAGCGCAGCTTGATCAACCACTGGATGGCCTGATCGACGAGGGCGGGATCCAGTTGACGCGGATCAGAGGTCGGCATAGCGCAATCGGTAGCAGGCATGCAGGGCCTTGGCCAGGTCGCGCTCGACGGTGGCGCGAGACACGCCGAGCTGCTTGGCGATTTGTGGGCAGGTCAGACCGTCCAGCTGGGCCAGCAAGAAAGCCTGGCGGATACGCGGCTTCAGTTGATCGAGCAGACGGTCGATGCGCTCGAGGCTGTCGAGGATCAGCCGGCGGGTCTCTTCCGAGGGCAGTTCCTGCGCCGGCAGGTGAGCGACACTCTCGAGGTAGGCGCGCTCCAGTTGCCGGCGGCGGTACTGATCGATCATGAGACCGCGGGCGATGCTGCTCAGAAAGGCGCGGGGTTCACGCAGCGGTTGCGTTTCGCGGGCTTTCAGCAGGTGGACGAAGGTGTCCTGGGCGATGTCGGCGGCATGCTCCCGGCAGCCGGTGCGGCGGCTTAGCCAGTGGTAGAGCCAGGAGTGGTGGTGGTGATAGAGCAGGGCGATCTGGGCGTGGTTCGGCATGTCGTCGCTCTGCATGGCTGGTGCAATCGGTTTAATCGATAATGTTTCGCATTCTAATCTGCTCCGCGAGGATTGGGCAATTGTCGCCGTGCCGGGCGTTCAGGGCTTGAACGCGCCGATGAAGATCGCCGGGTCGACCCGGGCGTCGTTGAGGCTGACGTTCCAGTGCAGGTGCGGTCCGGTGGCGCGGCCGGTGGCGCCGACCTTGCCGAGCACGCCGCCGCGCGGCAGTTCGTCGCCGACCTTCACGCCGATCTCCGACAGGTGGCAGAACATGCTGATCAGGCCCTGGCCGTGGTCGACGAACACCGTCTTGCCGTTGAAGAAGTAGTCGCCGGTGAGGATCACCGTGCCGGCCGCCGGGGCCTGGATCGGGGTGCCGCGGTTGGCGGCGAAATCCAGGCCCGAGTGCGGGTTGCGCTCCTCGCCATTGAAGAAGCGGCGCAGGCCGAAGGGGCTGGACAGCGGGCCGTTGACCGGCTTGTCGAACAGCAGGTTGCTCGGCTGGCGCGGGCTGAACTGCTGGTAGGCGCGGGTCTGCTCGGCCAGTTCGCGCTGGATGCGCGCGAGGTTGGCGGCGTTCGGGGTGACGTGCTGCTGGTTCTTGACGGTGATGCGCTGCTCGACATAGTGCTTGCTGGCGACCTGGAAACTCAGGGTCTGACTGCCGTTGACCTGGATCTGCTGGTTGCCGGGTTTGCTGCTCAGGGGCAGGCCGACGATGGCGATCCAGCGCTGGCCATCCTCGTGGATCACCAGCAGCGGTTTGCCCTGGTAGCTGGCGCTTGGTGCCGTGGCGCCGGCACCGAGGTCGACCACGGCGACGCCGCCGGGCACCGGTTTGTGCAGCAGGCGGCTGATAAAGCCTTCGGCGTGAGCGGGCAGGGCGAGGCAGAAGGCGACTAGCAAGACAATTAAACGCATGGGCTATCCAGGGGTGATCGGTTGGGGTTGATTTGATTCACCGGTTAACGGTGACATAACGCTCCTACCGGCGGCGTGTTCGTCCAGTCGTCAGCGGCATTCAGCCTAATCCAGCAACGACAGGGTCGTCGGCTGTACGTGGTTGTCCTCGACCCGCACATCCAGCTCGCCCTCGCCCAGCCGTGCTTTCAGGCGCTGGCCGGTGTGGGTGTCGGCGGCGCGGCGCACGGCCCGGCCACGCTCGTCGAGGAGGATGCTGTAGCCGCGGCCGAGGGTGGCCAGCGGGCTGACCGCCTGCAAGGTCTGTACCTGACTTTGCAGCTGCAGGCGGCGTTGCTTCAGGCCTTCGCGCATGGCCCGGGGCAGGCGTTCGGCGAGGCTGCCCAGGCGCTGACGCAACAGTTGCAACGTGCGCTCGGGGTGCTGGCCGGCCAGGCGGGTTTGCAGACGCGCCAGGCGCTCGCGGCGAGTGTTCAGGTGGCGTTCGAAGGCCCGCGTCAGGCGCATTTCCAGGTCATCCAGGCGCTGGGCGTGCTGGCGCAGGCGTTCGCCGGGGTGACGCAGGCGCCGGGTCAGGCCGTCCAGGCGCAGGCGTTCGCGCTCCAGGCGGTTGTGCATGCGCATGACCAGGCGGCGCTGCAGGCTGTGCAGGCGCTGCACCAGCTCGCTGGCGTCGGGGGCCAGCAGTTCGGCGGCGGCCGAGGGGGTTGGCGCACGCACGTCGGCGACGAAGTCGCAGATGGACACGTCGGTTTCGTGGCCCACGGCGCAGACGATCGGCGTGACGCAGGCCGCCACCGCGCGGGCCACGGCCTCTTCGTTGAAGCTCCAGAGGTCTTCCAGGGAGCCGCCGCCGCGGGCCAGGATCAGCGCATCGAAGCCCTGGCGATCGGCCAGTTGCAGGGCGCGGATGATCTGACCGCTGGCCTCGCGGCCTTGCACGGCGGTGGGGATCAGGGTCAGGGCGACCTGCGGCGCGCGGCGGCGGAACACGCTGATGATGTCGCGAATCACCGCGCCGGTCGGCGAACTGACGATGCCGATGCGCCTGGGGTGGGCCGGCAGGGCGATTTTGCGTTCGCTGGCGAACAGGCCCTCGGCGACGAGTTTTTCCTTCAGGGCTTCGAAGGCCAGGCGCAGGGCGCCGTCGCCGGCCGGTTCTACACTGTCGAGAATCAACTGGTAGTCGCCGCGCCCTTCGAACAGCGAGACCTTGCCGCGCACCTTGACCGCCAGGCCGTCGCGCAGCGCCTGCCGCACCCGCGCGGCGTTTTGTCGGAACAGCGCGCAGCGCACCTGGGCCTGGCTATCTTTAAGGGTGAAGTAGATATGCCCGGAAGCCGGCTTGGCCAGGTTGGAAATCTCCCCTTCGACCCAGATGCTGGAAAACACATCCTCCAGCAGCAGGCGCGCGCGGTTGTTGAGCTGGCTGACGCTGAGCACTTCGCGGTCGAGGTTCAGGCGTTGGAACGGGTCTTTGATCATGTGCGGCATGATAAAGGCTTTGCCGGGCGCACCATAGGGTAAGAGTCGCGTAGCGCCGGATGGGGCTATTTGCCTTGACCGCTGGGCAGTGGCCATTAAGCTGCGCGGCTTTCAGTCAGAGCGAGGGCGTGCCATGCGCGATCAGCAGGCCATCATAGTGCCGCAAATCTCCAGCTTCCCGGGACATGAGGCCAGGGCGCGGGCGATCGTGCGCTGGCTGGTGCAGCAGGATATCGTTGCCGAGCGGCAGACCACCTGTGGCCGCACATTCAACAAGATGGCCTACGGCATTGCCCCGGGCGCCCGGCAGGTGGTCGAGCAGCCGCAGCTGCTGCCCTTCGGCCAGCCAGTCAATGGCCTGGAGATCGTCTCCAAGCGCTGCATCTTCACGCCGCTGCAGGACTTTCACGAGGAGGCCGGTTGTCCGCAGTGCCGCCAGGAGGTTGGCGCGGCGCTGTTCGATCGTCTGGAGGAGTGGATGCCCGGCCATAGCGACAACTTCATCTGCCCGGAATGCGGGCACGAAGACGATATCAATGGCTTTATCTTCCTCCAGCCCTGCGGCTTTTCCAATCTGGGCTTCATCTTCAACAACTGGGCCGAGGCGGTATTCAGGCAGAGCTTTCTCGACGAATTCGCCGAGCGCCTGGGCTATCCCGTTTCGCTGGTGCGCGTCGATCTTTGAGGGGGCTCGTCCTTGAGCCGAGGAGGTGCCGGGCGTGCGGTCAGAAATCGACGCTGGCCGACAGGCGCAGTTCGCGTGGCTCGCCGACGGCAATGCGCAAGCTGCCGCCGCTGGATGGGTAGTAGTGTTTGTCGAACAGGTTGTTGGCGTTGAGTTGCAGCTTGGTTTTCTCGCCAAGCAGTTGCGTGGTTTCCCAGGAGACGAAGGCGTCGGCCAGGGTGTAGCTGTCCAGCCAGGCCTCGTTGCTGTTATCCACCGCACGTTTGCCCACGTAGCGGGCGCCGGCGCCGGCACGCCAGGTGCCGAACCGGGCGGGGAGGGCCAGGTCGTGGGTGAGGTAGAGGCTGCCGATATGGCGCGCGGCATTTACCAACTGGTTGCCCCGGTTGTCCGGGTCGTCGAGGATTTTCGTGTCGGTGTAGGCGTAGGCGGCGATCATGTTCCAGCGCTCGGCGATGCGCCCGTTGAGGTCCACTTCGATGCCGCGTGAGCCAACCGTGCCGGCAGCCTGATCCTCACCGTTGAGGGTCACCACCACATTTTCTTTCTCGATGTCGAACAAGGCGATGTTGGCGCTGAGGTTCGGCGTGACGTCGATCTTCGCGCCAATTTCGCGGCTGATGCCTTCCTCCGGCTCATGGGCTGCGGCATCGGCCAGGCTGTCCGACTGGTTGGGTCTGAAGGACTCGCTGTAGTTGGCGTAGAGCGAGACCTGGTCGTTGAGGGCATAGACCAGGCCGGCAAAGGGCAGGAATCTCTCGCCGTTGTCGTCCAGTACCCGCGTGTAATTGCTGCCGCGGCCTTGATCGAGGAATTGCTCGTAGTACTGATAGCGCCCGCCCAGTACCAGAATCCACTGCTGGTTCAGGTGCCAGTTGTCCTTGGCATAGAGCGAGGCGGAATGTACCTCGTCGCTGCGGTCGCTCCGGGTGGTGCTCAGTTGGCTGGGCTCGGCAAGGCTGCCATAGACCGGGTGGTAGATATTCAGGCTGTCGTTGTTACGGGTGCCGCGGTAGGTGTCGCCACGGAAGTTGTCGACGCGCTCGTTGTCGACGCCCACCAGCAGGTCGTGACGCTGGCCGAACAAGCGGGTATTGCCGAGCCAGTCCCAGGCCAGGTAGTGCACGTCGTTGTCGTATTCGGCGCCGTTGGCGCGGCGGCGCAGGGTGCCGTTGGTGGCGAGGCTGGGCTGGCCGGCGGTGGGTATGGCTTCGGCGAAGTCGTATTTTTCCTGATTCCAGCTATAGCTCAGGCGGGTTTTCCAGTCCGGGTTCAACTGGTATTGCGCGCGCGCATGGAATAGCTGGTCGATGCCTGCGCTCTTCGCCCAGGGTTCGCCGAACTGCTGGTTGTACCTGGTATCGGCTATGCGGTTGTCGATCAGCACGGTGCCGCGATCCACCGGGGCGGAGAATTCCTTGTACTGGTAGCTCAGGTCGATCTGCAGGTCGCCACCGGTCCAGCTCAAGGACGGGGCGATCAGGCTGTGTTCGTCGCTGCCGTAGTTGCGCCAGTAGTCTGCATGTTGGCGCTCGGCGATCAGCCGATAGGCAAAGCCGCTGTCGCCCAGCGGGCCGGTAGTGTCGGCCGACAGGTTACCGCCGCCGAAGCTGGTGTGTTCGCCGGTCACTGTGGTGCGGCTGGCGTAGGCGGGTTTCTTGCTGATCACATTGACCAGTCCGCCCGGTTCCAGGGCGCCGTAGAGCAGCGAGGCCGGGCCTTTGAGCACTTCGACCCGCTCGCTGGTGGCGTCGAAATTGCGAGACATATTGCTGCGCACGCCATCGCGCAGAATCGAACCGTCGGTGTTATTGCCGAAGCCGCGTTTGACGAAGCCGTCTTGGGTGCCGGCCAGGGTGTTGCTCTGGGTCATGCCGCTGACGAACTTCATGGCGTCGTCCAGCGAGCGAACCTGGTAGTCCTCGATCGTCTGGGGCGTTACCACTTGCACCGATTGCGCCTCTTCCCTGAGTGGCACCGCGGATTTACTGGCGGTGCTGGCGGTTCTCGCCCGATAGCCTTGTTCGAGGGCGCGCGGCGCGACGATTTCCTGGCTGGGCAGTTGCAATTGCGCCGTGGCCTGCGCCGCCAGTGACTGGCCGGCGGGCAGGAGGCTGAGGGTAAGCAGGGCGGTTTTTCGGCCGAATGAGGCGGGGCTGGGGCGTGCAGATGGCATTGGTGTCTCGGATTTTGATGATATTGAGAATCGTTATTATATGGGTATTATTCGATTTAGTGGCAGCGAACTGAAATGCTTGTGCACGCAAGGCATTCTTTGCATTGAGTGGGATAGCCCTGCTGGGTATAATGGCGCGCTTCCAATTTCCCGCCCGGGAGCCCCCGCCATGCTGCGTATCAGTCAAGAAGCTCTTACCTTCGACGACGTTCTACTTATTCCTGGTTATTCCGATGTTCTGCCGAAGGATGTCAGCCTCAAGACGCGCCTGACCCGTGGTGTCGAGCTGAATATTCCGTTGCTCTCCGCTGCCATGGACACCGTTACCGAAGCCCGTCTGGCGATCGCCATGGCCCAGGAGGGTGGCATTGGCATCATTCACAAGAACATGACCATCGAGCAGCAGGCGCTCGAGGTGCGCAAGGTCAAGCGCTACGAGTCCGGGGTGGTAAAGGACCCGATCACCATCGAGGCCGATGCCACGGTGGGCGATCTGTTCGACCTGACCCGGCAGAACAACATTTCCGGCGTGCCGGTGCTCCATCACGGCGATCTGGTCGGCATCGTCACCTCGCGTGACGTGCGTTTCGAGACCGATATGAGCGCCAAGGTGCGCGACGTGATGACGCCCAAAGAGCGTCTGGTCACGGTCAAGGAAGGTGAAGATACCCAGGTGGTGCGCAAGTTGCTGCACAAGCACCGCATCGAGCGTGTGCTGATCGTCAACGATCAGTTCCGCCTCAAGGGCATGATGACCGTCAACGATATCGAGAAGGCCAAGGCCTATCCGCTGGCCAGCAAGGACGACCAGGGTCGTCTGCGCGTCGGCGCCGCGGTCGGTACCGGTGCCGATACCGGCGACCGGGTTGCCGCGCTGGCGGCGGCGGGGGTCGATGTGATCATCGTCGACACCGCCCACGGTCACTCCAAGGGCGTGATCGACCGGGTGCGCTGGGTCAAGCAGAACTTCCCCGAAGTGCAGGTGATCGGCGGCAATATCGCCACCGGCGATGCCGCCAAGGCCCTGGTCGAAGCCGGCGCCGATGCGGTCAAGGTCGGTATCGGCCCGGGCTCGATCTGCACCACGCGTATCGTTGCCGGGGTCGGCGTGCCGCAGATCTCCGCGGTGGCCAATGTCGCCGCCGCGCTGGAAGGCACCGGCGTGCCGCTGATCGCCGACGGCGGTATCCGCTTCTCCGGAGACCTGTCCAAGGCCATAGTGGCAGGTGCCTCCTGCGTCATGATCGGCTCGATGCTGGCCGGTACCGAAGAGGCGCCGGGCGAAGTCGAGTTGTTCCAGGGACGTTCCTACAAGGCTTATCGTGGCATGGGTTCGCTGGGCGCCATGTCCCAGGCCCAGGGTTCCTCGGACCGTTACTTCCAGGACTCCTCCGCCGGTGCCGAGAAGCTGGTGCCCGAAGGCATCGAGGGTCGCGTGCCCTACAAGGGCTCCATGAGCGCCATCGTCCATCAGTTGATGGGCGGCCTGCGCGCCTCCATGGGCTACACCGGCTGCGCCACCATCGAGGAAATGCGCAGCAAGCCGCAGTTCGTGCGCATCACCGGCGCCGGCATGGCCGAGTCCCATGTGCACGATGTACAGATCACCAAGGAAGCGCCGAACTACCGGGTCGGCTAAGAAATGGATGTGCCGCTGCTGCGCTTGCGCCAGCGGCGTTGGAGAGGAACTCGAAATGCTCATTTGCTACGGCAAACTGCGCTTCCTCGCTCCTCTCCACGATCCCCATGGATGGGGTGAATGCAGCGAGCCCGTAGGGATAGGGCGCTGCCTTGCTGCCACTGCGCTCGCGACGTGGCACATCCATTTTTGAAAATTGTTCAGGCACGGGGCTGTAGCTGTTGAGAACGACGGGGCAGCCCCTTGTCATTTGTGAATTCCGCTACGAGAGACGGCCATGGCTCATCCTGACATTCACGCCCACCGCATCCTGATCCTGGATTTCGGTTCGCAGTACACCCAACTGATCGCCCGTCGTGTGCGCGAGATCGGCGTGTATTGCGAGTTGCATCCCTTCGACATGAGCGACGAAGACATCCACGCCTTCGCCCCGCGCGGGATCATCCTCGCCGGCGGCCCGGAGTCGGTGCATGAGCTCGACAGCCCGCGCGCACCGCATGCGGTGTTCGACCTCGGCGTGCCGGTACTGGGCATCTGCTACGGCATGCAGACCATGGCCGAGCAGCTCGGCGGCAAGGTGCAGGGTTCGGATCTGCGCGAGTTCGGCTATGCCCGCGTCGATGTGGTCGGCAAGGCCCGTCTGCTCGACGGCATCGAAGACCATATCGACGACGATGGCGTGCTCAGCCTGGATGTGTGGATGAGCCATGGCGACAAGGTCACCGAGTTGCCGGAAGGTTTCCATATTCTCGCCAGCACCCCGAGCTGCCCGATCGCCGGCATGTGCGATGACGCGCGTGGCTACTACGGCGTGCAGTTCCATCCCGAGGTGACCCACACCAAGCAGGGTGGGCGCATCCTTTCGCGTTTCGTCCTGGACATCGCCGGCTGCCAGGCGCTGTGGACGCCGTCGAATATCGTCGAGGACGCCATCGCCCAGGTACGCGCCCAGGTCGGCGGCGCCAATGTCCTGCTCGGCTTGTCCGGCGGCGTGGATTCTTCGGTGGTCGCCGCCTTGCTGCACAAGGCGATCGGCGATCAGCTGACCTGCGTATTCGTCGACAACGGCCTGCTGCGCCTGCACGAAGGCGAGCAGGTGATGGCCATGTTCGCCGAGAACATGGGGGTCAAGGTGATCCGCGCCAACGCCGAAGAGCAGTTCCTCGACAACCTGGCCGGCGAAGCCGACCCGGAGAAGAAGCGCAAGATCATCGGTCGCACCTTTATCGACGTGTTCGATGCCCAGGCCAGCAAGCTGGACAGCATCAAGTTCCTCGCCCAGGGCACCATCTACCCGGACGTGATCGAATCGGCCGGCGCCAAGACCGGCAAGGCCCACGTGATCAAGTCGCACCACAACGTCGGCGGCCTGCCCGAGGAAATGAACCTCAAGCTGGTCGAGCCGTTGCGCGAGCTGTTCAAGGACGAAGTGCGGCGCATCGGCCTGGAGCTGGGCCTGCCCTACGACATGGTCTACCGCCATCCGTTCCCGGGCCCGGGCCTGGGTGTGCGCATCCTCGGCGAAGTGAAGAAGGAATACGCGGACATCCTGCGCCGCGCCGACCATATCTTCATCGAAGAGCTGCGCAACTTCGACTGGTACCACAAGACCAGCCAGGCCTTCGTGGTGTTCCAGCCGGTCAAGTCGGTCGGCGTGGTCGGTGACGGCCGCCGTTACGCCTGGGTCGTGGCCCTGCGCGCGGTGGAAACCATCGACTTCATGACCGCACGCTGGGCGCACCTGCCGTACGAGCTGCTGGAGAAGGTCAGCAACCGCATCATCAACGAGATCGAAGGCATCTCCCGCGTCACCTACGACGTGTCGAGCAAGCCGCCAGCGACTATCGAGTGGGAGTGATGCATTGGCGGGACGGCTTCCTGGTCGTCGGCCATGCTGCGTTGCGTCCTCGCTTTTAATGCTCACGTACTGCAGTACGCTGCGCTTGAAAGCTCCGGGGCGCCTTGCCTGGCCTTAGCCAGGTAACCCTTTTTCTGCATCGCCTGTTCGATTTTAAAGCCTCTAAAAAGCCGGTCCATCAGAGACCGGCTATTACATGCCTACCTTGATTTCCCCGATGGGCCCAGCGTGTTGTTCTAGAAAGTCCCCCTTATCTAGAGGTGTCTGTACCCATGTCATTTACACGTCGACAAATTATCGGTGGCCTGCTCGGTTTGACTGTCGTAGGCCTCGGTGCCGGCGGCGTGCGCTATTGGCTGGGGCGGCCGCTGGTCGCCGCGGAATACGACTACGAGTTGATCGCCGCGCCGCTGGATCTTGAGCTGGTGCCGGGGCATCTCACCCCGGCCTGGGCCTATGGCGGCCAGGCGCCGGGCATGGAAATTCGCGCCAGGCAGGGCGAGTGGTTGCGCGTGCGCTTTATCAACCGGCTCGAGGTGCCGACCACCATCCACTGGCATGGCATCCGCCTGCCGCTGGAGATGGACGGCGTTCCCTATGTCTCGCAGCTACCGGTGCTGCCCGGCGAATACTTCGACTACCAGTTCAAGACGCCGGATGCCGGCAGTTTCTGGTATCACCCGCACACCGCCAGCGGCGAGCAGCTGGGCCGCGGCCTGGTCGGTGCGCTGATCGTCGAGGAGCGCGAGCCGAGTGGTTTCCGCCATGAGCGCACGCTCAGCCTGAAGAACTGGCATATCGACGAGCAGGGCGCTTTCAGCGATTTCAGCGTGCCCCGTGAAGCGGCGCGCGGCGGCACTCCCGGGCGGCTGAGTACGGTCAACGGCGTGCATGCGCCGATCCTGGAGCTGCCGGCCGGGCAGGTGGTGCGCCTGCGTATTTTGAACCTGGACAATACCCTGACCTATAGGCTCAACCTGCCGGGCGCCGAGGCGCGCATCTATGCGCTGGATGGCAACCCGATCGAGCCGCGGCCGCTGGGCAAGGAGTACTGGCTGGGGCCGGGCATGCGCATCGAGCTGGGGCTGCAGGTGCCGGCGGCGGGTATCGAATTGTCGCTGCGCAATGGTCCGCTGCGCCTGGCCACCTTGCGTGGGGCGTCGAGTGCCGAGGCTGCCGGCGAGTGGCCAGCGGCGCTGCCGGCCAACCCGATTGCCGAGCCGGATCTGGCCGCCGCCGAAACCCTGAACTTCAACTTCGAGTGGGTCGGCGCGCTGTCGCAGGGGCTGGCGCAGGGCGCGGCGCACAGCTTCTGGCAGATCAATGGCCAGGCCTGGGACAGCAAGGACAAGGGCTGCGCCGATAAGCCCATTGCCAGCCTGCAGCTGGGCAAGAGCTATGTCTTCGAGCTGCGCAACCTCAGCCAGTATCAGCATCCGATTCACCTGCACGGCATGACCTTCAAGGTGCTGGCCTCGAACCGCAAGCAGATCACCCCTTACTTCACCGACACCTACCTGCTGGGCAAGAACGAGCGCGCGCGGGTGGCGCTGGTCGCCGATAATCCGGGAATATGGATGTTCCACTGCCATGTGATCGACCATATGGAAACCGGCCTGATGGCCTCCATCGAGGTGGTGTGAATTTTCCGCCAGGGTGCGTCATGCGCACCCTGGCTAGGATTGACCTGGCGAGACTATGAAAAGAGTACAAATCATCGACCGCAGTCACGACGCACATTTCATGCGCGAGGCCCTGGCCCTGGCCGCCGAAGGGGCGGCCCTGGGCGAGGTGCCGGTCGGCGCCGTGCTGGTGCAGGGCGGCGCGATCATCGGCCGCGGCTTCAATTGTCCGATCTCCAGTCACGACCCCAGCGCCCACGCCGAGATGGTGGCGATCCGTGCGGCGGCGCAGGCCGTCGACAACTACCGTCTGCCGGGCAGCACCCTGTACGTGACCCTGGAGCCGTGCAGCATGTGCGCCGGCCTGATCGTCCATGCGCGGATTCAGCGGGTGGTGTATGGCGCCACCGAACCCAAGGCCGGCGTGGCCCTGAGTCGTGGCGAATTCTTCAATCAGGCGTTTCTCAATCATCGGGTGTTGATCGAGGGCGGGGTGCTGGCCGAGGAGAGCAGTGCGCTGCTCAGCGAGTTCTTCAAGGCCAGGCGCGCAACGCGGTAGAGGCCGTCTTGCCTGTAGCTCGCCAGCATGTCGCCCGAATAAGCCCAGGCGCAATCCGGGAAGAGCGCCGCGTCATCCGGCATGCGCTATAACGGCGGCAGCTCTTCCGGCGGCGGCTCCTTGTTCACCCCTGGCGTGTGCAGGTTGCTGGCGGCCATCTGGTTGCCTTCCAGCTGCGGCTGGGTGACCCAGGTGAGGATGTCGTAATAGCGGCGGATGTTGCGCACGAAGTGCACCGGTTCGCCGCCGCGGGCATAGCCGTAGCGGGTCTTGCTGAACCACTTTTTCTGCGACAGGCGCGGCAGGATCTTCTGCACATCCAGCCATTTGTCCGGGTTCAGCCCTTCGGCTTCGGTCAGCTTGCGCGCATCTTCCAGGTGGCCGCCGCCGACGTTGTAGGCGGCCAGGGCGAACCAGGTGCGATCCGGTTCTGCGATGCTCGCGGGCAGTTGATCCTTGACCCGGGCGATGTACTTGGCGCCGCCGGCGATGCTCTGCTTGGGGTCGAGGCGGTTGGACACGCCCATGGCCTGGGCGGTGCGCAGGGTCAGCATCATCAGGCCGCGCACCCCGGTTTTCGAGGTGGCGGTCGGTTGCCAGAGTGATTCCTGATAGCCCATGGCGGCCAGCAGGCGCCAGTCGACCTGATTGACCTGGGCCGCCTGGCGGAAATCCTTCTCGTAACGGGGCAGGCGCTGCTGCAGGTGCTTGGCGAAGGTGTAGGCGCCGACGTAACCGAGCACGTCGACGTGGCCGTAGTAGCGTTCCTTCAGGCGCTGCAGGCTGCCGTTCTGCTGGGCGCGCTCGAGAAATCTGTTGATCTCGTCGAGCAGGCTGTTGTCTTCGCCGGGGGCGACGGCCCAGGCCAGGCTCTGCGAGTCGCCGAGGTCGAAGGCCACCCGCACGTTGGGGAAGTACACCTGGTTCATCGCCAGTTCGTTGGAGTCGACCAGGGTCAGGTCGATCTGCCCCTCGTCGACCATGCGCAGCAGGTCGACCACTTCCACGTCCGCCGATTCTTCGTAGTTCAGCTCCGGCAGTTCGAGCTTCAGCTTGGCCAATTGTTCGGCGTGGCTGCTGCCCTTGAGAACCAGGATGCGCTTGTCGGTCAGCTCGTCCGGGCGCGTGGGGCGACGCTGGCCGTTGCGATAAATGATTTGTGGGGTGACTTCCAGGTAAGGCTGGGAGAAGCGGGCGACCTGCTGTCGTCCGTCGCTTGCTACCAGGCCGGCGGCGGCCAGCACCGGGCCATTTTCCTTGCCGAGGCTGGCGAACAGCTCGTCGAGGTTGTCGGCGGTCTCGATTTGCAGCTCCAGGCCCAGGTCATCGGCAAAGCGTTTGACCAGTTCGTATTCGAAGCCGGTTTCGCCGTTGCGATCCTGGAAATAGGTGGCCGGGCTGTTGCGGGTGATCACCCGCAGTACACCCTCCGCCTTGACGCGCTCGAGGGCGCTGGGGGCTTCAGCGCAGCTGACGAGCACTAGGAGGATTCCG
>NZ_JBFIIG010000106.1:0-14539 GCF_041601375.1 Pseudomonas sp. | reverse complement strand
TGGGCACCGCCCAATGGCTCGCCAATCACCTGATCGACAATGCCCAGGCCCTTCAGGCGCTCGGCGGTGATGCCCATGGCTTCCGCGGCATCCGGCGCCTTGTCTGCGGTTTTCCACAGAATCGAGGCGCAGCCTTCCGGCGAAATCACCGAGTAGGTGGCGTACTGCAGCATATTCAGCTGGTCGCATACGCCAATTGCCAGCGCACCGCCGGAACCACCCTCACCAATCACGGTGGCGATGATCGGGGTCTTCAGACGCGCCATCACCCGCAGGTTCCAGGCAATCGCCTCGCTCTGCCCACGCTCTTCGGCGTCGATCCCCGGGTAGGCGCCCGGGGTGTCGATAAAGGACAGGATCGGCATCTTGAAGCGCTCGGCCATTTCCATCAGGCGACAGGCCTTGCGGTAGCCTTCCGGGCGCGGCATGCCGAAATTGCGGCGGACCTTCTCGCGCACTTCACGGCCCTTCTGATGACCGATGACCATCACCGGCTCGCCGTCCAGACGCGCGACACCACCGACTATCGCCGGGTCATCGGAGAAATGCCGATCGCCGTGCAACTCGTCGAACTCGGTGAAGATGTGCTGCAGGTAGTCGAGGGTATAGGGGCGCTGGGGGTGGCGAGCCAGCTTGGCGATCTGCCAGCTGCTCAGGTTACTGAAAATGCTTTCGGTCAGCGCACTGCTCTTGTCCTGCAGGCGGGCGATCTCATCGCCGATGTTCAACGAGTTGTCGTTACCGACCAGGCGAAGCTCTTCGATCTTGGCTTGCAGGTCGGCGATCGGCTGTTCGAAATCGAGAAAATTCGGGTTCATAGTCATCCGTCTTGCGTCGACGGCCATGCGGCCGGGGAGCTGTATCCATTTCGCGCCTACCTTATAGGAACAGGCGCATTCAGGTCGACACTCGGGTTGGGATAAAAGTCACCGGAAACCGGCGACCCCCTCACATCCCACCCACGAGTGCCGCATCCGCCCCATGAAGCCGGGGCCTCACAAATCAGCGGTAGTGCAGAAAGACGTTGTCTCGCCCGAACTGGTCACGCAATGCCTGAATCAGGCTGTCGGCCGGATCGATTCGCCAGCCCTCGCCAAACTGCAACATGGCCCGCGCATCCGCGCCGGTGTATTCCAGGGTGATCGGGCAGGCGCCTCGGTGGCGCTTGCACACATCCGCCAGCCAGCGCAGTCGATCGCCCTTCAGGGCACTGCCGGCAATCTTCAAGCGCAGGCTGTCGGCCAGCCCGGTCCGCGCCTCCTCCAGGCTCATCACCCGCTTGGCCCGCAAGCGCAGGCCACCGGAAAAATCATCGTTGCTCACCTCGCCTTCGACCACCACCAGGGCGTCGCTCTGCAGCAGCGCCTGATTGCTGGCAAAGGCCTCGGCGAACAACGACGCCTCGATGCGACCCGAGCGATCATCCAGGGTGATGAAACCCATCTTGTCGCCCTTTTTGTTCTTCATCACCCGCAGGTTGACGATCAGGCCGGCAACCGTCTGATCGCCACGCGCCGGCTTGAGGTCGACGATCCGCTGACGGGCGAAACGCCGCACCTCGCCTTCGTATTCGTCGATCGGATGACCGGTCAGGTACAGGCCGAGGGTGTCCTTCTCGCCTTTCAGGCGCTCCTTGAGCGACAGTTCGCGGGCCTTCAGGTGATTGGCATAGACATCGGCCTCGGCATCGGCGAAGACTCCGCCGAACAGGTCCATGTGGCCGCTGTCATGGCTGCGCGCGGTCTGCTCGGCCGCCTGCACCGCCTCCTCCATCGCCGCCAGCAGGACCCCGCGATTGCGATCGATATTGGCCTTGTAGGCTTTGATTTCCTCGTGGAAATACGGTCCCAGACGATCCAGGGCGCCGCCGCGGATCAGCGCGTCCAGAGTGCGCTTGTTGATGCGCTTGAGGTCGACCCGCGAGCAGAAATCGAACAGGTCCTTGAACGGGCCATCCTTGCGCGACTCGACGATGGCCTCGACCGGCCCCTCGCCGACGCCCTTGATCGCGCCCAGGCCGTAGACGATCCAGCCGCCGTCGGTAACCGTGAACTTGAATTCGGAAATATTCACATCCGGCGCATCGAGACGCAGCTTCATGCTGCGGCATTCCTCGATCAGGGTCACGACCTTGTCGGTGTTGTGCATATCCGCCGACAGCACCGCGGCCATGAAGGCGGCCGGATGGTGCGCCTTGAGCCAGGCCGTCTGGTAAGAGAGCAGGCCATAAGCGGCCGAGTGCGACTTGTTGAAGCCGTAACCGGCAAATTTCTCCACCAGATCGAAGATGTTGCCCGCCAGTTCACCATCGATGCCGTTATTCGCGCAGCCCTCGATAAAGCCGCCACGCTGCTTGGCCATCTCCTCGGGCTTCTTCTTGCCCATGGCGCGCCGCAGCATGTCCGCCCCGCCGAGGGTGTAGCCGGCCATCACCTGGGCGATCTGCATCACCTGTTCCTGGTACAGGATGATGCCGTAGGTGGGCTTGAGCACAGGCTCCAGGCCGGCGTACTGGTAGTCCTGATGCGGATAGGAAATCGGCTCGCGGCCGTGCTTGCGGTTGATGAAGTCGTCGACCATGCCCGACTGCAGCGGGCCGGGACGGAACAGTGCCACCAGGGCGATCATGTCTTCCAGGCAGTCCGGCTTGAGCTTCTTGATCAGCTCCTTCATGCCGCGCGACTCGAGCTGGAACACCGCGGTGGTCTCGGCCTTTTGCAGCATCTGGAAGGTAGGTTTGTCATCCAGCGGGATGAAGTCGATGTTCAGGTCCGGCAGGCCCTGCGCGGCCTGCTCGCGATTGATCGTCTCCATCGCCCACTTGATGATGGTCAGGGTGCGCAGGCCGAGGAAGTCGAACTTGACCAGGCCCGCGGTTTCCACATCGTCCTTGTCGAACTGGGTGACCAGGCCGCCGCCCTCGTCATCGCAGGCGATCGGCGAGAAGTCGGTGAGCTTGGTCGGCGCGATGACCACACCACCGGCGTGCTTGCCGGTGCCACGGGTGATGCCCTCGAGCTTGCGCGACATTTCCCAGATTTCCCGGGCATCCTCGTCGACCTTGAGGAAGTCGCGCAACGGTTCCTCCATCTCGTAGGCCTTCTCCAGGGTCATGCCGACCTCGAAGGGGATCATCTTCGACAGACGATCGGCCAGGCCGTAGGACTTGCCCTGGGCCCGCGCCACGTCGCGCACCACTGCCTTGGCCGCCATGGTGCCGAAGGTGATGATCTGGCTGACCGCATTGCGCCCGTATTTCTCGGCCACGTAATCGATGACCCGGTCGCGCCCGTCCATGCAGAAGTCGACGTCGAAGTCGGGCATCGAGACCCGTTCCGGGTTGAGGAAGCGCTCGAACAGCAGGTCATAGGCCAGCGGATCGAGGTCGGTGATCTTCTGCACGTAGGCCACCAGCGAGCCGGCACCCGAACCCCGGCCGGGGCCGACCGGCACGCCGTTGCTCTTCGCCCACTTGATGAAGTCCATGACGATCAGGAAGTAACCGGGGAAGCCCATCTGGATGATGATATCCAGCTCGAAATTCAGCCGGTCGATGTAGACCTGCTTCTTCGCGTCGTAGTCCGGGGTGTCCTTGGGCAGCAGCACCTCCAGGCGCTCGTCGAGGCCGTCGAAGGAGACCTGGCGGAAGTACTCGTCCATGGTCATGCCGGCCGGCACCGGGAAATCGGGCAGGAAGTACTTGCCCATCTGCACTTCGATATTGCAGCGCCGGGCGATCTCCACGGTGTTTTCCAGCGCCTCCGGCAGGTCGCTGAACAGCTCGGCCATCTCTTGCGGGGTCTTCAAGTACTGCTGATCGGAGTAGGTGCGCGGCCGCCGTGGGTCGTCCAGGCTGCGGCCCTCGCCGATGCACACGCGGGTCTCGTGGGCGGCGAAGTCGTCCTGCTTGAGGAAACGCACATCGTTGGTCGCCACCAGCGGCGCGCCGACCCTGGCCGCCAGATCGACCGCCAGGTGCAGGTATTCCTCGTCGTTGACCCGGTTGGTGCGCTGCACCTCCAGGTAGAAGCGCTGCGGAAACACCTGCAGCCACTCGCGCAACAGGGTTTCGGCCTCGGCCAGGTCGCCATTCAACAGGGCCTGACCGACCTCGCCTTCCCGCGCCCCGGACAGGACGATCAAGCCCTCGGCGGCGGCCTTGACCCACTCGCGCTGGATGATCACCTGGTCGTTGCTTTGCCCCTCGGTCCAGCCGCGGGACACCAGTTCGGTGAGATTGCGGTAGCCCTTGGGGTTCATCGCCAGCAGGGTCAGGCGCGAAAGCGGACCGTCGTCATCGACGCTGGCGAGCCAGATATCCGCCCCGCAGATCGGCTTGATCCCGCCGCCCATGGCCGCCTTGTAGAACTTCACCAGCGAACACATGTTGCTCATGTCGGTGACCGCCACCGCCGGCATGCCCGCACTCGCCACGGCCTTGATCAGCGGCTTGACCCGCACCAGACCGTCGACCAGGGAGAATTCGGTGTGCAGACGCAGATGGACGAACGAAGCGGTCATGGCAGTCCTATACAAAGCTCAAAAACGACAGGGGGCTGATTGTACAGCCTTCGCAGCGGCAAGCTGCAGGCACTAGACCAGAAGCGTCAAACAGGCACCCGCCAGGTGACCGCGGCCTAGCTTTCCAGCAGCTCGCGCACCGGCGCGAATGAGCGCCGATGGATCGGCGTCGGGCCCAGGCGGCGCAGGGCCTCCAGATGCACGGCAGTGGGATAGCCCTTGTGCCCGGCGATGCCGTAGCCGGGGTACTGCATATCGAGCAACTGCATCTCGCGATCGCGGCTGACCTTGGCCAGAATCGAGGCGGCGGCGATCGCCGGGACCTGGCTGTCGCCCTTGACCACCGCCGCGCTCGGCACCTGCAGGACGGGACAGCGATTGCCGTCGATCAGCGCCAGCCGCGGCATGACAGACAAACCTTCGACCGCGCGCTGCATGGCCAGCATGGTCGCGTGGAGGATGTTCAGGCGATCGATCTCCTCCACCTCGGCGCGGGCGATGCACCAGGCCAGGGCTTTCTCGCAGATTTCATCGAAAAGCTTCTCGCGCCGCGCCGCGCTGAGCTTCTTCGAATCGTTGAGCCCCAGAATCGGCCGCAACGGATCGAGAATCACCGCCGCGGTCACCACCGCGCCGCACAACGGGCCGCGGCCGACCTCGTCGACGCCGGCGACCAGCTCCTGCACCTGACTGAAATCCAGCCCCAACTGCATCAGGCCTGCCCCATCAGCTTGAGCACGGCCTCGGCCGCCTGGGCAGAGGCATCGCGGCGCAAGGAGCGATGAATCACGTCGAAACCCTCGGTCTGGACTTCACCGTCATCGAGCAGCGGCGCCAACGCCTGGGCCAAGGCTTCCGGGGTCGCCGCATCCTGGATCAGCTCGGGCACCAGCAAGCGCTCGGCCAGCAGATTGGGCAGCGAGATATAGGCGCTGCTGACCAGACGCTTGAGAATGCGATAGGTCAGGGGCGCGACCTTGTAGGCCACCACCATTGGCCGCTTGTACAGCAAGGCTTCGAGGGTGGCCGTACCCGAGGCGATGAGCACCGCATCACAGGCCGCCAGGGCATCGTGGGAACGACTATCGAGCAGGCTCAGGGGCAGGTCGCGCCCGACCAGCATCTGCTCCAGCTGCACGCGGCGCTCGGGGCTGGCGCACGGTACGACGAAACGGATGCCCGGACGCAGGGTGCGCAAGCGCACCGCGGTATCGAGAAACAGCGCACCCAGACGCCCCACCTCGCCGCCCCGACTGCCCGGCAACAGGGCCACCACGGCACTGTCCTGCGGCAAGTCCAGGGCCTCGCGCGCCGCCGCGCGGTCGGCCTGCTGGGGGATCGCATCGGCCAGCGGATGACCGACGAAACGCACCGGCACCTGATGGGCGTCGTAGAACTGCGCCTCGAAAGGAAACAGGCAGAGCATCAGGTCGCAGGCATCCCGAATCTTCAACACGCGCTTCTGCCGCCAGGCCCAGACGGAGGGGCTGACGTAGTGCACGGTCTTGATCCCGGCACGGCGCAATTTGAGCTCGAGGCCCAGGTTGAAATCCGGTGCATCGATGCCGATGAACACGTCCGGTTTGGCATCGATCAGGGTCTTGATCAGGCGTCTGCGCCGCAGCAGCAACTCCGGCAGCCGACCGAGCACTTCGACCAGGCCCATCACCGCCAGACGCTCCATGGGGAAATAGGCATTCAGGCCCTCGGCCTGCATGAGCGGGCCGCCGACGCCGATGAATTCGATCTGTGGATGACGGGCCTTCAGGGCCTGCATCAGGCCGGCGCCGAGAATGTCGCCGGAGGCTTCGCCAGCCACCAGGGCGACGCGCAATAGATCCGCCATAACTTAGCGGGTGATGCCGCGATTGGACGCCTGGATCGAGTCGCGGAACACCGCGACCTCGGGAAACTGCAGGGAAGGTTCCGCCAGCTCCGCCAAGGCTTCTTCGATGGTCAAGCCCTGGCGATACACGGTCTTGTAGGCACGACGCAGGGCCTGGATCGACTCGGCGCTGAAGCCGCGACGGCGCAGGCCTTCGAAATTCATGCTGCGCGCTTCCGCCGGATTGCCGGAAACCGTGACATAGGCCGGCACATCCTTGCCGATCGCGCTGCCCATGCCGGCAAAGCTGTGCGCGCCGATATGGCAGAACTGATGCACCAGGGTGTAGCCGGACAGGATCGCCCAGTCGCCGATGTGCACGTGGCCCGCCAGGGCGGTGTTATTGACCAGGATGCAATGGTTGCCGATCACGCTGTCATGGCCGATGTGCGCATAGGCCATGATCAGGTTGTGGTCGCCCACGGTGGTCTCGTCACGGTCCTGGATGGTGCCCCGGTGCATGGTGACACCTTCGCGAATGATGTTGTGATCGCCAATCACCAGCCGCGTCGGCTCGCCCTTGTACTTGCGATCCGGAGTGTCCTCGCCCAGCGAGGAAAACTGATAGACGCGATTGTGCTTACCAATTCTGGTTGGCCCCTTGATGATCACATTGGGCCCAAGCACGCTACCCTCACCTATTTCCACATCGGGCCCAATGATCGACCAAGGGCCGACGACGACGTCGTCGGCCAGCTTGGCAGAGGGATCGATGATGGCGCGAGGGTCAATCAAACTCATAGTTTGCGTTCCGCACAGATGATTTCAGCCGAACATACTTCCTTGCCGTCGACACTGGCCCTGCACTCGAACTTCCAGATGCTGCGCTTGTTGCTCAGGTGGCGGGCCTCGAGGATCAATTGATCGCCCGGCACCACCGGCTGACGAAAGCGCAGTTTGTCCGAGCCGACGAAGTAATACAGGGTACCGTCGGTGGGCTTCAAGCCCATCATCTTGAAACCGAGAATGCCGGCCGCCTGGGCCATGGCCTCGATGATCAGCACGCCGGGCATGATCGGATGCTGGGGAAAGTGCCCGTTGAAGAACGGCTCATTGATGCTGACATTCTTGTGGGCACGAATGCACTTGCCCTCTACATCCAGATCCACCACCCGGTCGACCAGCAGGAACGGGTAACGATGCGGCAAGTACTCACGTATTTCGTTGATGTCCATCATGTCCAGAGAAGCCTGTAATAAAAAGAGGAGAGCACGGCAAAACCGGCTCAGGCATCAGATGAGGCATTCCCGCTGGAGGTCACTGCCGCCAGTTGTTTTTCCAACTGTTGCAGGCGCCGCGCCATGTCATCCAGCTGACGAATGCGCGCCGCGCTCTTGCGCCACTCGCCCGCAGGCTGCATGGCGGTGCCGGAAGAATAAGAACCCGGCTCGGTGATTGAACGGGTCACCATGGTCATGCCCGTGACGAAGACGCCGTCGCAGACTTCGATGTGCCCGACCATGCCGACGCCGCCGGCGATCATACAGTTCTTGCCAATTTTGGTGCTGCCGGAAATACCCGCACAACCGGCCATGGCCGTGTTGTCGCCGACCTGCACGTTGTGCGCGATCATGATCTGGTTGTCCAGCTTGACCCCGTTACCGATCAGCGTGTCGGCCAGTGCCCCGCGATCGATGGTGGTGTTGGCGCCAATTTCGACGTCGTCGCCGATCACCACCCCACCGAGTTGCGCAATCTTCTGCCAGACACCCTTCTCGTTGGCGAAGCCGAAGCCCTCGCCGCCAATCACCGCGCCGGACTGGATTACCACCCGCTTGCCGATGCGCACATCGTGATACAGGGTAACCCGCGGCGCGAGCCAGCCACCCTCGCCGATCAGCGAACGCGCACCGATCACGCAATGTGCGCCGATCGTCACGCCGGCGCCGATCTGCGCGCCACCCTCGATCACCGCGTAAGCACCGATGCTGGCACTGGCATCCACCTGCGCATCATCGGCAACCCATGCGCTTGCATGCACACCGGCCACTGCCCGTGGCTTGCGATCGAACAGATGGGAGAGCTGCGCATAAGCCAGGTAGGGATTGGCCACGATCAGCGCATCACCGCCGAAGCTCTCGGCATCGGCGGCGGTCAGCAAGACCGCGCCGGCACGACAATCGGCCAGGTATTTGCGGTATTGCGGATTAGCCAGAAAACTCAGCTGATCGGGGCCAGCCTCCTGCAAGGTGGCCAAACCACTGATCGTTCTGTCGGCGGCGCCACGCAAGGTGGCGCCCAGACGCGCGGCCAGCTGGCCGAGGGTAATAGCCGGAACGGTCATGATCAGCGCAGCTGATTCATGCGCTCGATGACTTGCAGCGTGATGTCGAACTGAGGTTTGACATCGATCACCGCGCCGCGCTCGAGCACCAGGTCGAAGCTGCCTTTCTTGATCACTTCTTCCACGGCCTTATCCAGGTTGGGCTTGAGCTTTTTCAGCATCTCGCGATCGGCAACGGCCTTGGACTCGTTCAGTTCCTTGGACTGGAACTGGAAGTCGCGGGCTTTCTGCTTGAATTCCAGCTCGAGACGTTCACGCTCGGCGGTCTGCATCTTGTCGCCATCTTTGACGATGCGATCCTGAATGCGCTTGGCATCGCTTTCCAGGGTCTTGAGCTTGCTCAGCTGCGGGCCGAACTTCTTCTCGGCATCGACCGCATAGCGCTTGGCCGCATCGGACTCGAGCAGGGCCATTTGGTAATTGAGTACCGCTATTTTCATTTCGGCGAATGCAGGGGTCGCCAGCAAGGCCACGCTTAACAGAACCAGATGAGTCAACTTACGCACGGTGCAACTCCTGCAAAAACTGTTGTCGTTGTTCGGTCATCAGACGCTTAGAACGTCTGCCCGAGGGAGAACTGGAAGACCTGGGTGTCGGCATCGTCCGGTTTGACGATCGGCATGGCCAGGCTGAAACTCAAGGGACCCAGCGCAGTGATCCAGGTCAGGCCCACGCCCACGGAACTGGCGAGACTGCCCGCGTCCAGGCTACAGCTGTCACTAACGGCTTTCTGGGTGGCACTGCAGTTGGTGTCGAACACATTACCCACATCCCAGAACAGCGCGGTACGCAGCGAACGCTGATCCTTGACGAACGGCATCGGGAACAACAGCTCGACGCCGCCCTGGATCAGCACATTACCACCGAACGGCAGCGGATCCTGATCCGGATCGAGCTGAGTGCCCGGATTGGCGCCCGTGCTCGGGGTGCTGCGCGGGCCCAGGCTGCTGTCCTCGAAGCCGCGCACCGAGCCGAAACCGCCGGCGTAGTAATGCTCGTAGAACGGCAGCTCTTCGGTCGAGCCGTAGCTGTCGCCATAGCCCAGCTGGGTGTGGAAACGCAGGCTGTAGCTGTCGCTCAGCGGCTTGAACACCTGGCCACGGTAGTCGACCTTGTAGAACGACAGGTCGCTGCCCGGCACCGTGGTTTCCAGCACCAGACTCTGCGAGTGACCGCGAGTGGCCATCACGCCGCGGTTGAGGGTCGATTCCGACCAGCCCACCGAGGCCTTGAGGTTCAGGTAGCTATCGCCCTCCTGCTCGATGAAATCGAAGATCTCGTCGACCGTGAACACGCCGGTGCTGATGTCATCCTGCTGCGCGGTCAGGCCGTAGGTCAGGCGCGAGGTCTCGCTGATCGGGTAACCGATGCTAACGCCGGCGCCGAAGCTGTCCACCGCGTAGCTGGAGACATCGGTGTCGAGTTCGTCGTAGTCGGTGGTGCGGTAGAAGGCGTTGTAGCCCAGGCTGACACCATCGGCCGTCCAGTAGGGGTCGACGAATCCGAAGTTGTAGCGTTCCTGGTACTCGCTGCGGGTCAGGCCGACGCTGACCTTGTTACCCGTGCCGAGGAAGTTGTTCTGGGTGATCGAGCCGCCGAGGATCAAACCGGCGTTCTGGGCAAAACCGACGCTGGCGGTGATCGAACCGGACGCCTGCTCTTCGACGCTGTAGTTGACGTCGATCTGGTCGTCGGTGCCGGGTACCTGCGGGGTTTCGACGTTGACTTCCTTGAAGAAGCCCAGGCGCTCCAGACGGGTTTTCGACTGATCGATCAGGTAGGTCGAAGCCCAGCCGCCTTCGATCTGGCGCATCTCGCGGCGCAGCACTTCGTCTTCCGACTTGGTGTTGCCACGGAAGTTGATGCGATTGACGTAGGCGCGCTTGCCCGGATCGATGACGAAAGTAATCGAGACCGTATTGTCTTCGTCGTGGGCCTCGGGCACGCCGTTGACGTTGGCGAAGGTGTAGCCCTCGTTACCCAGACGGCGGGTGATCAGCTCCGAGGTGGTGGTCATCACCTTGCGCGAGAACACCTGACCTTGCTTGACCAGCAGCAGCGACCTGATGTCCTCTTCCGGCACTTTCAGGTCACCGGAAAGCTTGACCTCACGCACGCTGTACTTCTCGCCCTCGTCGACGTTGACGGTGATGTAGACGTGCTTCTTGTCCGGGGTAATGGAGACCTGGGTCGAGGAGATATCCATGTTGATGTAGCCGCGATCCAGGTAGTAGGAACGCAGACGCTCCAGGTCGCCGGAGAGCTTCTCGCGGGCATACTTGTCGTCGTTCCTGAAGAACGACAGCCAGTTGCTGGTCTTCAGCTCGAACAGGTCGGTCAGGTCTTCGTCGGCGAAGACGCTGTTGCCCACCACGTTGATGTGCTGGATGGCGGCGACCGTACCTTCGTTGATGTTGATCTTCAGCGCCACGCGGTTACGCGGCTGCGGGATCACTTCGGTTTCGATTTCGGCCGAGTAACGCCCCTGGGCCACATACTGGCGCTGCAGTTCGTTACGCACACCTTCGAGCGTCGCCCGCTGGAAGATCTCGCCCTCTGCCAGCCCGGACTGATTCAGCCCTTTGAGCAGGTCCTCGCTGCTGATGGCCTTGTTACCCTCGATCTCGATGCCGGAAATCGACGGCCGCTCCACCACGGTAATGACCAGCACGTCACCATCGCGACCGAGCTGGATATCCTGGAAGAAACCGGTCTTGAACAGGCCACGAGTCGCCTCAACCAACGCGCGATCATCGGCTTCTTCGCCGACATTGAGCGGCAAGGCACCGAATACGCTGCCCGCAGACACACGCTGCAGGCCATTGACGCGAATATCGGAGATGGTGAAGGACTCGGCGTGAACTTCGGCGATCATCAATGCGGCAAGCACCGCAGGTAGCAGCAGACGTTTCATGAAGTCCTTTCTTATTCCAACTGACGATAAAAAATCTGCCGCCCAAGGCGGCAGTTTTGTAATTCAGTAGCTTTTTAATTCCGGTAACGATCTACAGACGCCCCAGGTCGTTGATCAAGGCCAACAACATCACCCCGACCACCAAACTGATACCGATCTGCATCCCCCAACCCTGCACCCGCTCCGACAGTGGACGACCACGCACCCATTCGACCAGGTAATACAGCAGATGCCCCCCATCCAGCACAGGGATTGGCAACAAATTGAGAACCCCCAGGCTTATGCTCAAGTAGGCGAGGAAGTTGAGAAAATCTCCCAAACCCGACTCGGCCGAAGCGCCCGCCACTTTAGCAATGGTTATCGGCCCGCTCAAGTTTTTTACCGAGAGCTCGCCAAACAGCATTTTCTTCAAGGAGTCCAGGGTCAGCAGGCTCATCGTCCAGGTGCGCCTAAAGCCCTCGGCCACGGCCTCCAACGGCCCGAAACTGACCTCACGCAGCATTTCCGGCGGCCACTCGACTCCGGCGACGCCGGCGCCCAGATAGCCACTACGGGCCTCACCCTCACCGCGCGCGGCCAGGGTCACGGCCACCTGCAGCTCCTGGCCGTCACGCTCGACGACCAGATTGATCGGTTCGCCCGGCATGACCTGCACGCGATCGACCAGCTGCTGCCACTCATCCAGCCGCTCGCCATCGAGCATCAGCAGGCGATCGCCGACCTGCAATCCGGCAGCCTGCGCCGGGCCTTTCGGATCCAGCTGCGCCAGCACCGGCAACAGCGCCGGGCGCCAGGGACGGATACCCAGGGCGGCGATCGGATTGGGTTCTTCGACGCCCCGGAGCCAATCCTTCAGCTCGACTTGCCGCGGGCTGGCGGCAGTGGACCCCTGATCGCGGACATTCACGTTCAAGGTGCCCGTTTCACCCAGGCGCCGCACCAGCTGCAGGTTGACCGCCGCCCAGCCGGTGGTCGGCTCGCCATTCACCGCGACGATTTCCTGCCCCACCTGCAGCCCGGCATCGGCCGCCAGGCTGCCGACCTCCACCGCGCCGATGACCGGACGCACCTGCTGGCTGCCGAGCATCGCCACCGCCCAGAAAAACACCAGGGCCAGCAGGAAGTTGGCCAACGGCCCCGCCGCCACTATGGCGATACGCTGGCGAACGCTCTTGCGATTGAACGATTGCTCGAGCTGCGCGGGCGGCACATCGCCTTCGCGCTCATCGAGCATCTTGACGTAGCCACCCAGGGGAATGGCGGCGATGACGAATTCGGTACCCTGGCGATCATGCCAGCGCAGCAGCGGCGTACCGAAGCCCACGGAAAAACGCAGGACCTTGACCCCGCAGCGGCGCGCCACCCAGAAGTGACCGAACTCGTGAAAAGTAACCAGCACCCCGAGTGCAACCAGGGTACCGACAATCATATAGAGCGCACTCATCTAGCTTCTCCGCGACTGGGGCTGTGCTCGTAACGGATGGCGAACCTCGCTGGTGTTGCGCTTGCGCTCAGCCATATGTGCTCGCGCTCAGCCATGTCGGCTCAGCCATTGCCCGGCGAGCTCACGCGCGCGACGATCCGCCGCCAGGACTGCTTCCACATTTTCGACCGCAACGCCCGGCTCGGCGTTCAGCACAGCCTCAATAATACTCGCGATCTCGGGAAAGCGAATGCGCCGCTCGAGAAAGGCTGCCACCGCCACCTCATTGGCCGCATTGAGCATGGCCGGCACGCTGCCGCCCGCCTCGGCCGCCTCGCGCGCCAGGCGCAGGCAGGGAAAGCGCTGTTCGTCCGGCGCCTGGAAATCCAGCCGGGCGATGGCGAACAGATCCAGCGGCGCCACGCCCGAATCGATGCGCTGCGGCCAGGCCAGGGCATGGCTGATCGGCGTGCGCATGTCCGGGTTACCCAACTGGGCCAACACCGAACCGTCGACATAATCGACCAGCGAATGGATCACGCTCTGCGGATGGATCACCACCTCGACCTGCGCCGGCTTGGCGTCGAACAGCCAGCAGACCTCGATCAGTTCGAGGCCCTTGTTCATCATGCTCGCCGAATCCACCGAGATCTTGCGCCCCATCGACCAATTGGGATGGGCGCAGGCTTGCTCGGGAGAGACCTCGTGCAACTGCGCCAACGGCGTTTCGCGGAACGGACCGCCGGATGCGGTCAGCAGAATCCGCCGTACGCCCACCTGCTCCAACCCGCGCGCATAATCGCCGGGCAGGCACTGGAAGATCGCATTGTGTTCGCTGTCGATGGGCAGCAAGACCGCGCCACTGCGCCGCACCGCCTCGATAAACAGAGCGCCGGACATCACCAGCGCCTCCTTGTTGGCCAGCAGGACCTTCTTGCCCGCCTCGACTGCCGCCAGCGTCGGCTTGAGCCCAGCCGCACCGACGATCGCCGCCATCACCGCATCCACCTCGGGATGGGCGGCCACCTCGCACAGCCCCCCTTCGCCGAACAGCACCCGCGTCGCCAGACCCGCGGCCCGCAATGCGTCCTGCAGGTGGCGCGCCGAGCGCTCATCCGGGACCACCGCGTAGCGCGGCCGGTAAATCAGGCACAGCGCTTCCAGCTCAACCAGGCGACTGAAGCCGGACAAGGCAAACACCTGATAACGCTCGGGGTGCCGGGCGATCACATCCAGGGTGCTGAGGCCGATGGATCCCGTGGCCCCGAGCACCGTAATCTGCTGCAAGCGGTTCACATAACACCCCAATCGGCCAGCCACAACAGCGCGGCGAACATCGGCACGGCAGCGGTCAGGCTGTCGATCCGATCAAGCACGCCGCCGTGCCCCGGCAGCAGATTGCTGCTGTCCTTGAGCCCGGCCTGCCGCTTGAACATGCTCTCGGTCAGATCGCCGACCACCGAAATCGACACCACCAGCGCCGCACCCGCCAGCACCAGGAGCAATTCACTG
>NZ_JBFIIG010000105.1:0-14734 GCF_041601375.1 Pseudomonas sp. | reverse complement strand
TCCCGCCGCTTCTCCGTGGCGCCGATGATGGACTGGACGGACAGGCACTGCCGTTTTTTCCTTCGCCAGCTGTCGCGCCATGCCTTGCTCTATACCGAGATGATCACCAGCGGCGCCCTGCTGCATGGCGACAGCGCGCGCTTTCTGCGCCACAGCGAAGCGGAATACCCACTGGCGCTGCAGCTGGGCGGCAGCGTCCCGGCCGAGCTCGCCGCCTGCGCCAAGCTGGCTGAGGACGCGGGCTATGACGAGGTCAACCTGAACGTCGGCTGCCCCAGCGATCGGGTGCAGAACAACATGATCGGCGCCTGCCTGATGGCCCACCCGGCGCTGGTGGCCGACTGCGTCAGGGCCATGCGCGATGCGGCGAGCATTCCGGTGACGGTCAAGCACCGCATCGGCATCGACGGCCGCGACAGCTACCCGGAACTCTGCGATTTCATCGGCCAGGTGCGCCATGCCGGCTGCCAGAGCTTCACCGTGCATGCGCGCATCGCCATCCTTTCCGGGCTGTCGCCCAAGGAAAACCGCGAAGTGCCACCGTTGCGCTACGAGGTGGCGGCGCAGGTCAAACGCGACTTCCCGGATCTGCAGATCATCCTCAACGGCGGCATCAAGACCCTGGAGGAATGCCAGGCCCACCTGCAGACCTTCGACGGCGTGATGCTCGGCCGCGAGGCGTATCACAATCCCTATTTGCTGGCGCAGGTCGATCAGCAGCTATTTGGCTCGACGGCGCCTGTGCTCAGCCGCTTCGAGGCGATGCAATCGATGCGCGGCTATATTGCCGAGCACCTGGCCGAGGGCGGCAGCATGCACCACATCACCCGCCACATGCTCGGCCTGGCCCAGGGCTTCAACGGCGCGCGGCGTTTCCGCCAGCTCTTGTCGGTGGATATTCACAAGACCGCCGAGCCCCTGGCGCTGTTCGATCAGGCCGCGCAATTGCTGCAAGGGCGCTGACTCGGGTAATGTCATGGCATCAGTAACGACAAGGCAGGACCATGACTTCCAAGCTGGATCAACTCAAACAGTTCTCCACCGTGGTCGCCGATACCGGCGACTTCGATGCCATCGCCCGCCTGCAACCGGTCGACGCCACCACCAACCCGTCACTGCTGCTCAAGGCCGCCGCCATGCCGCGCTACGCCGAGCTGCTGAACAATGCCGTCAGCGCCAGCCGGGGCGACCTGGGCCTGGCCTGCGACCGCTTCGGCGTGGCGGTCGGCGGGGAAATCCTCAAGATCATTCCGGGTCGCATCTCCACCGAAGTCGATGCGCACCTGTCGTTCGACACCCAGGCCACCCTGCGCCGCGCCGAACGCCTGATCGACCTGTACGAGCAGGCCGGCATCGGCCGCGAGCGGGTCCTGATCAAGATCGCCTCGACCTGGGAAGGCATCCGCGCCGCCGAGCAACTGGAGAAAGCCGGCGTCCAGTGCAACCTCACGCTGCTGTTCTCCTTCGCCCAGGCCCAGGCCTGTGCCGATGCCGGGGTGTTCCTGATCTCGCCGTTCGTGGGCCGGATCTACGATTGGTACAAGAAGGCCGAAGGGCGTGATTTCGTCGGGGCAGAGGATCCTGGCGTGCAGTCGGTCACGCGTATCTACAACTACTACAAGGCCAATGACTACGCCACCGTGGTGATGGGCGCCAGCTTCCGCAACATTGGTCAGATCGAGCAACTGGCCGGTTGCGACCGCCTGACCATCAGCCCGGAACTGCTGCAGCAACTGGCCGATGACCAGTCCCCGCTCGAGCGCAAGCTGAGCAGCGGCCAGCCCGCCGAGGCGCGGCAAAGCCTCGAGCAAAGCCAGTTTCGCTGGGCGATGAACGAGGACCCGATGGCGACGGAAAAGCTTGCCGAAGGCATTCGTCAATTCGCTCGCGACCAGGAAAAACTGGAAAAGCTGCTCGCCGATATAGTCTGAATGCAACACGGGGCGCCGATTTTCATCGCGCGCCCCGCACTCATCTATTGAAAACAGTGGTCTATCAGTGATGCTCTAGCGCGCTGACCAGGTCATGGAAGGCTTCGCGATTGGAGTCGTTCAGATCCATCAAGATGCGGTGCGCTTCCAGCACTTTGGCCCGCACCACTTCTTCCGTCTGATCTTGCGAAGGCAGATCGTCCAGGCACTCCGGACAGGGAATCGGCGTATCGACGATGTTGAATACCTGATCGAAGCCCATCGACTGCAGCAGCCGCGTGATGTCGGGATGGGTGGTGACCACGGTCGGCAACAGGCCGATCTTCTGCCGCGAGAGAATCGACAGCTTGGCCAGCAAGCCCAGGGTGGTGCTGTCGATGCTGCGCGTCTCGGTCAGGTCGATGACGATGGCGGAGAAATTCAGCGCGGTAAAAATCTTTTCAATAGTGGAATCCAGCGCCGAACACAGGGTCAGACGCACCTCACCGATGAACTTCAGTACGAAGGTACCGTCTTGTTCAGCGAATTGGATCCTACCGGGGCTCATCCCAGGATTCATGCAAGGTTCCTGCTTAACACCAGCAAGGCAATATCATCCGGCATATCTTCCAGTTTGGCCAGCCCAAACACCTGACGCAAACCATCCAGGGTCCCGCCAGCCGAGCTGACCAAGCGGGGCAGCGCCAGCTCTTTTTCCTGCAAGGTATCGCCTGGCAATAGATCGAGAATACCGTCGGACAGCAGCGTCAGGCTGAACGACTCCGGCAACTTGAGCACCTGATCGCTGTATTCGGCCTCATCGAACAAGCCGACCGGCAAGCCACGGCCCGTCAGGTAATGCGCTTCGCCTTCGCTGTAAAGCACTGGCAGCGGCAGATGGCCACCGATGCTGTAAGTCAGCTGGCCCTGCTGCTCGTCGATGACTCCGCCGAGCATGGTCACGTGCTTGCCCAGCTTGCAATTGATCAGGCCACGGTTGATATGGCCAAGGACTTCCGAAGGCTTGAACTCGGGAAAACTGCCATTGCGCCGCAACTCATAGAGCAAGCGAGTGGTCATGAACTTCAGCAGCACGGTGACGAATGCCGAAGAAGCGCCATGCCCGGACACATCCGCCAGATAAAAGGCAATGCGGCGCTCATCGACGCGGAAATAGTCGACGAAATCCCCGGACAGGTAGAGCGACGGAATAATCTGGTGGGCGAATTGCAAGCCATCGGCGTGCCAGGGCGTGACCGGCAGCATGTTCATCTGTACTTGCCGACCAGCGTTCTGGTCCTCCTGCAACAGATGCAGGCTGGTTTGCAGCTCGATGTTGGCTTCTTCCAGTTGTTCCCGGTAGCGCTGGTTCTCCAGGCGCAGATGCGCACGATCCAGCGCACGGCGCACCGAATGCTCGAGCACCGCGAGGTCTTCCAGGGGTTTGATCAGGTAATCGGCGGCGCCCAGGCGCAGGGCTTCGACGGCGTCATTCATCACGCCGGCGCCCGACACCACGATAACCGGGGTTTCTGCCTGCAGCTTGTTGATCCGCCGGATCAGCTCGAGACCATCGACCTGCGGCATGCGCAGATCGCAGATCACTAGATCCGGCTGTTGGCGCTGGAATACTTCGAAGCCTTCCAAGCCATTGCAGGCTTGCAGAACATTGAAACCGCTGTCTTCCAAGTAGGCCGCGAGACTCGCACGCACCACTTCGTCGTCATCGATAATCAGCAGAGTGGCACTGGTTGTGTGCATTGGGTATCCAGGCAAACTGCGCCGGGGCAAGGCTAGGCGTAAGCGCCAGACCATCGGCCTGCGCGTGCGTACTCGTCAAGGCGCTGACGGTACTCCCATACGCACCTCGATTCAAGCATGCGCCCGTCATCGCTACGCGACTTTACACCTCAAATCGGCGAAGGTTATAAGGATCACAGGAGAACCCTACAACAAAGAGGATAGCGTCCATGAGCCAAAGTAATCACGATTACAGTGAAAAACGCGATTACATCCGTATGCGACTGGAAGCACCAGTCACCCTGCAGCATGCCGGAAAGGAAATTCCCGCATTGTGCCTCGACCTGTCGAGTACCGGCATGCAGCTCGAAGTCGAGTCTGCGCTGAAGATGGGCGACAAGATCAAGGTACATATCGCCTCCGACCACAACCAGCTCAAAGGGCTGATTGCCGAAGCCGAGGTGGTGCGTGTCAGCGACCTGGACAATGGCCGCCAGACTCTGGGCCTGGCGATTCTGTCGATGAGCTGAAAGTCGCAGACCTCAACACGCAAAAAGGCGACCGAGAGAGCCGCCTTTTTTGCAGGTAACGCTTGAACGGAGTACGGCTACCGCCTGTCCGAGAATACGGATGTTTGTAGGTTGGGCCGGGCCGCGAAGCCCGACAGGGTGACTGTGTTGGGCTTCGTTCCTCAGCGCCAACCTACGATTTGGAGTCAGTTGCCATTCTCGGACAGCCTTCTAGCAGGCTGCTGAAAACAGTCTGCTAGAAGTCGTCCTCGACATCGCCGTCCCGCACCTTGAACTCACGGTTCTGCAGGTAGGCGTTACGCATGAAGATGTACTTGTCGCCACTGATCAGCCGCTCGGCCGACAGCAAACTGGCGCGGGTATCGATGATCTCCACAGCGCGCGTGACGTTACGGGTCGGCACATGGTCCATATACGGGTATGGCTGGAGCAGGCTGTCCGGCACTTTGCTGAACGTGTCGCGCACCGTGCTGGGACCGAGCAGTGGCAGCACCACATAGGGCCCACTGCCCAGCCCCCAGGCACCGAAGGTCTGGCCAAAGTCTTCGTCGTTGCGCTGCAGGCCCATTTCCCGGGCCACATCGAAGAAACCCAGCAGGCCAAAGGTGGTGTTGAAGATCACCCGACTGGTGTCCACGCCGGCATCGTGCAGCTTGCCTTGCAGCAGGTTGTTGGCCAGGTTGCCGACGTCGCCGATATTGCCGAAGACGTTATGTACGCCGTCCTCGAGGAACTGCGGGGTCACCGCCTGATAGCCCTGCGCCAAAGGCTTGAGTGCATAGGTATCGAGGGTGTCATTGAAGCGGAAGATCACCCGATTGACGCCTTCCCACGGGTCCTCTTCGCCAGCGTGGGCTAGCAACGGAAACAGCACCAGGCTGACACAGGCAAGCAATCGCCCCAGTCGATCGATCCGGCTCACACCGATTACAGGCATTAAGAGTCTCTCCTTGAGAAAGTTGCAGGCCGGCCTCAGGGCAGCCATTGCGGCCGGGCAGTATAAAGCCAGACGCGGTCAAATTGGCAGTCGAGGGGGGCGGCAAAATGCAGGAAACAGCGTTTATACAATAGTGCCAATCCCTCGTCAGGCGAACTGAACGACCTTATCGGCGCCGTCACGCCCTCTTCATCTCATTGTCATAAGGGGCCTGCAGACTGGTGGTGATTATTTCAAGGATGACCTGCATGTCAACCACCCTACCCGCCTTCAGTGCATTGCTTTTCGGTCTATCCGGTTGCCTGGTGGACTTTGGTGCACGCACATTGCCCACGGCCATGCAGCGCCTGTATCCACGACACGGTGACGAACAGTTCACCGCTGCGCATAGAGCCCTGGAGCAACGGCTTGGCCGTACGCCCAGCGCCGGCGAGTGGCAGGCCTTCGAGCAGGCCTTGAGCGAAACCGCCTGCGAGCACGCCGAACTCACGCCGGGCGCTCTGCAGCAGTTGCAACAACTGCATCGGCAGAACGTGCCCTGCGCCTGGCTCGATGAACTGCCGCGCGACGTCAGCATCGCCCTGGCAGCCCAACTGCCCGACTGGCTCCCCGCCGGCCCGAGCGGAGCCACCCGCGCCTGGCCGGCGCCGGACGCCTGCTGGCAGGCCCTGGCGGACTTGCAGGTCGCGCAACTCGATGGCTGCGTATTGATCAGCGGCGAACCGCGCCTGCTCCAGGCCGGCCTCAATGCCGGCCTGTGGACCATCGGCCTGGCCGCCTGCGGGCCACTCTGCGGCCAGGCGCCGGCAGACTGGCAAGCCCTCGCAGCAGCAGAGCGCGACCGCCTGCGCACCCAGGCGACCTTGACCCTGTATCGCCTCGGCGTGCACGCGGTAATCGATCAATTGAGCGAACTCGCCCCCTGCCTGGTCGACCTCGCTTCACGCCGACAAAACGGCGAAAAACCCTGAGTGCTGGTGAAAAAACGCTCGCCTACTGCGGCCACCTGCAAGCGCCCTGCGGTTCGCCCAACAATCTCGAGCAACCCGCGATCTGTAGGGTGTCTCGCCGAAGGCAGTGCACCAGGGTTGCCGGGGGCGGCGCGAAGCTGGCGGGCTGTCGCTTCGCTCCGAGCGGACGGCGCCCCGACCGCCCTACCCGCAGGCAGTGCACCAGGGTTGCCCGGTACGGCGCGAAGCTGGCGGGCTGTCGCTTCGCTCCGAACGAATCGCCGCCCGAGCCGCCCTACGCTCCGAATTGGACGCGGTCCGGGCCGCCTTAGATTCTGCTCCGCACTGATCTGCCAACCGGTGATCTGTGACCACCATAGCTTTGGTTTGCACCAGCTTTTGTAGGATGGGGCGGGCCGCGTAGGTTTGAGCGCAGCGATACCCATCACAACCGGGCGCCAAGCCACACAAGAATCAAGGCTGACATGGCATCCTACAAAAGCCCCGATCGCGCTCGAAGATTTGATCCCGGGCAAGCAAAGCGGCGCCGCTTGGATTACCCTAGCAAGCATGCAAGGGTCTTCGCGAAGGCGCGTGACCAATGTTTTGCCTATTCAATAGAGGGAGAGTTCTATGCCTGCAAATCGTCTGCAGCAACAGCTGGAAGAGCTGCGCAACCAGTTGGCTCAGGACCTGCCACTGACCGAAGAAGAACGGGCATCGCTGTATGTCCTGACCCAGGAAATCGAGCTCCAGCTGGCCCGCCAGGCGGCGGCCGCACCGGATGCCTCCCTGATCGATGGCGTCAACCTGGCGGTGGAACGTTTCGAAGCCAGCCACCCGACCCTGGCCGGCACCTTGCGCAACATAGTGCAGAGCCTGGCCAACATGGGGATCTGATCCCCCTCTGCACCATTAAAAATGGCTTGTACCCGTTAACCGTTGCGAACACTGCATGCGCGAGGGCTGCCCGTAGGAGCGGCCGGGCGGTGTTCCGCTGGGCGGCACTCCGCTTCAGCCGTGTGGCTTTTGCAGTGCCTCGAAGAATTCGCGGCTGAAGCCGCTCCTACAGTCAGCGCGCCATGCAGCCTGTTGAGGCATAGCCTCTTTTCTAGGTTACTGGCGCACCAACCGCCGGTTGTCCGGCGCTATCGCCGCCGTACTGCGATAGGGATTGATATCCAGACCGCCGCGGCGCACGTAACGGGCATACACCGTCAGGTACTCGGGCTGGAGCAGGCGCTGCAGATCGAGAAAGATCCGTTCCACGCACTGCTCGTGAAAATCCGCATGCTGGCGAAAGCTCACCAGATAGGCCAGCAAACTGGCGTGATCCAGCGCCGCTCCGCGGTACTGCACCACCACGCTGCCCCAATCCGGCTGACCGGTGACCGGGCAGTTGGACTTCAACAGGTGGCTGTGCAGGCTTTCCTCGACTAGCCGCTGTGGCTCGCAACGCAGCAGTTCCGGCTGCGGCCGGGCGTAGTTGCTGATGACCACATCCAGGTCATCGATGCACTGCCCTGGCAGCGTCGCCACACCCTCGGCCGTCACCTCGACCAAACTGCGCACACGCACGCCCACCGGCTTACCGGCGGCCGCCGACAAATCCCGCTGCAACACGTCCTGCAACTCGGCGACGTCGGCGAACGCCGTCTGGTTCAGCGAATTGAGGTACAGCTTGAAGGATTTCGATTCGATGATATTCGGCGAATCCGCCGGGATGGCGAACTCGCCGATGGCCACCACCGGCTTGCCCGAAGGCAACAACCAGGACAGCTCGAAGCAGTTCCAGAAATCCACCCCCCGATACGGCAGGGTCTCGGCCGTCAGGCCCAGCTCGGCCCACTTGGCGGCGCGCGCAATCGGGAACAGCAGCGACGGCGTGTAGGTAGCGATGTATTCGCTGGATTTACCCAGTGGCGAATCTTCGGCGGCGGGATGCATGGCAAAAACCTGGTTGAGTCGAATTGAGCGTCTGTAATGGTTAACGGGCCATCAGGCCAGCTCGGCCACGACCGCCGCCAGGGCCTCGGCCGGGTCCTTGGCCTGGCTGATCGGCCGGCCGATGACCAGGTAATCGGAACCGACATCCAGCGCCTGACGTGGAGTCAGGATACGCCGTTGATCGTCCTGGGCGCTGCCCGCCGGACGAATGCCGGGAGTGACCAGCTGCAACGCCGGATAGGCGGCCTTGAGCGCCTGGGCTTCCTGGGCGGAACAGACCAGGCCATCCAGCCCGGCTTGCGCGGCCAGCCCCGCCAGACGCAACACCTGCGCCTGGGGTTCGACATCCAGGCCGATGCCGGCCAGGTCCTCGCGTTCCATGCTGGTCAGCACGGTCACGCCGATCAACAGCGGCTTGGCGCCGTTCAGGCCGTCCAGGGTCTCGCGGCAGGCCGCCATCATGCGCAGGCCGCCCGAGCAATGCACGTTGACCATCCACACGCCCAGTTCGGCAGCCGCCTTGACCGCCATCGCCGTGGTGTTGGGAATATCGTGGAATTTCAGGTCGAGAAATACCTCGAAGCCCTTGCCCGTCAGCGCGCCGACGATATCCGGGCCGCAGCGGGTGAACAGCTCCTTGCCGACCTTGACCCGGCACAGCCCGGGGTCGAGCCGATCGGCCAACGCCAGGGCGGCATCACGGGTCGGGAAATCCAGGGCAACGATGATCGGGGTCTGGCAGGCGGACATGGTGGGCTCTCGGCAGGACAAATTCGCCGCGTATTGTAGCGGAAGCCGTAGCCAATTGCCGACTCGCCGCCCTCAGCCGAGATACGCACGCAAGTGCGCTGCGTTGCTGCTCGTGCAGTTGAGCGCTACACGCTGCAACCCCAGCCAGCCGGCCATCGCTTGCAGATTACTCGCCAGTGCCGCCAAGCCCTGCTCATCCAGCCCAGGAGCTTCCACATGCACAGCATGCACGGCCAGACGGCCTTGGGCGCGTTCGGCGCGCAAGTCGACACGCGCGGCAAGGCGTTCGCGATGCAGGAACGGCAATACGTAGTAGCCATACACCCGCTTGTGCTGCGGTGTATAGATCTCCAGGCGATAGCGGAAGTCGAACAAGCGCTCGGTACGCGCCCGCTCCCAGATCAGCGAGTCGAAGGGCGAGAGCAAGGCGCTGGCCTCGACCTTGCGCGGAATGGTCGGCGTGCCCCGGCAATACGCGGGCTGCGCCCAATCCTGGACACTCAGCTGCTGGAGTTCGCCGGCCTCGAGCAGTTCGGCCAGCCGCGCCTGACTGTCGCGGGTATCCAGGCGGTAGTAGTCGCGCAGGTCCTTCTCCGTGGCCACGCCCAAGGCACCGGCCGCGTGCAGCAGCAACTGACGTTGAGCCTCGGCGCTGTCCAGCTCGGGCGCATTCAGCACGGCGGCCGGCAATACCCGTTCCGGCAGGTCGTATAACCGCTCGAACCCGCGGCGCCCGGCGACGGTCACCTCGCCGCCGGCGAACAACCATTCGAGCGCATGTTTCTCCGCGCTCCAGCCCCACCAGGCGCTGCTGCCGGCGGCCTTCTGCCCCAGACTGCCGGCGCCCAATGCGCCCTGCTCGCTGACCGCCTGCAAGACCCGGCGAATCAATGGCTGCTGCTCGCGGCCGAAACGCGCCATGTGTTTATAGATGCCCTCGCCATTGCGCGCTTGCTGCATGCGCCAGCGCAACAGCGGATAGAACGACAGCGGCAGCAACGAGGCCTCATGGCCCCAGTATTCGAACAAGCCGCGACGACGCCCCTGACTCCAGGCCGCTTGTTCCAATAGAGTTCGATCGTAAGCGCCGAGGCGGGAGAACAGCGGCAGGTAATGCGAACGCACCAGAGCGTTAACCGAGTCGATCTGCAACACGCCAAGTTTGGCGATCTGCGCCAGCAACTGGCGGTGGCCGACCTCGCCTGCCAGCGCACGACCGAAGCCCTGGGCACGCAGCGCCAGACGGCGGGCCTGGACGAGGGTCAGTGTCTGCGTCGAAGTCATAGCCCGAAGAAACTCATTCGGTAACCGCCGAAACCTGCATATCCGCAGGCGCAAAGGCCTGACGAAAACTGAACGCCTGCGCCGTCGGCCCCAGCTCGCGGAGCAATCGCAGGCGTTCGGCAGCCTCGCCGACGCTGGGCAGATGACCGGCCGGCACCCACCAGAGCACCATATGCGCCTCGCCCATGCGCGTGAACCATTCGTTGCGGCGCTTGAGTATCTCGGCATGGGCGGATTTGTAGACATAGCCCTTGAGCGCCTCGACATCGCGCCACAGCGACAGGTTGACCAGCACCTCCTCGCCGAATGGGCGAATCGCGGTGGCATCGCCCGCCTCGTCCTGCAAGCGCCAGACGAACCCCGGCGAGGCCTCGGCCAGGGCATTGATGCGCTCAAGGTTGGCGACGAAGTCCGCCATGCCGGGGGACTCCAGCGGCTCCTTCATGCTGGCGATGTTCAGCTGCGCGAGCTGGTAAGCGGACATGCTGTTCTCCTTGTCTCTATCGTTCGACATAGCGCCAGAGGCTGATGCGCCTGCTGACCCAGGCATGGTTGCTGACCAGGACGATACCGAGCAACACCAGTGCCGCGCCAGCGACGAAATTCAGGCTCAGGGGTTCATCGAGAATCAGCACGCCGAAGCTAACACCGAACAGTGGGGTCATAAACGAGAACACCGCCATGTTCGACGCCAGATAACGGCGCAGCAACCAGAACCAGGTGAAGTAGCTGAGAAAGGACACCACCAAGCCTTGGAATAGCACGCTGCTGACGCTGATCGGCGTCCAGTGGATCGGCCCGAGTTGGCCGGTCGCCGCGGCATAGCCCAGCAACAGCGCGAAAGAAACGCCGAGCTGATAAAACAGCGTCAGCGTCGGTGGCGCTTCGGACAGCCGCGAGCTGCGCACCACCACGGTGGTCGCGCCCCAGGCCATGCCGGCCAGCAGGCCGAAAGCATCACCCAGCAGTACATAGCGATCCATCGCCGTCCAATTCATGCCCACGCCGAACGCCACGGCGATGCCGGCGAAACACAGCCCGATACCCAGCCACTGCAGCCTGAGCAGGCGTTCACTCGGCAGCAGCAGGTGCAGGCCCAGCGCGGAGAATATCGGCGCGGTATAGAGAAACACCGCCATGTGAGAGGCCGAGGTGTACTGCAAGCCGAGCGCGATAAAAAAGAACTCCAGACCGAAGAGCACACCGGCCAGGGCGCCGCCACGCCAGGTACAGCCCAGCCAACCCTGCCAGCCGCGCTGCCAGAGCATCAGCGCGCCGACCAAGAGCGCGGCGATGCCCGAGCGCAGCGCGACCTGCAGTAACGGCGCGATATCCGCAGCCGCCAGCTTGATCGCCACCTGCTGGAAACCCCAGATGGCGCACAGCAGCATCATCACCTGGAACAGAAATACATCGGCGCCCTTGCGCGCGACACTCATGCGGACACACGCCTTGCGACAACCATAAATCCTCCTCAATCAACTATTTCGCCAGCGGATCATCCCAGAACGGCCGTTCGACTTCCTGCAGCGCATCCGCCCGGCTCAGGCCGATGTCCTTGAGCGCCGCATCGCCGAGCGACGCCAGTTGCCGACGCTGCCTGGCCAGCTCATGCCAGCGCTTGAACTGATGCCACACGGCCTTGGCCAGAGTACCCAGGCTCACGGCTTGGCGTGGCCACACACTTGCTATCGCATAACCTTTTTGACCTTTCATCTCGTCGCCTCCTGTGGGGGTTGGCGACAGTCTCGCGCTGGGCTTATGATCAATCCAACGAATGTTTCTGATGCTCCCCATCTCGGAGATTGATGAATGGCCAACTACCCGAGTATCGACAGCGAACTGCTGCGCACCTTCGTCGCCATCGCCGACAACGGCGGCTTTACCCGAGCGGCCGAGATGGTCAACCGCACCCAATCGGCGGTCAGCATGCAGATGAAACGCCTGGAAGAGGACGTGATCCGGCGCCCGCTGTTCCAGCGCGACGGCCGCCAGGTCAGCCTGACCGCCGAGGGTCAGGTGCTGCTCGGCTACGCCCGGCGCATCCTCAAGCTGCATGGCGAGGTGATGAACACCATGCGCGAGCCGCACATGGTCGGCTCGGTGCGCATCGGCACCCCGGATGACTACGTGATGCGCTTCATGCCGGGCATTCTCTCGCGCTTCGCCCAGGCCTACCCGCTGGTGCAGGTGGAACTGCACTGCGAGCCGTCGTACAACCTGCTGCAGCGCCAGGACCTCGACCTGACCATCGTCACCCGCGAGCCGGGCACCGAAATCGGTCAGCTGTTGCGCCAGGAACGCATCGTCTGGGCCGAAGCCCAGGGCTTCTGCCCCCACGAGCAGGAGCCGCTGCCGCTGGCGATGTTCAATGCCCAGTGCTTCTGCCGCACCTGGGCCTGCAATGCGCTGGACGCCATGGAGCGGCAATACCGCCTCGCCTACACCAGCCCCAGCCTCTCGGCGATCATGGCGGTGGTCAGCGCCGGCCTGGCGATCACCGCACAGTTGCAGAGCCTGATCACTCCCGACCTGCGCATCATCGGCGAAGCCGAAGGCCTGCCGGCCATGCCCTCGGCCAGCATCGTGTTGCTGCGCAATGAGCGCACCCAGTCGCCGGTGACCGAAACCCTGGCCGAGCACATCGCCGAAGGCTTCAGGCTCTAAGGCCGAGCAGCAGCGCGCAGAGCAGCAGGAAGCCGGCGAACAGCGCGCGCAACAGCCGCTCGGGCAAGGAGTGGGCAAGCTTCACCCCCCAACTGATGCTGAGCAAACCGCCCAGTGCCAGGGGCAGCGCCAACGCCCAGTCGACATGCTCGTGCAACGCATAGGTCACCAGGGTCACCCCGGTACTCGGCGCCGCCAGGGCCAGCGCCAGGCCCTGGGCCATCACCTGGGTGGTGCCGAACAGGCCGGTCAATACCGGCACGGCCAGCACCGCACCGCCGACCCCGAACAAGCCGCCGAGCAAACCGGCAGCACTGCCCAGCGCCGCCAGCCAGGGCCAGGGTTGACGCAGCTCGCTGCTGCCCGCCGTCGGCCGCCAATACACCCGCGACAGGTTGTAGAGCGCCAGCGCCAGGAGAAAACCGACAAAGGCCAAGCGCATGCGTTCGGCATCCAGCGTCACCGCCCAACCAGCCCCGAGCAAGGCACAGAAGAAGCCGCTCAGCGCCAGGGTCAGCGCATGACGCAGGTCGATGCGGTTGCGCTGGTGATAGCGCCACAGCGCCAACAACACATTCGGCACCACCATCACCAGGGCCGTGCCCTGGGCCAACTGCTGGTCGAGTCCGAACAGCACACCCAGAGCCGGAATCGCGATCAGGCCGCCGCCGATGCCGAACAGGCCGCCCAGGGTGCCGAGCAGCACGCCGAGGATGAGGTTCAGGGCAAAGTCGATCGGGTTCATCTGCGGCTCCGTTGGCGTGCTGCGCATGCTAGCCAGCCAGCGCTGGCCCGGAAACGCACAGCAGCGCACAATTGCTGTGCCGATCACGCACAAGCGAGCCGCCCCATGAACCCCGACGCCCTCACCGACCAGCTCAGCCTGTTTCTCGACGTGCTGGAAAGCGGCAGCTTCTCCGCCGCCGCCCGGCGCCACCCGCTCACCCCCTCGGCGGTGGCGCGACGCATCGATGCCCTGGAGCGCTCGCTCGGCAGCAGCCTGTTCAGTCGCAGCACTCACGCGGTACGCGTCACGCCGGCCGGGCTGGCCTTCGCCGAGCGCGCCAGGCGCATCCTCGCGGAACTGCACCTGGCCCGTGCCGAGGCCGTGTCGCTGAACAGCGCGCCCGAAGGCTTGATCCGCATCGACGCGCCCGCGCCTTTCGGCAGGCGCCACCTGGCACCGGCGATTGCCGAATTTCTCGTCGCCTATCCGGGGCTGGACGTGCAACTGCGCCTGATCGACAGCTTCATCGACCTGCACGGCGCCCACCTCGGCGAGGTCGACCTGGTGTTGCGCATCGGCCCGCGGGCCGACACCCGTCTGGTCGCCACCGCCCTGGCGCCGCTGGTGCGGGTAGTCTGCGCCAGTCCGGATTACCTGGCACGCCGCGGCGTGCCGCGCTCACCCGGCGAACTGGCCGAGCACGACGGCCTCGACTGGGACAGCCTGGCGCCGCCCTACGCCTGGCGCTTCGAGGTCGACGGCAAGCTGCAGATCTGCCGACCGAAACGCCTGCGCCTGACCGCCAACAACGCCGAAACCCTGCTGTTCGGCGCCCTCGCCGGCCTCGGCATCGCCCACCTGCCGACCTGGCTGATCAGCGATTACCTGCTGCGTGGCGAACTGCTACCGCTGTTCTGCGAAACCGGCCTGCCGCCGCCGGAACCCAGCGGCATCTACGCCCTGCGCCTGGAACGCGAAACCGGCTCACGCAGCCGCCTGCTGCTGGAATTCCTCAAGGCCCGCTTCGGCCCGCTGCCGCCCTGGGACCTGGCCCTGCAAAGCGGCCTGAAGCGCAACTGAGCAGCCCCGGCCAGACAGGCTGTGCGGCCCGGATAATCTCGAGCAATCCGCGACCCGTAGGGTGTCACTCGCCGCAGGCAGTGCACCATGGTTCATCGGCGGAGCACAAAACTGGCGGGTTGTCGCTGCGCTCCGAAGCCGCCCTACAGTTCGCCCAACTATCTCGAGCAATCCGCAACCCGTAGGGTGTCACTCGCCGCAGGCAGTGCACC
>NZ_JBFIIG010000104.1:0-14798 GCF_041601375.1 Pseudomonas sp. | reverse complement strand
GCCGTAGCGGCGGGTCTGGCCGCTGGGGATCTCGCTCAAGGCGCACCAGACGCGTTGCTGGAACACCGTGCCGCGCAGGTCCAGCGGCAACCGGGCGGCGCGTTGCGGTTCCTCGATTTGGCCGATGACCTGCTGCAACCAGTCGCCCAGGCCGGCATCGTCGCGTTGCAGCCGGGCGGCGGCGAAGCGCCGGCACAGTTCGCTTTCCAGGTCCCCGGGGCTGTCGCCGAACAGCAGGGCGCAGACGCCCTTGGCGCTGCTGGCCAGCAGCAAGTGGCCGAGCGGACAGGCGGCGATGGCGTAGCGCAGGGTTTCCCCGGCGGCCTGGCGGCGGCGCTGCGCCGGGGTCAAGCCATCGCGCTGTTGATACAGCGCGCGGGTGCCGGAGTAGCCGGCGGCCAGCGCGGCATCCAGTACCGAATCGGCCTGCGCCAGGCTGGCCTCCAGCTGTGCGCGACGCTGGGCGTTGGCCCAGGCCTTCGGCGTCAACCCGGTGCGCGCCTTGAACGCGCGGGCCAGGTGCGAGGGTGACAGGCCGATGCGTGCGGCGAGCTGGGCGAGGCTGGGTGTGGGATCCTGTTCGACCAGCAGCCGGCAGGCCGCGGTGACCAGTTGGTCGAGCTGCTCGGCCGGGCTGGCGCCCTGCGGCGTACAGCGTTTGCACGGGCGAAAACCGGCCGCTTCGGCGCTCGCCGGGGTGGCATGAAAGCTGACGTTGGCGCGCCGTGGCCGCCGCGCCGGGCAGCTCGGTCGGCAATAGATGCCGGTGGAGCGCACGGCGAAGACGAACTGGTTATCGCGCGCGGCATCGCGCGCGCAGACGGCTTGCCAGCAAAGGTCGGTGTCGAGCATGGCGCGGCTCCGGGAAGGGATGAGTCGATTGTCGACCCTTGCGCCGGGCACGCCAATGCCAATCGCGCTTTCAAACCAGGCGCTCACGGCAGCCACTTGCTGGCGCAATGGTCAGCCAGCGAGGCATTGCAGCGGTATTTGTCGATCCGCTAATGGACGCATGGCCATACGTGGGCTGGGCGCTGCCCGAGGATTGCCGTATAACGGGCGGTATACGCGAATAGGGCAACACAGGACCCACGATTAAAGCTAATGAAGACGCCAAAACGTATTGAACCCCTGGTCGAGGCTGGCCTGGTCGACGAAGTGATGCGCCCGCTGATGAGTGGCAAGGAAGCCGAAGTGTACGTGGTGCGCTGTGGTGACGAGCTGCGCTGCGCCAAGGTCTACAAGGAGGCCAACAAGCGCAGTTTCCGTCAGGCAGCGGTCTATCAGGAAGGCCGCAAAGTGCGCAGCAGCCGCGATACGCGGGCCATGACCAAGGGCACCAAGTACGGCCGCAAGGGCCAGGAAGACTCCTGGCAGAACGCCGAAGTGGCCGCCTTGTTCCATCTGGCGGGCGCCGGGGTGCGGGTGCCCAAGCCCTACGACTTCCTCGAGGGCGTGTTGCTGATGGAGCTGGTCCTCGACTATGAGGGCGCTGTTGCACCGCGCCTCAACGATGTCGACCTGCACCCGGAAGATGCCCGCGAATTCCATGCCTTCATGATCGGTGAAGTGGTCAAGATGCTCTGCGCCGGCCTGGTGCATGGCGACTTGTCCGAATTCAACGTGCTGCTGGGGCCGGAAGGCCCGGTGATCATCGACCTGCCCCAGGCGGTCGATGCCGCCGCCAATAGCCATGCCTTCAGCATGCTCGAACGCGATGTCGGCAACATGGCCGCCTATTTCGGCCAGTTCGCCCCGGAACTCAAGTTCAGCAAGTACGCCAAGGAAATGTGGGCGCTGTACGAGGCCGGCGAGCTGACCCCGGACAGCCTGCTGACCGGCGAGTTCGACGACCCTGAAGAGGCCGCCGATATCGATGCGGTGATGCGCGAGATCAAGGCCACCCTGGCCGAAGAGGCGCGCCGGCTGGCCCTGCTCGATGCCGAAGACGCACCCGTCGGCGAGGAGCCGCCGCCGCCCTGGGCGCAGTAGTCGAGGGTTGCGGCGGCTAGCCGTTGCAACCCGGACCCGATCCGGGTTGGCAGCTTGGTAGCCCGGATGCAATCCGGGGAAAGCAATCAAGGGCACTGCTACTCGCGGATTTGCTCCGGGTTGGGTTTACAGCCGCGCCACCTGGAAGGTATCGCAACGGCCGACTTGACCCTGTTCGAAGCCGAGCTTGAACCAGCGCATACGCTGCGCCGAGGTGCCGTGGGTGAAGGAGTCCGGCACCACCTGGTCGCGCGTCTGTTTCTGCAAACGGTCGTCGCCGATGGCATTGGCGGCGTTCAGCGCCTCTTCCAGGTCGCCCGGTTCCAGCCAGTCGAGGCGGCGCTGGGCGTGATGGGCCCAGATCCCGGCCAGGCAATCGGCCTGCAATTCCTGACGCACCAGCAGGCCGTTATCGCCCTCCATGCGTTCGCCGCGCTGGCGTGCGGCCTGCACCTTGGCGGAAACGCCGAGCAGGGTCTGCACGTGGTGGCCCACCTCATGGGCAATCACATAGGCCTGGGCGAAGTCGCCGGCGGCGGCAAAGCGTTGTTCCAGTTCGCGGAAGAACGCCAGGTCCAGGTAGACCCGCTGATCGCCGGGGCAGTAGAAGGGGCCGACCGCCGAGTCGGCGAAGCCACAGGCCGAGTCGACTCCGTCGCGGAACAGCACCAGGGTCGGGTCGCGGTATTGGCGGTCGGCGCTCTGGAAGATCTCGCGCCAGGTGTCCTCGGTGTCGCCGAGGATGGCGCGGACGAACTCCGCCTGTTCATCGTTGGCCGCCGGTGGCGCGCTCTGTTGCTGGCCGACCGAGCTGGTCTGGGTGGCCTGGCCGGCCAACTGGCCGTGGATCTGCAGCGGATCCTGGCCCATCAGCAAACCGATGATCACCACGGCGGCGACCCCGCCGAGGCTCAGGCCCTTGGCCCCGCCAAAGCGCCTCCCGCCAGTGCTGCCGCGCGCATCCACCACGTTGTCGCTGCGTCTTGCCCGTTTCCAGCGCATTGCCCGGCTCCCCTCGCCATGTGCAGGCCGTTAGTGTCGTCGCACTCCGGGGCGGGCGCCAGTCCGCTGGATCAGTTGCCCGGGTAGTCGGCGAGTACGCGCTCTTTGCCCTGCTGGTCCAGGCCGATGACCTGGTAGGCCTGTTGGCGATCGCCCATCTCCATGCCTGGCGAGCCGGCCGGCATGCCCGGCACGGCGGCGCCGAGCAGATCCGGTTGCTGGCGCAGCTTGAGGATGTCGGCCGCGGGCACGTGACCCTCGACGAACTTGCCGTCGATCACCCCGGTGTGACAGGAGGCCAGGCGCGGCGGCACGCCCAGGCGCTGCTTGACCGCGCTCATGTCGCTTTCGACATGGTCGTTGACGCTGAAGCCGTTGTCCTGCAGGTGGCTGATCCAGGCCTTGCAGCAGCCGCAATTGGGGTCGCGGTGCACGTCGATGCCGATCGGTTCGGCGGCCTGGGCGAGGCCGGCGAATAGGCCGGCGATAAGGATTAACGGACGCATGCTGGAACTCCACGGTGGATCGTTGGCCGAGCATAGCGCTGTCCCGGCAGGGAGCCAAATCGGCGGCTGTATCCGGATGCGTCCCAGGCAGCCTATGCTGCGGGGACGATTATCGGGACAAGGGAGCTGGCGATGTTGTTTGCACGGGTGATTCTAGTCATTCAGTTGGTGGCGTTGACCGGTTTGGGCCTGGCCTACTTCGCCCGGCCCCACGAGATGGCCAACCTCAGCGGCATGCTGCTGATGGCACCGGCCGCGGCGACCGATGTGCGCGCCTACTACGGCGGCCTGCAGATCGGCCTGGCAGCGTTCCTGGCCTTGGCCCTCAGTCGCCTCGAGCTGACCCGCGCCGCCCTGACCCTGCTGGTGCTGCTGTACAGCTCGCTGGCGCTGGCGCGCATCGGCGGCCTGTGGCTGGACGGCGGCGCCCAGCAGACCTTCAACCTGCTGGCATTGCTGATCGAGGTGGTTTCCGCCGGGTTGGCCTTCTGGGCCTTGCGCGGGTTGAATCGGCAGTAGTTGTGCCGCGTCGGGCTGCCGCTGCCTGAGCTTGCCCGCCGGGGTTGAGTACTGATCCGGGCCGCCGGCGACACAAGGCAGCTGTCTGTCGAGGTGGCGCTTGGTCGGGTGGCGTACCGGCATGCATGGGGTCGCCGATGCGTGTCGTGTTAAGTTTCGCCGTACCCATTGACCTGTCGTATCGGCCTATCCACGCGCCCGGTACGGCATCAGGAGCGCCAGGCTGATCCGATGAATGTCGACACCCGCATCAAGTTTCGCCACCTGGTCTGCTTTCTCGAGATCGCTCGCCAGCGCAGTTTTGCCAAGGCCGCCGATGCGCTGGCGGTGAGTCAGCCGGCGATTTCCAAGACGCTCAAGGAGCTGGAAGAGATTCTCGCGGCCTCGCTGTTCGAACGTGGCAAGGGCCCTGTCAGCCTGACCGCGGCCGGGGTGGCCTTTATGCGTTACGCCGGCCCCTGTGTGCAGGCGCTGCGCGATGGGGTCAACAGCCTGCGCGGCGGTGAGCATGACGCCGGGCAGGTCCGGGTGGGGGTGCTGTCGACGGTGGAAAGTCTGCTGATTCCCGAGGTGGTGTGCCGCCTGCACCAGCGTCACGGGGCCCTGGTGGTGAGCATCGCCACTGGACCGAGTGCCTATCTGCTGGCCCAGTTGCGGGTCGGCGACCTCGACCTGGTGGTCGGGCGCATGACCGACAGCCCGGATATCCAGGGGCTGACCTTCGAGCACCTGTACAGCGAGTCGATGACCCTGGTGGTGCGCCCCGGTCATCCGCTGTCAAGCGCCGGTGCCGCGGCGCTGGGACGCCTGGGCGATTACCCGCTGGTGCTGCCGCTGGCCGGCACCACCATTCGTAAGCATGCCGACAGCCTGTTCGTGCAATGCGGTGTCAGCCCTGCGCGGCAGCGTCTGGAAACCCTGTCGCTGGCCCTGAGCCGGCGCTATGTGCTGTCCAGTGAGGCGATCTGGGTCGCGCCGCAGGATGCCGTGCGCCTGGATGTGCGCCATGGCGAACTGGCCGAGCTGGCCCTGGGCATCGAGGAGCCGGGTGGCTCCGTGGGCATCTGCAGCAATAGCGCCTTGCCCCTGCCGCTGCCGGCGCTGGACTTCTGCGAGGTGCTGCGCGAGGTGGCGGGGGAGTACCGCGCGGGTCTTTTCACATAACCAAATGGTTATGTGACGCAGTGCTCTTTTCAATTTCCGCGCGCTGTCGTTTGTTCGAGACTGCGGTCACCGCCTGTTCGACAGGCCGCCGCCATACTCTCAACAAGCAGGAGCGCAGCATGCCCGCCGAGGACAACAGCCGTTTCGTCATCCGTGATCGCAACTGGCACCCGAAAGCCTTCACCCCGGATTACAAGACCTCGATTGCCCGTTCGCCGCGCCAGGCGCTGGTGAGCATCCCGCAGTCGATCTCGGAAACCAGCGGGCCGGACTTTTCCCACCTGCAGATGGGCCGGCACGACAACGACCTGCTGCTCAACTTCAACAACGGCGGGTTACCGGTAGGCGAGCGCATCCTGGTCAGCGGCCGGGTCATGGACCAATACGGCAAGCCGATCCCGCACACCCTGGTGGAGATGTGGCAGGCCAACGCCGGTGGCCGTTATCGGCACAAGAACGACCGCTACCTGGCACCGCTCGACCCCAACTTCGGCGGGGTCGGGCGGGCGCTGAGCGACAGCGAAGGCCGCTACAGCTTCCGCACCGTCAAGCCCGGCCCCTACCCGTGGCGCAACGGCCCGAACGACTGGCGTCCGGCGCATATCCATTTTTCCATCAGCGGTCCGTCGATCGCCACCCGCCTGATCACCCAGCTGTATTTCGAGGGCGACCCGCTGATCCCGCTGTGCCCGATCGTCAAGTCGATCGCCAACCCGGATGCGGTACAGAGCCTGATCGCCAGGCTCGACATGAGTGCGGCCAATCCCATGGATTGCCTGGCCTACCGCTTCGACATCGTCCTGCGCGGTCAGCGCCAGACCCACTTCGAAAACCGCTGAGGAGGATTTCCCCATGCCCGTTCAACTGCTACCGGAAACCCCTTCGCAGACTGCCGGCCCCTACGTGCATATCGGCCTGGCCCTGGCGGCTGCCGGTAATCCGAGCCGCGACCAGGAAGTCTGGAACCAGATGGCCAAGGCCGATGCGCCGGGCGAGCACATCACCCTGATAGGCCAGGTCTACGACGGCAACGGCCACCTGGTGCGCGACTCCTTCCTCGAGCTGTGGCAGGCCGATCACCTGGGGCATTACCAGCCGGACTTCGACCTGGAAAAGCCCTTCAACGGCTTCGCCCGCACCGCCACCACCTTCGATGCCGGTAGCGAGTGGAGCGTGCAGACGATCAAGCCGGGGGTGGTGCTGAATGCCGCCGGGGTCGCCATGGCGCCGCACGTCAACGTCAGCCTGTTTGCCCGGGGCATCAACATCCACCTGCAGACCCGCCTGTACTTCGACGACGAGGCCGAGGCCAACGCCCAGGATCCGGTGCTCAACCTGATCGAACAGCCGCAACGCCGAGAAACCCTGATCGCCAAGCGCTGCGAACTGGACGGCAAAACCGCCTATCGTTTCGACATCCGCATCCAGGGCGAAGGCGAGACGGTATTCTTCGATTTTTAAAGAAACGTGCCGCTGCGGCCGGCGTACCGGGCTGACAATGCCGGGGGTCGCCAGCCCGGTGCGACGAGCTAGGCTGCAATGCAGGCACCTGTGAGGATGAACCGCTCTTGAGCAACCAACTGTTCGACCGTTACTTCGCCAGCGCTGCCATGAGTGCGGTGTTTTCCGACAGCGGGCGGGTCCAGGGCATGCTCGATTTCGAAGCGGCCCTGGCCCGCGCCGAAGCCCGTGTCGGCTTGATCCCGCAGGCGGCGCTGGCCCCGATCGAGGCGGCCTGCCGCGCCGAGCACTATGAATTTGCCGAACTGGCCGAGGCCATTGCCTTGGCGGGCAACTCGGCGATTCCGCTGGTCAAGGCGCTGGGGCGGCAGATCGCGGCGGCAGACCCGGAGGCCGAACGCTATGTCCATCTCGGCGCCACCAGCCAGGACGCGATGGACACTGGCCTGGTGCTGCAGCTGCGCCAGGCCTGCGCGCTGCTCGATGCCGATCTGGCGCAGTTGGCCGAGGCCCTGGCGGTGCAGGCCGAGCGTCATGTCGACAGCGTGCTGCCCGGGCGCACCTGGCTGCAACACGCCACCCCGGTGACCCTGGGCATGAAGCTGGCCAGCGTGCTCGGCGCCGTCACCCGCCATCGCCAGCGCCTGGCCGAACTCAAACCGCGCCTGCTGGTGCTGCAGTTCGGCGGCGCGGCCGGCACCCTGGCGGCGCTCGGCGAACAGGGCTGGGCGGTGTCCGAAGCGCTGGCCGAGGAGCTGGCTCTGGCGTTGCCCGATCAGCCTTGGCACACCCAGCGCGATCGCCTGGTCGAGTTCGCCGCGTTGCTCGCCCTGATCGCCGGCAGCCTGGGCAAGCTGGGGCGCGATCTGAGCCTGCTGATGCAAACCGAGCTGGCGGAAGTCTTCGAGCCCGCAGCAGCGGGCAAGGGCGGCTCCTCGACCATGCCGCACAAGCGCAACCCGGTCGGTGCGGCGGTGCTGATCGCCGCCGCCACCCGCGCCCCGGGGCTGGTCGCGACCCTGTTCGCCGCCATGCCCCAGGAGCACGAGCGCAGCCTGGGCCTGTGGCATGCCGAGTGGCAGACCCTGCCCGAGCTGTGCAGCCTGGTTTCCGGTGCCCTGCAGCAGGCGCTGCTCGCCGTGCCCGGCCTGCAGGTGGACGGCGCGCGGATGCGCAGCAACCTCGACATGACCCGAGGCCTGCTGCTGGCCGAGGCGGTGAGCATCGCCCTGGCCCAGCGCATCGGCCGCGACACGGCCCATCACCTGATCGAGCAGTGCTGCCGCCAGGCCATCGCCGAACGCCGTCATCTGCGCGAGGTGCTGGGCGAGCATGCCGAGGTCTGCGCCCAATTGAGTGCCGCCGAACTGGATCGCCTGCTCGACCCCGCCCATTACCTGGGGCAGGCGCAGCGCTGGGTGACGCGGGCCCTGGCCGAACATCGAGCCCTGAATAGTTAAAGGACGCGTGTCCCTCCAGGAGTGGATGACCTTTAGCCGTGATTACCCTGGTGCGCACAGCGCACCCTACGCTGGGCCGCGATTCGCCCGTAGGGTGCGCCGCGCGCACCATCTCTTACCCGGAGTTGGAAATGGACGAGAAACAACGCTACGAAGCTGGCATGCAGGTGCGCCGCGCGGTATTGGGCGACGCCCATGTCGAGCGCAGCCTGCAGCACATCACGCCGTTCAACGAAGAGTTCCAGGACATGATCACCCGTCACGCCTGGGGCGATATCTGGACTCGCCCCGGTCTGCCACGGCACACCCGCAGCCTGATCACCATCGCCATGCTGATCGGCATGAACCGCGAAGGCGAACTCAGGCTGCACCTGCGCGCGGCGAAGAACAACGGCGTGACCCGCGACGAGATCAAGGAGCTGCTGATGCACAGCGCGATCTATTGCGGCATCCCGGCGGCCAACGCGAGCTTCCACCTGGCCGAGGAGGTGTGGGACGAGCTGGGCGTGGAGTCGCTGCAGGACTGAGCACCACTGCTTCACCTCGAACCGCCGGCAGCCTTTGCGCTGTTTCGGCGGTTTTTTATTTTTGGCGCGAGCCGATAACGCTTGCGCCCGCCGCAGCGCCGTTGGGCTTCGTCGCTGTGCTCCTCCGGCTACGCGCCCCGCCCCAACCTACCTGGCCGCCTCGTCCGATAATAAGGTTATGTTTGTTAAGGTTATTTCCTGGCGTTGCACGCGTGCTTGCCTCTTTTTCTTGACTATCAAGCCTCTAAAGCGGGCGTTTGGCGACACTCATTATTTCGTGGCCTGTCAATTTCGCAAATATAGTTAATTGACATAACTATATTTGCGGGGTAATTTTGTCTCCAGGCGCTAACAGCCAAGACAAGAGGTGAGAGATGAGCAGCTACGAGAACCGTTGGAAAACCGTCAAGGTCGAGCTCGAAGAGGGTATCGCCTGGGTGATTCTCAATCGTCCGGAAAAGCGCAACGCCATGAGCCCGACCCTGAACCGCGAAATGGTCGAGGTGCTGGAAACCCTGGAGCAGGATCCCGAGGCCGGCGTGCTGGTGTTGACCGGTGCCGGCGAAGCCTGGACCGCGGGCATGGACCTGAAGGAATACTTCCGCGAAATCGACGCCGGCCCGGAAATCCTCCAGGAGAAGATCCGCCGCGAAGCTTCGCAATGGCAGTGGAAGCTGCTGCGCATGTACACCAAGCCGACCATCGCCATGGTCAATGGCTGGTGCTTCGGTGGCGGCTTCAGCCCGCTGGTGGCCTGCGATCTGGCGATCTGCGCCGACGAGGCGACCTTCGGCCTGTCGGAAATCAACTGGGGCATCCCGCCGGGCAACCTGGTGAGCAAGGCCATGGCCGATACCGTCGGCCACCGCCAGTCGCTGTACTACATCATGACCGGCAAGACCTTCGACGGGCAGAAAGCCGCGCAGATGGGCCTGGTCAACGAGAGCGTGCCGCTGGCGCAACTGCGCGAGACCACCATCGAGCTGGCGCGCAACCTGCTGGAGAAGAACCCGGTGGTGCTGCGTGCGGCGAAGATCGGCTTCAAGCGCTGCCGCGAACTGACCTGGGAGCAGAACGAGGATTACCTGTACGCCAAGCTCGACCAGTCGCGCCTGCTCGACACCGAAGGCGGCCGCGAGCAGGGCATGAAGCAGTTCCTCGACGAGAAGAGCATTAAGCCGGGTCTGCAGGCCTACAAGCGCTAATACTCGGCTATTGCGACCCGTCCCCAGGCGCCCGCTGCTGACATTACGCGAACGCCTGGAGACGCTCTCGCTACGGCGATCGATTTGAACAAGCACAACAAGAGGAATTCCCCATGTTCGAGGTGCCTTTGCTGATTGGCGGTGAGTCGCGACCGGCTGCCGATGGTCGCGTGTTCGAGCGCTGCAATCCGGTGACCGGAGAAGTGGTGTCGCGGGTCGCCGCTGCCACCCTGGAAGATGCCGATGCCGCCGTGGCCGCGGCGCAGGCGGCGTTCCCGGCCTGGGCCGCATTGGCGCCCAACGAGCGGCGCGCGCGCCTGCTCAAGGCCGCCGAGCAAATGGCGGCGCGGGCTCCCGAGTTCCTCGCGCTGGCCGGTGAGACCGGGGCGATGGCCAACTGGTACGGCTTCAACGTGCACCTGGCCGCCGGCATGCTGCGCGAGGCAGCGGCGATGACCACGCAGATTTATGGCGAGGTGGTCCCGTCCGACGTGCCCGGCAGCTTCGCCATGGCCCTGCGCCAACCCTGCGGCGTGGTGCTCGGCATCGCGCCCTGGAACGCGCCGGTGATCCTCGGCACCCGGGCGCTGGCGATGCCGTTGGCCTGCGGTAATACTGTGGTGCTCAAGGCGTCCGAGCTGAGCCCTGCAGTGCACCGGCTGATCGGCCAGGTATTGCAGGATGCTGGCCTCGGCGATGGCGTGGTCAACGTGATCACTAATGCGCCGGAAGATGCGCCGGCCATCGTCGCCCGGCTGATCGCCAACCCGGCGGTACGCCGGGTGAATTTCACCGGCTCCACCCATGTCGGGCGGATCGTCGGCGAACTGTCTGCGCGGCACCTGAAGCCGGCGTTGCTGGAGCTGGGTGGTAAGGCGCCGTTGCTGGTGCTGGACGATGCCGACCTGGATGCGGCGGTAGAGGCCGCGGCCTTTGGCGCCTACTTCAATCAGGGGCAGATCTGCATGTCCACCGAGCGGTTGGTGGTCGATGCCAAGGTGGCCGATGCCTTCGTCGAGAAATTGGCGAATAAAGTTGCCAGCTTGCGTGCCGGCGATCCGCAGGATGGCGCCTCGCTGCTCGGTTCGTTGATCGATGTGTCGGCTGGCCAGCGGATCAAGGCGCTGATCGACGATGCCGTGGCCAAGGGCGCGCGCCTGGTCACCGGCGGCCAGTTGGACGGCAGCATCATGCAGGCGACCCTGCTCGATGGCGTCACCGCGGACATGCGCCTGTACCATGAGGAATCCTTCAGCCCGGTGGCGGTGGTGCTGCGCGGCGCGGGCGACGAAGAGTTGCTGCGCCTGGCCAACGACTCGGAGTTCGGCCTGTCGGCGGCGATCTTCAGTCGCGATGTGTCGCGCGCCCTGGTGCTGGCGCAACGGGTCGAGTCGGGTATCTGCCATATCAACGGCCCGACCGTGCACGACGAGGCGCAGATGCCCTTCGGCGGGGTCAAGGCCAGCGGTTACGGCAGCTTCGGCAGCAAGGCGTCGATCGATTTCTTCACCCAGTTGCGCTGGGTGACCATTCAGAACGGGCCGCGCCATTACCCGATATGAACCTGCGCAGGATTTTCTGCGCCGACCGGCGGCAGCAGATCCTTAACAGGCAAGCAACACGACAAGAACAATCGACTCGGGCCCGGCCAGCCACCCTAGGGTGGGGCGGCCGGCAGTCCGGGAATGCTTTGCTGAGGAGTTTCACAGGTGAATAGCCAATCTAGCGGTCACGTCGAGCCTGCCTATCGGCCGGTATCGATCGGCATGCCGGCGGTGCAACTGCGCCAGGTCGGGCAGGAACTGTATATGCAGGCGCTGGAGCCACTGCAGGCGTATCCGCAGCGCCTGCTCGATCGCCTGCTGCGCTGGGCCGAAGAACGTCCCGAGCAGACCTTTATCGCCCGTCGCGGCGCCGATGGCGAGTGGCAGCGCATCAGCTATGCCGAGATGCTCGGGCGGGTGCGCAGCATCGCCCAGGGGCTGCTGGATTTTGATCTGTCGGTCGAGCGGCCGCTGTTGATTCTGTCCGGCAATGACCTCGAGCACCTGCAACTGGCCTGCGCCGCCCTGTATATCGGCGTGCCCTATTGCCCGGTGTCGCCGGCCTATTCGCTGGTGGCCCAGGACTACACCAAGCTGCAGCACATCTGCACGCTGCTGCAGCCGGGGTTGGTGTTCGCCGCCGATGGCCAGGCCTTCGTCCGGGCCATCGAAGCGGTGATACCGGCCGCCACGCCGTTGCTGCTGACCGCAGGCGAAGTGGCGGGGCGCGAGTGCCGCTCGTTCGCCAGCCTGCTCGGGACCGAGGCCTGCGATGAGGCGGATGCGGCCTTTGCCGCGACCGGCCCCGATAGCATCGCCAAATTCCTCTTCACCAGCGGCTCGACCAAGCTGCCCAAGGCGGTGATCACCACTCAGCGCATGCTTTGCGCCAACCAGCAGATGCTCCTGCAGACCTTCCCGGTGTTCGGCGAGGCGCCGCCGGTACTGGTCGACTGGCTGCCGTGGAATCACACCTTCGGCGGCAGCCATAACGTCGGCATCGTGCTGTACAACGGCGGCACCCTGTATATCGACGACGGCAAGCCGACGCCGCAGCATTTCGCCGAGACCCTGCGCAACCTGCGCGAGATTTCGCCGACCGCCTACCTCACCGTGCCCAAGGGCTGGGAGGAGCTGGTTGCCGCCCTAGAGGTGGATGCCGAGCTGCGCGAGACCTTCTTCGCCCGGATCAAGCTGTTCTTCTTCGCCGGCGCCGGGTTGTCCCAGGCGGTCTGGAATCGCCTCGACGCGGTGGCCGAGGCGCATTGCGGCGAACGTATCCGCATGATGGCGGGCATCGGCATGACCGAAACCGCACCGTCCTGCACCTTCACCACCGGGCCGCTGTCGATGGCCGGCTATGTCGGCCTGCCGGCGCCGGGCTGCGAGGTCAAGTTGGTGCCGGTCGACGGCAAGCTCGAAGGGCGTTTCAGCGGCCCCCATGTGATGCCGGGCTACTGGCGTGCGCCCGAGCAGAGCGCGGCGGTGTTCGACGAAGAGGGCTTCTACTGCTCCGGCGATGCGCTGAAACTGGCCGACCCCGAGCACCCGGAATGGGGCCTGATGTTCGATGGCCGCATCGCCGAGGACTTCAAGCTCAATACCGGGGTATTCGTCAGCGTCGGCCCGTTGCGCACGCGGGTGATCATGGCTGGCGCGCCCTATATCCAGGATGTGGTGGTGACCGCACCGGACCGCGAATGCATCGGCCTGCTGGTGTTTCCGCAGTTGCCGGCCTGCCGCGAACTGGCCGGTTTGCCGGGCGACGCCAGCGCCGAGCAGGTGCTGGCCGCACCGCGGGTACGGGCCTGGCTCGGCGAATTGCTCGAGCACCTCAACCAGCATGCCACCGGCAGCGCCTCGCGCGTGGCCTGGGCCTGCCTGATGAGCGAGCCGCCCTCGCTGGACAAGGGCGAGGTCACCGACAAGGGCTCGCTCAACCAGCGGGTGATCCTCAGTTGCCGCGCCGAGCGAATCGAAACCCTCTATCAGGGTGCGGATCCGCAGCGTGTGACAGCGGAGCGCTGAGCATGGGCGATGGCCTCTATTCGGCGTTCGACGACGTCGCGATCCTCGAGGCCGTGCGCACGCCCTGGTGCGACTACGGCGGTGCCCTGGGCCTGGTTTCGCCGACCGACCTGGGGATCAAGGTCGGCCGCGAGGTGTTGCGCCGTGCCGCCATCGATCCTGTGGCGGTGGATAGCGTACTGGCCGGTTGCGTGGCCCAGGCGAGTTTCGATGCCTACCTGCTGCCGCGTCATATCGGCCTGTACAGCGGCGTGCCGCAGGCGGTGCCCGCCTTGGGCGTGCAGCGCATCTGCGGCACCGGTTTCGAGCTGCTGCGCCAGGCCGGCGAGCAGATCGCCGCCGGGCGCGCCCAGTTGGCCTTGTGCGTTGCCAGCGAATCGATGTCGCGCAACCCGATTGCCGCCTACACCCACCGTGGCGGCTTCCGTCTCGGCGCTGGGGTGGAGTTCAAGGATTTCCTCTGGGAGGCGCTGTTCGATCCGGCTGCGGGCATCGATATGATCGGCACCGCGGAGAATCTGGCGCGGCGCTATGGCATCGCTCGCGAGGACGCCGACGCCTATGCCTTGCGCAGTTTCGAGGCGGCGCTGGCGACGCAGGGCGAGGGCGTGTTCGCCGATGAAATCGTCAGTGTGCACAGCGAATCCTTCGAGCTGGACGGCTATCAGCCGCGCGGCATCGCCTTGCCGCGAGGTGTCGAGTCGCTCGCCCAGGACAGCCATCCGCGCTCGACCAGCCTGGCGGCTTTATCGCGTCTGCGTGCGATCCATGCCGGCGGCGTGCAGACCGCCGGCAACAGTTGCGCGGTGGTCGACGGTGCGGCGGCGGCCCTGGTTGGATCGGTCAGTGCGGCGGCGGGGCGCACGCCGTTGGCGCGGCTGCTGGCGACGGCGGTGGTCGGCGTGGCGCCTGAGCTGATGGGCATCGGCCCGGCGCCGGCGATCCGCCTGTTGCTGGCGCGTAGCGGCCTGCGCCTGGCCGATATCGCCCGCTTCGAGATCAACGAAGCCCAGGCCGCCCAGGTGCTGGCGGTGCAGCGCGAATTGCAGCTCGACCCGCAGCGCCTCAACCGGCAGGGCGGCTCCATCGCCCTCGGCCATCCGCTGGCCGCCACCGGCTTGCGCCTGACCTTGAGTTTGGCCCGACAACTGCGCACGGCCAACCAGCGCTACGGCATCGCCGCCGCCTGCATCGGTGGCGGCCAGGGTATGGCAGTGTTGATCGAAAATCCGGGGTTCGAGAGGGGTTAACAGTTCCGTAGCCCGGAATGAAATCCGGAAAGCGTTGTTGGCCGCGAGCTTCGTCATGGCGCAACGGCGTGGGAGGCGCTTTAGCGGCGCGCTTTCAAGAGTTGTTGTCGCGGCTAAAGCGGGGTGCCGCCCAGCCCCTC